>JAOPTS010000116.1:98744-103831 GCA_051531955.1 Reichenbachiella sp.
CAACTTCTTTACCATACTTCTTTTCAGCTTTATCACTTTTATGAATGCCAATACTGCTCACTGCTCCACTAAGTAGAGATTGTGCCCAATAATGAAAGATAGCTCGAGAAGAATCTCTTGTCTGAAATATTTTGCCTGACCTTAATACTACGAAGCTTGGGTTTTTACTTTTTACTACAAATGTATTGGCAAAGAAAGTCTTCACCCCTTTATTCAAACCTTTCAAGTCATTTGCTTCGGGGTTCAGAATTTGAATTTTCAAATTGTTATAACGTAGGTTCATATCACCTGTAGCCAATTCATTATTGGCGGCTATGTTAAAATCTATTCGCTCTGCGTATCCGTCTTTGATGTTGATATTTGCTACAGGCCGGAGCATATTATTTAGGGAACCCAATTGCATCTCATCAATATGGCCACTGAAATTGAATTTGTCTTTTGGGTCTTTCATATCGAATAGTACGCTAATCTCAAAATTGGCATTGTCAGCAAGTAAGCCTGTAGAGACAAAATGCATGGGTTCCTTTACCATGCTGTCGACTGTAGTGATTTGAAACAGGGAAGCATCCAAACTATTGAAACTTATTTCTCCTACTTCTTCCTTTTTCTCAGGCTTCTGTTGGTAAGTAATGTCACCCTTGACTTGTAGTGTGTCAATGTATATCCACTTATCAATTTTCCGTAAAATACTTTGAGGTAGTTCTTGAACAACTAAAGGTTGGAATGGAACAGACTTATCACGATAAATCAAGGCATTCAAACCTTCAAATAATATTTTTTCGGTATAGTACTCTCTGTCTTTCAATGCTTTTTTAAAATTTAACCCGCTAAAAGTAATGTCATCAACACTTACCTCAAACCAATTCTTTTGATAAGTCAGATGGGAGGTGTATTCGGCAGCCGTAAACGCTGAAGTGAGGTTGAGATGATCCAAGGTTAAAGTATTTTTTGGATGTTTCAATTCGTAATGATCAATATGGAGTTGATAACTATCAGGCAAAGGGACCGCAAGATTTTTACCACTGATGGAAGCAAATTGCGTGTGATTTAAAAACTGATTCCAAACGATTTTTCCTTTTGAGTAAAATTCGTGGAATTCAAAACCACCCTCGTGAATAGCATAGCTGGTTGTATTCAAACTGTCTTTGAGCTCAATTTCTGTTGCTATCGAAGAGAAAAATTTAATATCAATGGATTCTGGAATGGTGTTTTTGGTAGACTGTTTATCCATTTTTATAACACGATGATCCAAAGTGATATGTGATGCTGACATTTGAATACTGTCCAATTTTAATTGTTGTTTGTTCAAAAAAGCATGGAAGTCAAGACCGATTATTTTAATGTGAGGTAGGAGGGCAGCTGTACTGCTATTGGCTTGATCAAAATTCAAAGTATCTATTAAAACAAGTGCATGCTTTTTATTAAAATTTAGCTGGCGAATGATAAAGGCATCCCCATTGGTCAAGATGGGTTCGAGATCTTTAACATTCAAGGTCACATCATCTGCATAAATTAAGTGATCAGCACTCAATACTGATTTCTGTGGGTATTGGAACCCTTCAAGAGTAAGAGACAACTCTGGTATTTTGATCCTTTCGAAAGCCGACTGGCCCTTGTTCGAAAAAGTCAAGTGTGCCTTTTCTATTATGACTTTCTTGAATTGTACTTCCAGAGGATCAGTTGGAGCTAGCGCTGTCTTGATATCATTCAAATTCAAGTTAAGATCTGGATAATGGATAGATAGGCTATCACCTTCTAGCTTATGATGCTGCCATAACATCTTTTGGTTGATGCCATGAAGGGTTAGGGTAGGTATGTGACCATTCAACTCAACCTTGTGCAACAGTGTGTCCCGGATACTTCTCAGCTCAATGTCTGTAATAGTTAAATCTTGTGATTCAGTTAAGGTAAATTTCCTGACATTCAATTGATGAGCAGATTGAGGTAAAGTAAAACTGATTTGCTCTACATGACCAAAGTGTACTTCGTTAATTTCTCCAAGCGTTAGTTCTGCATTGATTTTATTAAAACTAAAGACTGTAGCATTATGCATTTTACCATTAATCTGTCCGTTGACTACCTCAATTAACTTATCCCCTAAAATATTGCTTCTTAATTTGCGTTCGCTGGGCTTTAATATCTCAACCTGAATCTTCGGTTTGTCCAATTTGATTGAATCAAAGGCCAAATAATGTCCTGTAGAAATACTATCCAGGTCTATCCCTGCAATAGTTAGTTGGGTTAGCGTTCCTGAAGCAGAGGTGTTTTGATCCAAGTAGTCCATACTTACGTCATCAATAATCAACCGACTGGCGATTCTATCTAGCTTTAAATGATCTGCTTTCAGTTGGAAGGCTTCATCATTTATCACCATGTGCTGAATTTTCAATTCAACATCATCCAACACATCATACCAGGAGTTGGAACTATTGTTAATATTGAAATTCGAGACCATTAAATTTGCTTGTCCTAATCTGAGTTGTTTGTTGATTGAAAACAGGCCTTGGTTCACTATTAAGTTTTGTATGCCCACCACCTTAAAATAAGGTGCTAATATCGAGTAAACGCTATCTGGTGAAAAAACTTTCTTCTCAAGCTTCTTAGATGTCTTTTCAAAAATAATGTTTGGACTTTGCAGTTGCATTTCACGGATCAATAACTTCTTATGCATCAAAACATCCAAATAGTTCAGACCCTTTAAACTGAGCAAAGGAAGGTCAACGGAAAGGAACATATCTGAAGGGCTTCCTTTTCCATTATTTGAAATCTTAAAATTTTTGAAAATTAATAGAGAATCATATGAGCTTAATTGGAGTAAGTCAAAATTAATCGTGTGAATACTATCAGGTAGATAAGAACTATAGTCTTTGATGATAAGATCAAGGTCATCAAAGTACTTTTTACCATAATCGAATTTATAATTACTACTATCAAGAATGAAGTTGTACAGGACAATATCTGACCTTTTGGACTTCACATGTTGGTAATTTTGGTTGTAGTCTTTATTGGTTTTTAGATCTAAATTGGTATTGATAAACCTCATTTTTCCCACCTTCACTTCATCAAAAATCTTAAAGAGATGTTTGAGCAATGAATTATTCTTTTTCACTGATTGATTTTTTCTCGAATGCGTTTGGTCTTCGAGAATTATGTGAGAATCTATGAATGAAAGATCCTCTATTTCAAGATGGTTATTTCGATAGGCAGAGAAATAATCAACACCATTCAACTTTAATTTTGGAATGGTAATGTTGTATACAGTTTTATCAGACGATTGGTGAATAATACCATGTGCTACACTAATAGGCTTTATAATTAGGTTTTCGAAAGTCAAAACAGAATCAGCTGTAGACAACAGAAAACGATCAAAGCTCAATTGGTGAATACTGTCTCCTAATATGAAAGTCTGATTATGAACTTCTAATTCTATACTTTCGGAATAGAATTTTTGATTAGGTCTCGATGCTGAATCTATTAATAAATTTTTAATGAAAAAATCAATACTCCCCAAGCCAAAATCACTTGGTGAATGTGATAATTCAGCATTTTCAATGGAGAGTATATCAATACGAAGTACTTTGAGGTAATCTGAAATTTCTTTGTATAAATTACCAGTTTGAATACTGAAACTTTGTACCACTCTAGTATCCTTCCTTATGATGTGTACCCGAGGGTCGATCATACGAACATTCTCAACCACCAATTGTTGACCTGTATATATACTACTAATAGATTCTATATCAATATGAAGGCCACCTAATTCCAAATCATATAGATTGTTAAGTCCTGTTGCTTGAAAGTCCTTGGTTGAATCAGGCTTTAACGATACATTTTTTAGTTTGATCCCGCGATTCCATACATCGATATCTAACTCATCGAAGGAGAGTTGGTAATAACCATTTGTTTCCCTTTTTACGAGTTCAAAAAGAATTTCCTTGGAGTAATGAATCCCTAATTTAAGAACACCAAAGAACGCCAAGACAAGTACAATGAATATTGATATCCATGTAATAATGCGCTTTTTAAGTATAGTAGCAGGAGGTGATCCCATGATTGCTTATGCCCGAAAATTTTGGTGCCGCTAAAATACTATAGAATCATATACTAAGACTTGATTCTTTCAACTGTATATAAAATCACCTCTTATATAATGGTCAAAAGCTATAGTAGGTACAAATTTTGGATTGTTATAGGTCATTATATTATGACTAAACCTGCAGGATAAAAAAGTGCTGTTTACTATTAGGTAAGTTTAGTATGGAGAGTTTAGGGGGTGGTGATGAATTGTTGCTTTAGATAGGTCCTTTTTGAACCGTGTTTTTCATTTCTAGTAATATCGTAATACTACTCATTCAGCTCTTCTAAACACTCGATGGATTCCATTTTAACCATTCGGAGTCTTCCAGAAATCCTTTTTGGTAGAATGCTTTATCAAAAGCATGGACAAATCGATGACATCAGAAATTTTTTAAAGGAGTATTTCAGATCAGATTCTCATATTGAGTTGTTAGTTGATTTAAAACTTGTGAACAGTATTCATTACAATAGAATGATGAGGAATTGAGCAAACTCTAATTTTTGACTAACTATTCTGTCAGTTTACTCTAATTTTCAGATAACTGTTACATTTCATTTCTAATTATCTGCTACACTTCATAAGCAGACACTGTATCCAGCACACAAACCTAATTGTGTTATATAATTAATATTATGTTAAATAGAGTATTTCGTAACATCCCATGATCGTATCATAACTACTTCTTATACTACTACTTAATGATATACCCTTCAATACACGGTTTGTCTTCATGGATACCTATTTATGAAACAACTCCTTTACAAGTACATCCTTTAAATTCCCAACCTTCTCAATAGATATGGAAATACGATGAGCTGTGAATACAAAGCTGATATGATAGTGACACTACATAGCACTCCAAAATACTTTACTGTTTTCAAACTCCCGAAACTCATCAATCCATAACCAGCCAACAATATGAGACTGCTAATGATAATCACTGGCATCATAAAACTTAATGTTGTTTCTCGAACTTGGTCCTTTGAACCCTGGTTGTTTAACCCCATTT
>JAOPTS010000117.1:0-701 GCA_051531955.1 Reichenbachiella sp.
GCTACCCTAACATTAACAGCGCCAGCAACAGCAGATAACGACAATGTAGCCAGCGTGACTAACGCTGCACCAGCTACTTACACAATGGGTGAAACTTCAGTAACATGGACAGTGACTGATGATGCGGGTAACACAGCGACTTGTACACAAAAAGTAACCGTCTCAGACAACGAAGATCCAACCATCACTTGTGCCGCTGACGTAACAACTAATACTGATGCAACAAAGAACTTCGCTACCCTAACATTAACTGCACCAGCAACANNACAATGTAGCCAGCGTGACTAATGATGCACCAGCGACTTATCCAATCGGAGAGACAACAGTGACTTGGACGGTAACAGATGATGCAGGTAACACAGCAACTTGTACACAAAGGGTGATGGTGAACGATAATCAAGCGCCAGTAATTACTTGTCCAGCTAATGTCATCTCATCTACAGATGCAGGTTTGAATATGGCAAATGGATTGTCTATTGGTATAGCCACTGCTACAGACAATGGCACCATAGCTTCAATTACTAATAACGCTCCGGTTAATTTCCCGATTGGGATCACTACTGTAACCTGGATGGTAACTGATGATGCAGGTAACACAGCAACGTGTACTCAAAAAGTAACGGTATCTGATAATGAAGATCCAACGATCACATGTGCTGCGGACGCCACAGCGAACACTGATGCTACTAAGAACTTTGCTA
>JAOPTS010000117.1:758-940 GCA_051531955.1 Reichenbachiella sp.
CGGAGAGACAACAGTGACTTGGACGGTGACAGATGATGCGGGTAACACAGCAACATGTTCACAAAAGGTAACGGTGTCTGACAATGAAGATCCTACCATCACTTGTGCTGCTGATGCAACAGCGAACACTGATGCAACTAAGAACTTCGCTACAGTAATCTTAACTGCACCAGCAACAGCAG
>JAOPTS010000117.1:955-56643 GCA_051531955.1 Reichenbachiella sp.
ATGCACCAGCGACTTATTCAATTGGTGAGACAACAGTGACATGGACGGTGACAGATGATGCTGGGAACACAGCAGCTTGTACTCAAAAAGTGACGGTGTCTGATAACGAAGGTCCAACCATCACTTGCGTGGCTGATGTAATTGCCAACACAGACGCTACCAAGAACTTCGCGACAGTGACATTAACTGCACCAGCAACAGNNATGCACCAGCGACTTACCCAATCGGTGAGACGACGGTGACTTGGATAGTGACAGACGATGCAGGTAACACAGCGACTTGTATGCAAAAAGTCAGGGTATCTGTTGAGAATAGTGCGCCAGTATTTGAGTCTTATCCTGTGTTGTTTGTGGACGAAGATGATGGTTATAGATATGATATTGAAGTCAATGATATTGATAATGATAAAACGACTGTTCAAGCCATCAACATACCTGATTGGATGGAGTTGTCTAATGGTAATTTTCCTGTGTTAACTGGCCTTCCAACCAACGATATGGTAGGTGCTCACAGTATCGAATTGCAAGTGACCGATGGAAATGGATATAGTGTTCAGAAATTTGAGGTGATAGTTGTAAATACGAATGACGCACCGATTACTGAGGATGATTATGTTGAATATCAAGAAGCTGGAACTCCTATTTATGTAGATGTACTAGCCAATGATTATGATATTGATTTCAATGACGAGTTGGTGTTACTGTCAGCTATTGCAGAAAACGGAACTCCGTTTCAAATTGAAGACAACATGGTGGTGGTTGAATTTGATAATCTACCAACAAGGGACTTAAATGTTTCTTATCTCATAGCAGACAAAAGTGGCAGCTCTTCAGAAGGCTTGATGGAAGTGAAATTCATTGTCGAGGATCTCGTGTGGGCTTCACAGGGTTTTTCACCAAATGGTGATGGTATGAATGATTACTGGCACATTCGAAATATAGAGAATTTCCCAAATAACTCAGTTACTATTTATAACAAGTGGGGTGATCGAGTAGCGAGTTTCGATGGGTATAACAATACAAGCATTCGATGGATGGGAGAGTCTAGATATACACTTGTAGATGGTATTTACTTATACGCTATATCACTCGAGTCATCGAATCAAGAAGTGAAAGGATTTATTTATCTAAAAAGATAAAACATGAAAAAGATAGGATTAATAGTATTATTAGGGGTCAGTTTTTTTGCTGTCCAAGGACAACAAAGAGCCATATTCTCACAGTATATGTTTAATGGGATATCCATTAACCCAGCGTATACTGGAGTACATGGAGTGCCATACATATCAGTAATAGCAAAAGTGAGTGATTTGGACATTGAAGGAGCTCCAAAGACGCAATCATTGGCCTTTCATACTTTGACTAAAAATAGATACATTGGATTGGGTTTTATGATTGTTAATGATCAAGTAGCAGTATCAAAGCAAACAGGGTTTTATGTCACGGCATCATATAAAATACCTTTTAGAAAATCCACTTTCTCATTTGGCATGCAAGGTGGTATGACTTCTAATAACACCAACTTTAACGAGTTAAATATTTATCATGCCAATCAGCAGGTACTAATAGGTGGGAATGATTTTTCGGACCCTTCGTTTAATTATGGGCAGGTTAAGAGGAATTACTTCAATACTGGTGCTGGCATTCTATATTCATCAAGTAGCTATTATTTTGGCCTTTCTTCTCCTTTTCTAATTAATCATAGGGTAACAGAATCGGGGAGTGCAAACCCTATTGATCAATTGAGACATATATTCGTCACAGGAGGATATATATTTGATTTATATCCATCCATTCGATTTAGACCAACATTCTTATATAAGCACGTTTATGCCAACCCCTCGCAATTGGATGTAAGTGCTAGTTTCTTATGGAATAATAAAGTATGGGTGGGAATGACCTATCGAACATCAGGCGTATTTGCCACTTTTTTTGAAATACAGATTAATAATAATCTGGCCTTTGGGTATTCATATGATTTCCCATCAAACAAGAATATAGCACTACAAATGAATTCTCATGAAATATTGATTAGTTATCGATTACTGCGAGAAAAGAAAGTTGTGCTGTCACCTAGGTTATTCTAAAGTAAAAAAAATGAAAGTTATATTAATTATCGTTCTTCTATTTTCTGTCAATTTATCAGTGGCACAGGACTACTCTAAGGAGTTGGCCTATGCTGACAAAGAAGTCGGAGCAAGAAGATACCAAGAGGCGCTAGCCGTCTACAAAAACGTTCAAAGCAAAAAGTCTCATGGAAAAGATTTACACCTTAAAATAGGTCAATGTTATTATGAATTAAGGAACCTAGAAAATGCAGCAAAATGGTATACTAAAGCACTCCATGATACTGTTGCTTTTGATCAAAGGTCTTATGCCAATTACTTGCGAACCCTCTTTAGCCTTGGTGATGTAGATCAGATACAAAAGGTAATGGAGATCAGTACAAAAAAAGGGCAGAGCATTCGTTTTCTTAGCCATATTTTAAAGTCAATGGATGATTTTGAGTCCTTTATGACAGATTCACTATTATTCTCGGTAAAGACGACATCACTTAATACTCAATTTTCTGAAATATGCCCTGTTTTTTACGGTCAGCAACTCGTGTATTCAAGCAATGCTAAATTGACAGTCAATTTGAATGTATGGAGTAAAAGTGTTGATAATCAGCGGTATTTGGACATATGTGTAGGTGAGTTGAATTCCGCTTCTCCTGAAATTATTTCCAATATTAAAAACTATAGTAAGTCTCTTAATACCCCCTATCAGGATGGGCCCGTTTGTTTTTATGACGAAGGTGGTAAGATGATTTATTCAAGATCTTTGGATACGAAGGTGTCTAATGAAATAGTTCCAATGGGTTTGTTCATGGCAGAACTAGATACTCAAACAAATAAATGGACGAATATTACACCATTCCCCTTCAATTTACCAAATCATAACATCACTCATCCGGCCATTTCTGAAGATGGAAAAACCTTGATCTTTAGTTCAGACAAGAATGGTGGATTTGGACGCAGTGACCTATACATCAGTCAATTTATTTCCAATAAATGGACGCAACCACAAAACCTTGGAGATAAAGTTAATACCAGCGGAAATGAGGTGTTTCCAACTATTCGTGACAATACATTATATTTCTCTTCTAACGGTCATCCAGGAATTGGAGGGTTAGATATTTTTCAATTGTCCTTAGATTCATATAAAGAGAGTAAACCCAAAAATCTGGGGTACCCTTTAAACTCTAGAAATGATGACTTCTCTATTGTGTTTGATGAAGATGGTGGGCAGGGGTATTTTGCTTCTAATAGAAATGGGAATGATGATATCTTTTATTTCAAACAAAAAAATAGGGTAGTTCATCTTACCGTTTCAGGAGATCCGCAAGCAATATCTGAGAAATCAGAGTCAATAAAATTTATTTCTGATGAAAGGGTAATATCTCTTCCATATACTCAAGATGCTACGGGGTACAAAATTTTCGTACCCGTAAATAAAGAAGTAACTATTGGTGTTTCCAGATTGGCGTTTGAAACATCAATAGTTAAATTAGAAGAAGGGTTTGTAAATGAGTCTATAAGTATTTCTTTAAAGAGAATAGAAAGAAATAAAGTTGAGGTTATCGCAATTCCCAAAGTTGAACACCGTCATGAAATAGTGATCCAGTTTGATGATGAATTGTTGAGCTTCGAACTGGAAGATTCTATTTGGTTTAAAATAAAGAAAAATGCGGGCCAACTCAGCATGGATTCTTTACTCTTAAGTAAGAACCTTAATATTGATTTGCGGGTACAAATAACAAAAAGGCTTGTTGAGTATTCAATTACAGATATCGATAATTTCGAGTATGCCAATCAAAAATTTAACACTGGAGATTCAGTTAAAATAAACTTAATTTCAAAGTTAATATTAAAGGACCCTACTGTAAGTCTTCGAATGAATACTAATGCCTACGCATTTGACCTTGAAAATACGATTCATCAGCGAGGTATTTCACGAAACAACCTGATAACTACAGAGTCACATAAAAAAGGATCTGGCATAGGAATCATGCTTGACGACAGGCATATACTTCTTACTCAAACAACGCTAGGTGATTTGAGTTATAAAATTATGATTGGCGCATTTGCTATACATCGGGTACAAGATTTTTCTTACTTAAAGGACCTGGGCCCACATCAGCAATACTTGAGCGAAAAAACAGGTTTGACGATATTCTACTTGAAAGCTGACGACTACCAGTTAGCAACTGATAAAAAAGAAACATCCATAAAAAGAGGTATATCAGATGCGGTTTTGTACTTCTATTACAAGGGGGAGTTTAAATGGGTGCATCAAATAATCAAAATCATTAAAGATAAAGACAAGGAAACAGTGATCCAAATTCGGAAGGATTACAATATATACTACAAATGGTATAATGAGCATGCTAATAACAAAACTGCCTATTTAACTGCGAATTAGTAATAATCATTTACAAGACACAAATTAATTATCATGCTAAATTTATTCACGAAACACAAATCAGAAAGAATTGTGTTTGAAGAAAGTCTCAATGCATTTGCCCTCTACATTAAGGATCAAATTCTCTACATCGGATCCTACGAATTATGTGAAACCTACCTGAAAGGGTTTAAGAATAATACCTGGAGATAATGTTTTCTTATCAAAAAATGTTCGCCTACTAAAGGTATGTCCTGTTACTCAAAACAATTAAACTCAAACCACATATTGGTATCAATAAGAAAAGTAATGAATCGTGAATTAACAATGAAAAATTTTGACAGCTCTGCCAGCATGCAAGTAGGCAGGCTAATGCCTTCAGAAGACCTATTGGAACAGATGGAAAAATTATCTATTCACTGCAGTACGCTTTTGCGAGATAGTAGTAATGAAATTTTTCCTGAATTATACGATAGAAATATTCAGGTTTATGCAGAGTGTACTTATAAAGTTGTAAGTGCATTATTCAAGCTGTTTTATTATTGCAAGCATGACATGTCATTCATATCTGCTGCTGATTGTAAATATAAAACGCTGAAATTAGTAGTTGCTTTATGTTTTCGACTAGAACAGTTAGGTGTTGATGAAAAGGCAACATTAAACGAAGGGAAAAATGAAGGATGGAAACTGACTTTTGATCTGTTGGTGACTCGAATACTATGTCTCACGGAGAATTTACCAAATAATATAACTGATAGAGAGTTGAATGATTCTGTAAACTAAACACTGTTAAGGCCAAGGTACTGTGGTGTGCTCAATCACGTTCCATTGTAGCTGAGCTGTCAACAGATTGCATGTTACTTATCGTAATCTGTTCTATTAAGCGTAATGACGACTATTGTCAAAAAAAGTGTCAATTATATTACCGTTTGTTTAACCCTTTTGTTTTGTGATTTTTTGATAATGAGGAATGTATGTCTCTTGGTAAGTGTAAATGTTTTTCTTCAAGGAGTGTAAACAGTTTTGGTACATCATATTCAGAAAAGTATTCTGACATTTTCAATTTTGAGGCTATAACCTCGTTTTTAATCAGAGTTTAAAGGGTGCATTTTGTCCATCCTTAGGTGGTTAATTGTCTCAATCATGGATGCATATTGCGAATGAAATCTGCATCTGTTAATATAGGTGATTGTGAATCTTGATTACTAAATTTATAGAATGGTGTTTGGACTATTGAAAGCGGGTTGTCTAAGGTTGCTTATCATACCTTTTGTTTGTTTCTCCTACATGGCTCTAGGACAGCAATTGCTTCCTAAGCAACATATGTTCTATCAGCTAAATGAAAGTGATGGTTTAACGAATAATGTGATCAACGATATTGTTCAAGATACCCTGGGGTTTATATGGGTGGGTACCGAGGACGGGTTGTTCAAATTCGACGGTCAGGGATTTACCAGCTTTAGACATGTTAGCGAATCTCCTTCGATACCAAATAACAATGTACAGTCTCTATTTGTAGATGATCAAAATGATGTTTGGTTTATGACTGACTTTGGTTTAGGGAGATATAGCTATGTGACTGATAAATTTGAGTCGTTTCACCCTCAATATGGGTCACAAGATGCTTACAAAAAGAGCTTTACTTCAGCCACTCAAGGAGATAATGGAGTCATATATTTCGGGACTTTTGGCGGAGGGGTAGTGTCATATTCCAACGGACAATTTAACTCTTTGAACTATGCAAATGAACTGCAGGATATAGATCTACACAGCATGGGCGTAACCCATTTATCTCATGTGAATAATCAATTATGGATTTGTACCTGGAATTCTGGGATTGTACATATTGATTTAAATTCAATGATTACAAAATCACTTCCACCCCAAAGGCTGTGTGGCAAAGAATACATTTCGTCACATACGATCCATGTGGATTCATTTGGGAATATATGGGTAGGAACTAACGAAGGTATTTTTGTTTTTAAGTTGGGAGGACTGGATTGGTTGAAGCTGGATTCAAATACGATAGCAGGTTTTCCAGATGATGAAATCCTCTCAATCCAAGAGGATAACAAGGGGCGGATTTGGGCAGGAACTAGAAATTCTGGTTTGTTAGAGATAGTTGTGGATGAGCTTTTGGTTGATGTTTCATCAATCAAAGTAGTATTATTCCCACCCTCTTTGGATGGACTTAGTGTTTCTCATAGGACGATTAGTAAAGTTTATCAAGATAAAACTGGAGATATCTGGTTGGGTACACACAATAGTGGGATCAATATTTTTAATCCCGATGGTGAGAATATTTATACGCTGAGAAAGAGAGTTAATCATTCCAATACATTGAGTCACCAAAGTGTCTGGGGGCTCTGTGAAGATCACGCAGGCAAACTTTGGTTGGGGACCGATGGTGGAGGCGTGAATGTTTTTGATCCAAGTACTCAAAAGATCGAATTTATAGGTTCGTTAGAAGGGGGCTTGAGATTGAGTGATGATGCTATATTGACTGGATGTGTTGATGTGAAGAACAATATTTGGTTAGGAACCTATGATGGAGGGGTCAATGTTATTTCTAGTGATAGGAAAAAAGTAAGAAAATATCAGGGCAATGGACTTCAATCTAATGATGTCAGAACGATATATCAATCAAAGAATGAGACCATATGGGTAGGAACCAACCGAGGAGGATTACACTATTTTGATGAAGTGATGGACGATTTTGTATTGATCAAGAATACAGAAGGGTTAGATATTCGTGCTATTTGTGAAACCAAAGGAGTATTATGGATGGCCTGTTTTGGAGAAGGGTTGGCTAGGTATGATTTGAGTAGCAGAGAAGTAGAATATTTTAATTGGCATGGAAGTCAAATTGCCTACACACCCATTGGACTATCTATGATTTCATTGGCATCAGAAATTTGGATAGGTACCAAGCAAGAAGGAATCGCAATATTTAATATCCAAACCGAGAAGTTTGAATTCTTGACTGAGTCCGATGGATTGGCAAACAACTCGGTTAGAGCATTGGTCAATGATGAAAGAGGCAATGTATGGGCCAGTACAAATACTGGGTTGTCAGCAGTTCAGCTTGCAGATAAAACGATCATGAATTTCGAAGGGTACCCAGGTCTCAAGGATCAGCAATACAATGATGGTTCGGGTCTTTTGTCCCAAAATGGGTATTTGGTATTTGGAGGTATTCATTCTACAAACCTATTTTACCCGTCTGATTTGCTTGCCAGTGGGGGGGTACCTTCTTTAACATTTACGGAACTAAAAATTTGGGATGAGCACATATACCCTGGGGAAGAAGAGTCGCCAATGTCCACAAGTTTACCCATTGCTAAAGAACTGAAATTTAATCATGATCAAGCTGTTTTTTCAGTTGCTTTTCAAGCCTTGAAATTTCAACACAATAAAAATTGGAACTACGAGTACAAGCTGGAAGGTTTTGATAAACAATGGAACGCTAGCGAAAATGTAAATAGGGCAACTTATAGAAGTATTCCCAGTGGCTCATATGTACTGAAGGCAAGGATTGTGGATGTGGTCAATGGCCAAAAAGGATCCATTACTGAAATACCCGTTACGATTTTTCCACCATGGTGGAAAACTTGGACAGCTTTTACTTTTTATTTTTTGATAGTTACTTTGATCGTTTATGTTCTCATCAAGTATAACAACAGGCAAATAGCATTAAAACAAACCTTATTCTATGAACAAAAACTGAGACAGCAGGAGCATGATGTGATGCAGGAGAAATTACGGTTTTACACCAACTTTTCGCACGAACTAAAAACACCTATAACATTGATTATGGGGCCTGTGAATGATTTATTGAGAAATAAATCCATGGATGAATTTCAGCTACGATCACTGCAGCTTATTAGAAGAAATTCAAAAGTTCTTCTAAAGCTTATCAATCGACTACTGGAGTTTAGAAAAATTGAAACTGAAAATACCGTGCTCAATGTAGGGCAATACGACTTACATATCCTGGTGCAGGAGGAGGCTGAAAGTTTTACTTATTTAGCCAAAGATCGTGGAATTGTTTTTGGGTTTTATTGTGAAACGGACCTCCATGCTTGGATTGATATTGAGAAAATTCAAATTGTTTTAAACAATATCCTTTCGAATGCATTGAAATATTCTGAAAAGGGGAAGAAAGTTAAATTTGGAGCATATCAAAAAGATAACGGTATTGTTATAGAGGTGGAAGATGAAGGCAGAGGGATCGCAAAAGAAGAACTAGGCCAAATCGGCACCCCATTTTATCAAGCGACAAATTCGATAGGGACAGGCGGCACTGGTATTGGTCTGGCCTTAAGTAAAAGTTTTGTTGAATTACATGGTGGTACTTTAAATATTGAAAGTGATTTAAACATAGGAACAAAAATTATTGTCAAGATTCCAGGCAGTAAATCATTCTTTGAGGGCAAAGATCATGTAAGGTTCATAGAAGCAAACAATGATTCAGAAGAGGAGCTGCCAGAAATAATTGGCATAGAGGTAGCCAATGAGGATGAAAATCTTTCATCGATGGATAAAGTATTATTGATAGCCGATGATAATGCGGACATAAGAAATTATGTGTCCTCGATCTTCAAAGATCGATTCAAAGTATTGGAGGCGAGGGATGGAAAAGATGCTTTGCAAATGAGTCAGGAATATGCACCAGATATTGTTATTAGTGATGTGATGATGCCAGAAATGGATGGTATAGAATTTACCAAGGCCATCAAAAGCCATACCTCAACAAGTCATATACCTGTGATTTTATTGACCGCCAAGAGTGCCAACGAGACCAAAATAAAAAGCTATGAATCTGGTGCAGACGGATATATAACTAAGCCGTTTGATTCTAAGCTGCTCATGACCCGAGTTGATAATTTATTGTCTTCAAGAGATCAACTGAGGCATATATATGAGAATGGTGACTGGGCAGAACAAAATTTACCATCTAAAGAAATGGAATTTGTGTTGCATTTTGAATCTACCGTCTTGGAATTGCTCCAAAAAGGTGAGATCAATGTGCCCGCATTATGTATGGAACTTGGTTTTAGTAGGACTTCATTGTATAGAAAGGTGAAATCACTGACCGGGCAATCCATTTCGCAACTAATAAGAACGATTAAACTTAAACGTGCAGCTGAAATGTTGCTCACTGAAGAAATGAGCGTCTCTGAAGTAGCTTTTTCCTTGAGTTTTACTGATTTAAAGTATTTCAGGAATTGCTTCAAGAAGCAATTTGGATTGTTGCCTTCTCAGTATCAAAATTCTAAAAATAACTCAGTCAATTTGGATGGGATTGAGAGTGCGTTGAAACCAAAATAGTGCCTTATATCTGTTTAGAGGATGATTCTTGAGGCTGGTCATTTTCACCCTCTTGATTGGACGATAATTTACTGTGTATTTATTACTGAATTATAGATTTGTAAAGTGCGATTCAAACCTATTGAATCGATTCATTTGACATTAAAATTTACCGATATGAAAAAGACAAACTTTTTAAAAATTATGAGCTTGGCTCTATTATTTGTAATAGGGCTTATTACAAGTTGTAGTGATGATAGCAGCACACCTGCAACCTCTCCGACTATTGAGGCGGATTCTCCTATAGATGCAAACGCCGGTACTGAAATAACTTTTACTGGAACTTTGAGTGATGACGCAGGTATCAAATCATTAACCATTGTGAATGAAGAACTGGGCTTGAATGCCAACTTGACTACTAACGATAACCCTACTACAATTCCTATTGAATACTCATTTACTATTCCAGCAGCTACTGCAGAAGGAAGTTATGACGTGGTGTTGACCGTTACCAACATTTCGGATCTAACATCAAATACAACAGTGGTCGTCAATGTGAGTGTTCCTGTTGCTCGAGCGCTCTACATTGCTGGAGGTATACAATGGTGGGCTTGGGATCCTGGGCATGCTTATGAATTTGCTCCTGATGCGGATGATTTTGGATGGTATGAAACGATTTTACCAAGCTGGCCTGCGTATGACGATGGTGCAGGAAACATCTCAAGATATGACGAATTTAAAATATTAGGTCAGTTAGATTGGGGTCCTGACAACTGGGGACTCAACGCAAGTGGTGCCGTGATCAATGATGAAAGTAGTATCGCTTTTGACCTTCCTCCGATGGATCTGAACCCTGCCTATTATACTGTGAGATTCAACCTAGAAACTTTAGCAACAGAATTTACTCATTTGGAAGATAACACAACAGCTAGAACTGATATGTCCATAGTAATTGATGGAGTAGAGACGGCCTTAGGAGCAAACTTCTACAGTTATGGTGAACATTTATTCGGTGCTGAAAGTGTAGTGTTGGACGATGAGGTGGAAATTTCATTTTCTGGATCAGGAGATTATACAGTAGGTTTTGAAAACGGTGGTGCTAGAAATGAGCCAATCTCATGGACTAATATGGTAGTCGATGGTGGGGCTTCAATGACACTTAGTGGCCAGGCTGGGAATTATACAATTCTGTATGATGATTTTGCCAAGAAAGCTGTGATCTGGAAAGAGTAATAAATTTTTTATAAAAAGAACAGAGTCAAAATGCTAAGAAAATCATTCATGATTCTTGTTGTGATGCTCACGTCGTTGACGTGGGTATCAGGACAAGATCAAATCAGCATAAGTGGAAAGGTAACGGGGCCCGATAGGGATGAATTGCCAGGTGTAAATGTATTGGTTCAGGGTACAGCAAATGGAGTTGTTACCGACATTGATGGAAATTATTTCATTGAACTGGGGCAGGACGCCACTTTGGTGTTTTCCTTTATAGGATATAAGAGTCAAACGATCAACATTGCTGGAAGATCGATTATCAATGTCCAATTGGAGGTTGATGTCCAATCATTGGACGAAATAATCGTCATAGGATATGGCGAATCAACAAAACGAGGAATTACTGCGGCTATATCAAAAGTAGATGGAGAAGATTTTCAAGCCCGAAGTGCACCATCAGTGTCTGATGCACTATCCGGGATGGTCGCTGGCGTCCAGGTTTCATCCAATGGAGGAGCGCCGGGTACGGAATCCAATGTTTTGATTCGTGGGGTATCTACACTCAATAACAACTCTCCTCAGTATGTAGTGGATGGGCAATTGGTGGATGATATTGAATTTTTAAACCCTAAAAATATTGAGTCCATTCAAGTTTTGAAGGATGCTGCAGCAGCGGCTATCTATGGCTCTCGTGGTTCGAATGGCGTGATCATAGTTGTGACGAAGCAAGGAAAAGTGGGGCAAACAACTATCGATGTGAATGCCAAGTATAGTGTGCAATCAGCTGCAAAAAGCCCAAATATGGCGAATGCAACCGAATATGCATTGATTAGAAATGCTGCAACATCCAATGATGGGGGAGCACCACCGTATAATAACCCACAAGAATTGGGCGCAGGGACAAATTGGTGGGAATACTCTACCCAAGTAGCTCCCATACAGGATTACAATATTAGTGCTTCTAAAGGAACTGAAGATTTTAAAATTTCATCAAATATTGGATATTTCGATCAGGAAGGAATCGTCAAAGGTGGTGGGTACGAAAGGTTAACCTTTAATCTTAACACCACATATGAATTGTCCAATTCTGTAACTGTCGGGCAGAATTTTACCATGGCCTATTCAAAATATGAAAATGGACCCGGTTTAGTTTGGGATGCAATGAGAATTGAACCCGTGACTTCCCCTTTGTTGCCAGATTATGAGCAGGTAGGTAGATATGAATTTAGCATTTACTCACCGACCATCACAGATGTACCAAATGTAGCAGGCCAACTTGCAAGAAACTTTAGCACGACAGATTATAAAAGGTCAATTGGGAATATTTTCATAGACATTCATCCATTTGAATCTATTAGCTTAAAATCTAGTGTCGGGTTTTATTTGAGTAATTGGGAGGATAACAGTTTTGAGCCGGATTATTATATAGAGCCAAATGATTTTAGACAATTCAATTCAGTTGCTAGAAGTCATAACAATAAGACGAACTATGTGGTCAATAACATCCTCACTTTTGCCAAAACCTATGGTGACCATGATGTGACGGTAATGGCAGGAAATACCATTGAGAAGTTTACACATCAGACGTTATCTGGAAGTGGTGAGAATACACCCAATAATCATCCCGATTTAAGGTATTTGGATGTGACCACCAGCGCTTTCAATGTTGGAGGAAGAAATGATGAACCCCATTCTCAATTGTCATTTTTGAGTAGAGTGATGTACGAGTACAAAAGTAAGTATCAGTTATCTGGAAGTTTTAGGTATGATGGTTCTTCAGTCTTTCCAGAAAAAAATAGATGGGCCCCTTTCTTTTCACTTTCAGGTGGATGGGTTTTGACAGAAGAAGATTTCTTCGATTTGTCTGCCATTGATTTTCTAAAAATTAGAGCTTCATGGGGTCAAATTGGCAATCAGGAGATTTATGAGTTTGCAAAGATCACTGAGATATCGCCTTACCAATATGCGTTGGGTGTTAATCAAGATATAGAATTGGCCGCTGCTCCTTCTACCATTGGAAATGACAATTTGAAATGGGAAACAGTGGAAGATGTAAATCTTGGTATTGACATTGAATTATTAGATAATGCATTGGCTTTTACATTCGATGCCTATCAGAGAAATACTAAAGATATGTTGATGCAAAAAAGTGTCCCATTGTATATAGGAGGGGGATTTGAAACTCCCTGGTCTAATGTCGGGACGATGCAGACAAGGGGTATGGAGTTTTCTGTAGGGTATAATAATAGTAAAGGAGATTTTAAATACTCTATAGGAGTGAATGGCTCTCATTCCAAAAGTCAGTTGATTTCATTGGCTGAAGGCGAGGCAATTTGGGATGGAAATCATCAACGATTGGATTTACTAGGTTATTCTGCTGAGGGACAGGCACCAGGTCAGTTTTACGGCTATGTGACAGATGGGGTTTTTCAGAATCAGCAAGAGGCGAGTAACTATACTGATTTTAATGGAAATAGAATCCAGCCAAATGCAAGGCCAGGGGATTTTCGATTCAAAGATTTGGATGGCAATGGAATGATTAATGCAGATGATAGAATGGTAATTGGTAACCCAGAACCTATTTTGACCTATGGTATAAACCTGGGCTTGAAATATAAAGGGTTGTCATTGTCGATGCTCTTTACTGGCAAATTGGGAGGAGATGTTTTAAATGCATTGAGTCCATATGCGAGTACTGGTGCTGGAGATTATAATTCTTTTGCTGGATTATATGAATCCGCTTGGGATGGTGAAGGAACATCCAATACTCAACCGAGATTGACTAATACTGATGCCAATCAAAATTTCAGGTATTCAAACTATTACATTCAAGACGGATCCTACTTTAGAATGAAAAATGTTCAGTTAGCTTATGATTTGCCAAATCAATGGGTGGAAAAGTTGAGCATGACCAGGTGTCAGGTTTTTGTAAGTGGAGAGAATTTACTGACCATTACGGGATATGACGGGTTAGATCCTGATATAGGTGGTTCCGCGACGCTCAGAGGCGTAGACTGGGGTAACTACCCACTGCCTAGAATTCTATCTGCTGGGATAAATGTTTCTTTCAACCCTCAAAAAAATTAGGTCATGAATAAAGTGAAAATACAATTAGTTATGGCTGTATTGCTAGTGGTTTCGTCTTGTTCTGGTTTCTTGGATGAACCCATTCAGGGAAGTCAAACATTAGATAATTACTATACGAATGCCAGTGAAGCTAGAAAAGCGGTGATGGGTATTTATCAGTCCTTGAGTCCAGAGGATTGGTGGGAGATGGATTTCTTTTATTTGGTAGGAGATGTGTGCTCTGATGATGCATTCAAGGGAAATAGCATTGAAGGAGATCAGAGAGATTTTGGCCAATTGGCTAATTATAATTTCAGTACTTCAAATGAATGGTTAGAAGTTAAATGGCGTTTTACTTATCAAACCATTTCCAGAGCCAATTTGGTGCTAAAGTATGTGCCTTCCACACCAATGGATGAAGATGATAGGGACATATATTTAGCTGAAGCAAAATTTCTTCGGGCCTACTCCTATTTCGAATTGGTCAAAAATTTTGGAAGTGTACCTATGCCTTTGTCCCAATTATCTCCAGATGAGGCAGTGTTACAACGTGAGGATCTGGATGTGCTTTGGAGTCAAATTGAATTAGATTTAACAGAGGCAGCTGATGTATTGCCATTGAGATCAGAGCAAGCTTCTAGCGATTTGGGAAGGGCCACTCGAGGAACGGCACTAGCATTTTTGGCTAAGGCACATTTGTTCCAAGAAGAATGGTCAGACGCACAGGAAATAGCAGAACAGGTAATGGCCATGAATTATACTTTGGAGGCTGATTTTGAAAATGTTTGGAGCATACATAATCCAAATGGTGGAGAGTCCATTTTTGAGATTCAGCATGTATATGACCTGATCTATTACAGTGGTTCATATATTCCTCAAGTCACTTCGAGTCGAAATGATGGTGGTTGGGGTTTTGGTACTCCAAGTAGCCACTTAGAGAATTTTATGGCAGGTGATCCAAGGTTGTCAAGTACGATTATTCGACATGATGATTTTGTGAGCGACGAATACCCTTCATATGATGCCGCAGTATCTCAAAACGAGTCTGGTAGAATTAATAAGAAATATTTTATACCAGCTTCGGAAAGAGGTGCCAATGGAAATGGGGATTACACCAGTCAAAGTTTGAATCATATCCTGATGCGCTATGCCGATTTATTGTTAATTCATGCAGAGGCTGCCTATCACAACGGGCAGGAAGGTATGGCGAGAACTTCGTTGAACGAAGTTAGAGGACGGGTGAGTTTGGTTCCTGTGAATGTATCCGGCGCGACACTTTTACAAGCAATCTATGATGAAAGACGAAAAGAGTTGGCGATGGAAGGTCATAGGTTGTATGATTTGCGACGGACAGGTGAGTTGGCAGATGCGATTGAAGATTTTGTCAATTACAATACCAACACTAGTACGGATCCATATGATTCAGGCAATAGTGCTAAAGAATTGTTTGACGCTTCTCGACATTTAGTCTTTCCTATTCCACAGACAGAGATTGACCTTTCAGAGGGCAGAATTACTCAAAATGATAATTATTAAGTAAGTCAAATGCATAATCAATTTAGTTTGTCGGTACTAGCAACCCTGGTGTTGCTAGTACCATCTTTTGGTACGTTAGGTCAATCCTTCAAAGAAGTTGAAGACCCAAATAATGTTGGGGTCAATGTATTGGAGCCTCGGGCAAGATTGTTCCCGTTCAGGGATGAAATAAAAGCTGGAGTCAATGATGAAATCACATCAGATTACAGAAAGTCTCTCAATGGAACTTGGAAATTTAAATGGGTAGAAAACCCAAGTAAGCGGCCACAGGATTTTTTCGAGGAGGGGTTTGATGAATCTAGTTGGGAAGAAATCTCGGTTCCTGCAGATTGGCAATTGGAGGGGTTTGGAATCCCGATATACACAAACGTGAAGTACCCTCATGAAAAAACACCTCCTAAAATTCAAGAACATTTTAACCCTGTGGGTTCATATTCTAGAAGCTTTGAAGTTGCGGACTCATGGATGGGTGAAAAGACAATATTGCATTTTGGAGGAGTCAACTCAGCATTCTATTGTTGGATCAATGGCGAATATGTTGGTTTTGGAAAGGGGTCAAAGACGCCTGTAGAGTTTGATGTTTCTGAGTTTTTGCGAAAAGGGGAAAATCAAATTGCAGTACAAGTATATCGATGGAACGATGGTAGTTACCTCGAAGATCAGGATATGTGGCGTCTAAGTGGGATTGAGAGAGAGGTGTTTTTGTATGTAGAACCATCGACCCACCTCAATGACTTCTTTGTGACTGCAACACTCGATGATGAATTTGTCGATGGGAAATTGAGTATTGATTTGAAATTTTTAGGTGCAATTGACAACAGGTCTATAGGGGTAAAGCTTACGGATTTGAATTCCAACTTGGAAGTTTATTCATCAGAAAAATTAATAGACGATGTATTGCTGAATGTTTCTACAACGATTGAAAATGTAAATGCATGGAGTGCAGAAATCCCTAACCTTTATCGATTAGAATTAGAATTAAAGGGAGGTGATCAATCAGTTTTTTATTCTACAAAAGTTGGTTTTCGTTCAGTTGATATTGTAGATGGACAATTGCGTGTCAATGGTACGCCAATTTATATCAAGGGAGTCAATAGACACGAGCATGATCCATATACTGGGCATGTGATCTCCAAGCAAAGCATGTATCAAGACATCCAGTTGATGAAACTGAATAACATCAATGCAGTTAGAACCAGTCATTACCCGGATGACCCATATTGGTATGAGCTATGTGATCAATATGGACTATATGTGGTAGATGAAGCCAACATCGAAAGCCATGCCATGGGCTCTTTGCACAACGATGGATACAGTCTTGACATGACTTTAGGAAATAATCCATTGTGGAAGAATGCACATCTCAATCGAATCAAAAGAATGGTGGAACGAGACAAGAATCATCCGTCCATTATTATTTGGTCTTTGGGAAATGAAGCAGGGTCAGGTTCTAATTTTGAAGCATCAGCTGCTTGGATAAAGAAAAAAGATATAACCAGACCCGTACAATATGAGCAAGCATTTAGAGAATCTTATACTGATATTGTCGTACCCATGTATCCCAGTTTTGAAACAATAGAAGAGTATCTGTCATCTGGAGATGCACGACCATATATCATGTGTGAGTACATGCATGCTATGGGTAATAGCCTTGGGAACTTGAAAGATTATTGGGATCTCATTGAATCTCATCCTCAACTGCAGGGTGGTTTTATATGGGATTGGGTGGATCAGGGATTGCTGTCCCAAACCGGTAATGGAGACTCTGTGTTTGTCTATGGTGGGGATTTTGGGCCCAGAGATGTGCCAAGCGATGGTGATTTTTGCCTGAATGGATTGGTTTTTCCGGATAGAAAACCAAAGCCTCATTTGACCGAAGCTCGTCATGTTTATCAAAATTTCAAATTCAAGGAAATTGATATGAGTAAAGGTGAATTTTCGGTAACCAACTATTTTTCCTTCTCAACCAGTGATGAGTTTGATTTTGACTATAGTATTAAGAGTAACGGGGAGGTAGTTGATGCTGGGAAATTAAATATTTCTGAGACTATCAAACCAGGGGGTACCGTGCCTTTGAATAAAAATTTTATGTCCAAAATACCTGGGCAAGAGTATTTTATTGAGATTGTAGTTAGTCAGAAAGATGCCAATGGTTTGATCCCTGCTGGACATGTGATGGCTAGGGAACAGTTTGCATACCCGATAGTACCAATCAAAAAACAAATTAATATCGAAAGGACAGAAAGTCCCCTTACAGTCAAAGAGCTTTCTGAGGATATATGGGTGTCTGGTGATGATTTTACAGCAGTTTTTTCAAAAACAACGGGTAATCTGACGTCATATATTTATAAAAGCAATTTCTTGATTAAAGATGATTTGGAGCCTAATTTTTGGAGAATACCTACAAACAATGATAGAGGGTATGGTATGCAGTGGCAATTGAATGATTGGCAATATGTCAATTGGGAAAGAGAAGTCCGGAAATTTACCCATGATATTGGAGATGATGGCACAGTCACCGTGATTGCCAAGTCCATCTTGAAAACTGGAGATTCGCCACTTAAGATTCAATATAAAGTGGATCAATCAGGTAAAATAGGCGTAACGATGTCCTTCAAGAAAGGCAATTCGAAATTGCCTGAGTTACCAAGGTATGGTATGAAACTTCAAATGCCGGTTTCATATCAGAATATATATTGGTATGGAAGAGGGCCTGGAGAGAACTATCAGGACAGAAGTACAGGGAACTTTGTTGATTATTACGAATCCACGGTTAAGGAAGAATTTACACCTTACATTTTTCCTCAAGAAAACGGTAACAAAACAGATGTGAGATGGATGGCACTGCTTGATGATAGAAATATTGGTTTTTTGATCAAAGGTGATCTTCTTGAAATGTCAGCCCATCATTATTCTATCGATGAAATAAAAGACAATCCTAGTCATGATTTCGAACTTTCAATCAAAGACTTAGTAGAGATTAATATCGACTATAAACAGATGGGAGTTGGAGGAGACAACAGTTGGGGGTACCGACCTCATGATGAGTACAGGTTGCTTGAAGATAAGTATACTTTTCGGTATTCAATAGAGCCTGTTTCGGGTGTGGAAGGAAGAAATCTTTTTAATAAGTAGAATGATGAGAGTTGCGTTTTGGATATTGTTATTGGTAGTTGGGTGTAAGAGTGTTGATAATGGAGAGGAGGTAGTGGTGCCTCAATTTCTCCAATTTGATATTCAAACGAACGAGGTTCGTCAAATAATCAGAAATTTCGGCGCTTCTGATGCGTGGAGTTGTCAGTTTGTTGGGAAAAACTGGCCAGAAAGTAAAAGGAGAGGAATTTCTGAATTACTTTTTAGTAAAGAGCTTGATGCATCTGGTAGTCCAAAGGGAATTGGGCTTTCTGCTTGGCGCTTCAATATTGGGGCAGGAAGTGCAGAACAAGGAGCATCAAGCAATATTAGTGATGAATGGAGAAGGACTGAAGGTTTTCTAAATGATGATGAATCTTTTGATTGGTCAAAGCAGGAAGGGCAAAGGTGGTTTTTAAATGAGGCGAATCGCTATAAAGTAGAAGATTTGATCGCCTTTGTGAACAGCCCACCTGTAGAATATACTAAAAATGGAAAAGCCTACTCAGGAGGAGGGTATTCAACAAACCTTGCGTCTTCAAATTATGAGAAGTACGTTGATTATTTGGCTACAATCCTTGAACATTTGGAGTTGAATGAGGGTGTAAGTATCAATTACATTAGCCCATTCAATGAACCACAATGGGATTGGAGTGATGGATCACAAGAGGGAAGTCCTTGGGCAAACAATGAAGTACAAACTATTACGAGTTTATTGAATGATGGATTGATTCAGAAAAGTCTGTCTTCTAAAATTGAACTTCCTGAGACCGCAGAAATTTCATATTTATATCAAAAAGGAGACAAGCCCTATAGAGGTGATCAAATCAATGCATTTTTTAATGCGAGTTCCACTAGTTACGTTGGGGCCCTAGATCATGTGGCTCATAAAGTCGCAGCGCACAGTTATTACAGTACTTGGGATCATGACTATTTTCTTTTTAGTCGACAAAATGTAGACATGAAAAGGATGGCGGTTGATCCGACTTTGGAATACTGGATGACGGAGTACTGTCCGTTAGAGAACAACTCAGAAATTGAAGGCAATGGCAGAGACCTTGGGATGAATACTGCCTTGTATTGTGCAAGGGTCATTCATGCTGATTTGACGGTGGCCAATGCTTCTGCCTGGCAATGGTGGCTTGCTGTTAGCCCATATGATTATAAAGATGGTTTGGTATACATTGACTACAACAAGGAAGATGGGAGTTATTATGATTCTAAGACGCTTTGGGCCTTGGGGAATTATGCTCGTTTCGTCCGTCCTGGTATGAGCCGTGTGGAGGTCAGTAGGTCGGATAATAAGACAATAGCGCAATCTCTGGGAGGTGTCATGGCTTCTTCTTATATCAATAGCGATCAGAAAACGGTAACGGTAATCGTTAATTACGGCCAGTCTGAGATACCAATGAAATTGACCAAGGGCGGCAATGCATTATCTGCTAAATGGTATTTGACTTCTACCCTACAGGGGAATAATTTGGCATTCAAGGGAGAAATCAATTTTGCAGATACATTGATGTTGCCAGCGCGTAGTGTTTCAACATTTGTAGAATAAACATATGAAGAATAAATATTGGTTAACGGGACTTTGTCTGCTTAGTGTCTTTCAGTCCTTTGCTCAAACGGTAATTCCGCTTTGGGAAGGACTTGAAAAACCTTATTTCAAAGAAAGTGAATTGGTTGAGACAGAAGTGGAGGTGTGGGGTACCACTTGCGTACAAGATATTACAGAACCTTCACTCATCCTTTACAGTCCCCAAAATGGCCATACAGGTAAGGCAGTATTGGTAATCCCAGGTGGAGGGTACAGTGTCGTGGCTATGTACCATGAAGGCTATGATGTCGCTGAGAAATTGTCCCAAAATGGGATTACTGCTGCGGTATTGAAATATAGATTGCCTAATCCACTCTCCTCTGATCAACCCGAAAAAGTGCCACTTGCGGATGCCAGACGAGCTATGGAGATACTTAGAGAAAAATCAAGTGAACTGAAAATTGACCAAGTTGGTGTGTTGGGATTCTCGGCAGGTAGTCACTTAGCTACTGTATTGAGTGTATGGCCAAGTCCTAAGCAGGAATCGAAACCTGATTTTTCGGTATTGATATATGGTGTTACGGAAATGACTGAAGCCAATCAGGAATGGCTTGAACAAGACTTGTTTCATAGACCCATGACCGCAAACGAAATTAAGGAATACACATTATTAGAGAGGGTTGACGAGAGTACACCTCCGGCATTCTTAGTACACTCCTATGATGATCAGACATGCTTCATCCAGGAATCCACACTTTATGCTGAAGTACTAAGAGCGCAAAACGTTCCATTGGAAATGCATTTGTTCGAAAAGGGTGATCATGGCTTTGGGCTAGGACGTGAAAATGATGGAACCAATGGATGGTCTGGTTTGCTCGTTCGTTGGTTGCAAAATGCTGATTGGTAAGTGTTTAAAATAAAGAATAGCATTATTATGAAACAGATATTATACTTGGTTTTAACAATTGGATTTTCGGTTGTTTTTGCCATTAAAGCAAGTGCACAGGAAAAACCTTTTTCGATAAGTCTCAATGTACAAGATCAGGATGGAATATACCATGGCAAAAACATGGTTCAGTCTATCTTGAAAGTACACAATCAAACGAATGAAGATATCAAAGTAACCATTGAGTGGAGCATAGCGACTGATAGGTGGAAACCCTTGATGAACCGCACCTTGGCCGCTACGGTGAAGGCCAATGATTCTCTGACTAGATACTGTCCTATTTTCTTGTATCCAGAGCCAGGATTCTACAGAGTATTTGCTAAAGTATCATCAAACACTGGGCTGATTCAAGATGTACAACAGGTTATTGGGATTGACCCAGAGCAAATGTCATACGAAACGAGCGCGAATAATGATTTTCAAAAGTTTTGGGACTCATCTATTGCTGAACTCAAACAGATAGAGCCTTCTTACAAAGTAACAGCTGTCCAAAGGGAAAAGTCAGCTAAAACGGATCTCTATAAAGTTGAAATGAAGAGCTTTCAGAATTTGACGGTTAGGGGTTGGTTGGAAGTTCCAAAGAAGAAAGGTAAGTATCCTACACTTCTGAGAGTTCCTGGTTATACAGAAAATATGGAGCCTATTGATCAATACGATGACATGATTGTTTTTTCATTCAATACAAGGGATCATGGTGAAAGTGACAATACTGGCCCCAGAGGTTACGATATGTGGGTGAGAGGTATGGAGTCAGAATATGATTATTACTACAGAGGGATTATATTGGACTGTTTGCAAGCCGTAGACTTTTTGTCAACACGGGATGATGTTGACATGGACAGGTTAGCCGTATGGGGAGGAAGTCAAGGCGGGGGATTGAGTTTTTGGACAGCTGCTTTGGATGTGAGAATTGACTTATGCATTGCTGATGTCCCTTATTTATGCGATATGCAGAATTATTTTGAGATCACACATTGGGAAGAGGTGGATACTTGGTTTGAAAGGAACCCAGATCAAACCTGGCAGACCATATTGAATACCTGGACATATTTCGATTCCAAAAATGTGGCTAAGAATATACAATGCCCTGTATGGATGGGAATAGGATTGCAGGATGATGTTTGTCCACCATCCACGAGTTTTGCTACGTATAATTTACTGCGTGTACCTAAGAAGTACAACGTCTATAAGAGTGAATACCATTGGCAGCCGGACATTCATTATGTGAACAGATTTCGTGATTTGAGAGAATTTTTTGGACTAAAGGAGTGATGGCTGTTTTCAATGTAGATGCCTGATCCAATCTTTTAAGCCTTATTTCGGAAGATTTATAAGATTATATAATCGCCCATATAAGTATTATTGAATAAAAAATAATTTGTATTTGACAGGCTGATGATTAAACATTCTATCTAAGAGGTTATTGCATATAGATTCCTTTGCTTTATGTCTGTTAAACCTGTAGTAATACTCATCTAAGTATTCTTGAAATGACTGACCAACGATTAAAGTGCATTCATAACAACCCCGTAGAAGAAGACTTGGTCTTTGAGCCCGAACACTATGTGTATTGTATTGCAAGAAACTATGCCGGACTACCTGGCCAAATGCTATTGAGCATGTTGAATTAACTTATTAGACTTTTCAATATTCATGTGGGCATAAGTAGAGCTGGCCTACTTTTGCAAAATGTGTCGATTTCCTGTGTGCATTTGCAATGCGATATATTGCCAATCAGTTGACTAAACAAAAGCCGTATTACAAATGCTATAATAAGTGATCACGGATTGCAAATCTGCGCAAGATAGATCCTAGTGGTTGTAGGTTAAGCGGAGCGATCTTATGTCTTGTGATGAAGCAGGGCATGTTGGCCTTAGTGTATTGCAGAGTTGTTTTTGAGTTGTGTGGTCGTAGCGGACGTTGCAATCAGTACGTTATTTAAGGGTTCATTAAGTTGCCATGGCGATTAAATGACTACCATGGCAGCCATGACAGGGTTAAATGTTACCATGACAGTATTTTATTTGGCATGGAGCAATTTTAACACCCATGACAGTATTATATTTGGTATGAAGTGTTTTTATGTTGCCATGGAGTGGTGTTGGTCGCCATGACCCCCACTGGGGTTGATGTGTAGAGCTTCTGTAGCACGTTTGTAAAGTGTGTCAATTTTCCAGAGCATTTGCAATGTGATTGATACCCTGGTTCTTTCGAACGCATGTGAGAAATTCCTCAGCGTCCAGAGCCTATTATTTCCCCCAAGTAAGCCTTAGATAGTTACAACAATACTTGATAGGGGTTTTTTCCACTGATCGTAGGTTAGACGGAGTGTCCTAGGTCCTATGATTAGGTAGTGGTGTGTATACAATTGCAACATTCCTTATATAGAATGCATGTTCTGTGATAAAATAGTCGTTGAAAACAGGTTCTATTGCAACATATATTATATTTGATGAAATGTGCTACATTATATCGTCATAATTATGAGCAAGCATTTAGGAAAGATTATTGCAGGGATATTGATCATTTGTAGCCTTGGTACAAAAGGACAACAGCATACAGAAGATTATATATTCAATAGTATTAAAGAAGGGGTTACCAAACGAGCGGTAACTTCCATCACTCAGGACGGAAAGGGTTTTGTTTGGATTAGTACGTTTGGAGCTGGGCTCTATCGCTTTGATGGCGTTAATTACAAGTCCTATACCTACAACTGGGAGGACTCGACCTCTATCACTAGTAACGGAGTCTATCAAATCTTGGTAGATGGAGAAGATAAGCTTTGGGTGGCTACTGATAATGGTGTTTGCACTTATGACAGTAGACTGGATCAGTTTATACGTATTGATATACCTTATGTAAGTGCTGTTGAAAATCTCGCTGTAATGTCCATTGGGGAGAGTCAAAAAGGAGGTATATACTTTAGTACAGGTCAGCTCGGGGTGTTAAAATATGACACAAATACTGAAATTATCAGTAATGTTGTTTTTGACGCACCAGTTAGTGATGAGGCTTTGATTGCTTGGCAAATCACAAATTCTAAAGAAGGACAGTTGCTTTTTGCAACGACACATGGTTTACTTGAATTAAATGAAGCTAGTAGTAAGCTCGAACACACCATTTTTTTAGACGAGAATATATCCTCTATCATTTCTCTGTCAAGTACTACTATTATCTCTGATTCAAATGGGGACTATTGGATTGGGACTCGTCAAGGTGGTGTAATTAAAGCTACTAGAGATAAATTTTCTGGGAATTGGAAAATATCTAAACACCCCGTTACCAATAAGAGGATTCTCTCAATGGTTGAAACCAAAGAGGGACATATCCTTGTAGGGACGGAGAACGAAGGATTGTATCAATTGGATATGTCTGGTAGTATTATCTCTAAATACTTCTATAGTAAATACAACGGTGATAATATTCAGTCAAACTCTATTTGGACTTTGTACAGGGATAGAGATGATAGGATATGGTTGGGATATTATGACAAAGGCATTGGGCTTTATGACCCACTCTTCAACAAGTTTCAGTCCTTGAAGAGCAGTGTAAATAACTTTAATTCTTTACAAGTAGGTTCGGTGACCAGTATAGTGAACTCTCCTGATGGTAAAATGTGGATTGGAATGGACGGGGGAGGTATAGATATATATAATCCGATTAATGGTGATTTTGAGCACTTGGGTGTGCCAAATGCAAGAATTAGTGGTCTTGATAATATGGCTGTTCAATGTGTATTTTTTGATAGTGAATCTAATGTGTGGGCGGGAAGTTGGGATGGAGGATTGTATTATCTCAAAAACGGGTCTCATCAGTTCGTGAATTTTAATACATCGAATACAGAGGGTGAATTAAGCTCTAATAGAATCATGAATATTGATGAAGATTCAAGAGGAATCATTTGGCTGGCTACTTTTAGTAATGGCCTTCAATCTTATGATAAACGATCCAAACAATTTAATACGCACGGAGTAGAAATGTTGCGTCAATTAGGTGTCAACACAAGTGATGTTAGAAAGGTCTTAGTGGACCGTAATGATAATGTGTGGATCGGCTCCACGAGGGGTTTATATAAAATATCATTTGATAAGGGCGAGGTGATTTCTATTGAGTCTTTTAGAGAAAGGATGTCTGCGGATTTCAAAGACCATACAAGTATCAATCATGTATTATCTCTTGTTGAAGATCAATATGGAAATATTTGGATTGGAACAGATGGTGGTGGGTTGTGTAAATATGATACTAGCGCTGATTTGTTTATTTGGTACAACAACCAAAATGGCCTCATGCATGAAACAGTTTGTGGAATAATTGAAGATGATAATGGAAATCTATGGTTGTCAGGGAAATCAGGAATTAGCAAGTTTGACCCAAAATCGACAGAAGCAACCTATTTTTCTGTTTTAGATGGATTGTTGTCAAATGATTTTAATTACAATGCAGTCTATAAGAATGAACAAGGAGTTATCTACTTTGGTGATTTCCAAGGAATCGATTATTTCCACCCATCTGAGATCATAACCAATCATATCTTACCCGAAATATTTCTGATTGATTTTAAATTATTCAATAGGTCAATACAGCCAAATGATGGACAAGGAATATTAAACACCTCTATTTCAGAGACGAAGGAGATTAGTTTGAATCATGAGCAATCAGTTTTTACTATTGATTTTGCTGCTTTGAACTATACCAGACCAGAAGATAATGAGTATGCATTTTATTTAGAAGGGCTGGAGTCTGATTGGAATTATGTAGGCAATACACGATCTGCTACTTATACAAGTTTGAAAGAAGGGAAATATATTTTCAAAGTGAAAGCATCCAATAACGATGGGGTTTGGAATGAAAAATATAGGGCTTTGATTATTAATGTTTTGCCGCCTTGGTGGCGAGCTAAGTCTGCCTTAACTATTTACATTTTCTTGTTTCTAACGGTTCTTTTCGTGTTGATTAAAATTGTTCGTGACAGAGCTAAGAATAAGCTACTAGTACAGACGGAGGTAGATAAGAGGAGGAATGAAGAAGAGCTAAATGATAAGAAGCTACAGTTTTTTACCAATATCTCTCATGAGTTTCGTACGCCGCTGACATTGATCTTGAATCCACTACAAGATATATTGAATGATCCAAGTTTGAATTTACCCGAGACGGTAAGGGCAAAGCATAATGTAATGCTTAAAAACTCTAGCAGGCTAAAAAGGTTGGTTGATGAGTTGATGGATTTCAGAAAGCTGAAGGTGAAAAAACTTCCGGTTAGAGCAGAGAAGTTGAACCTTGGAGAATTTGTAGGTTCAATTGGATCTTATTTTAAAGAAGAAGCCAAGCTCCACAATATAGAGCTGTCCGTTTCTAACCACGAAATCAAAGGTGAAACCTGGATTGACAAGGGTATGTTGGAAAAGATAGTTTTCAACTTATTGTCAAATGCTTTTAAAGTGACAAGGGACCTTGGGAAAGTAGCGCTGGAAGTCAAACAATCGTCTCACTTATTCGAAACTGATTTAGAAAAATCCGAGGCTTTTGAAATTAGAATTTCTGATACTGGCCCTGGGTTGAATGAAAATCAATTGGCTCGCATCTTCGAAAGATTTTATCAAGTTGATAAAAAGAACAAAGAGTATTACGGTGGTACGGGTATCGGGTTAGAAGTGGTGAAGGATTTTGTGTCACTTAATAAAGGAGATGTAGTTGTCGAAAGTAAAGAAGGTGAGGGGACGATCTTCAAATTATATTTCAGAATGGGCAATGACCATTATTCTGAGTTGCAAATGGTGAAGCCTAACGAGCAATTTGAGATAGAGGAAGAATTCTCAACGATTGTCCATACCGAAGATGAGACAAATGAAAAGTTGAGCGGCAAGAAAGCTTTGGTGGTAGAGGACAATATTGAACTAAGAAATTATTTGGTTGCCGAATTATCTAAATTCTATAAGATTATTCAGGCCAAAAACGGGAAAGAGGGACTAGAAATGGCTCTAGAGGAAATTCCGGATGTCATCATCACGGATGTTGTGATGCCAGAGATGAATGGGATGGAGTTGTGTCAGTATTTAAAATCTGATATTAAGACTAGTCACATTCCTGTTTTGATGCTCACGGCTCGGAGTGCGGTAGAGGATCAATTAGAAGGGATTCAAAAAGGAGCAGATGCATATCTCAATAAGCCATTTGATATGCGTGTACTCAAAGGCAAATTGAAACAGTTGATTGATAGTAGAGAGATTATTTTCAACAAGTATTTTAAAGGAATTAGTGATTCAGAGGAAGGACAAAATGCGAATTCTTCTGACAAAGCGTTTTTGGAGTCATTACTGAATTATGTGAACCAAAATATTTCGCAAGCCAATCTGAGCGTTGAACTCTTAGCCGATGAACTGAGCTTAAGTAGGAGTCAACTTTACCGTAAAGTAAAAAGCCTGACAGGCAGGACGGCCAATGAATTTATTAGGAATGTAAGGTTAGAGCAAGCCAAGAAAATCATTGAAAATGGAAATCGTAACATTTCTGAGGTCAGTTACATGGTTGGGTTTTCATCTCCTTCTTATTTTACTAAATGTTTTAAAGAGTTTTTTAATACTCTTCCTACCAATATTCACTAAGCCAAGTTTCAATTCGTATTTAGTGTCATCATTTTACCCTATGTATTGCTGATGTTTCATGCTACATGATTGATGATGTTATCATACTTGGCGTGTAAGTGCCATTGAATCTTTCATGTTTTACAAAAACATTCTCATTCTTTTAAGAATACCTGACGAACTACTCCATTACTATAATAATCATGTCGCATGAAATGATACAGATGTTGCACACCATGCGGAATACTGCGTGAATGCAACAATATTGATGTTTTATGCAAGATTTGATACAAGAGCTGTTTGGAATAATAGATTACTTGCAAACACAGTTATTGTGAAAAATGCCAAGTGATTATGAGTAAGTACAGTTCAAAAACCAAAGAATATTTATTGGAGGGCACATTGATTGTTTTGCTGGTTGGACTATTGTTTATGATCCTTTCATTTTTATAATTCAGACTACAATAGATTATTAATAGAACATATGAAGACTAAAATAAATAGTGTTTTAATCCTTTTACTAGTAGGTGCGATTTGGACATCTTGTTCCAATGTTGAGAAGGACGAGTATGATTTTCAAAATCCATCATTGGACCGGGTCACTCGGGTAGCTAGCCTCATCAATGAAATGTCTCTTAGTGAGAAAGTTTCGCAAATGAGATATGATGCACCTGCGATTCCAAGGTTAGGTGTGCCGAGATATAATTGGTGGAACGAATGTCTTCATGGAGTGGGGAGAGCTGGGGAAGCAACCGTATTTCCTCAAGCAATTGGCATGGGTGCTACTTGGGATAAAGATTTGATGTTTGATGTAGCCACTGCTATATCAGATGAGGCTAGAGCCAAGCATCACAAATTTATCAGCGAAAACAAAAGAGGTATTTATCAAGGTCTAACATTTTGGACACCAAATATCAATATTTTCAGAGACCCAAGATGGGGTAGAGGGCAAGAGACATATGGTGAAGACCCTTATTTGACAGGAAGAATGGGAGTCAACTTCATCAAAGGTTTGCAGGGAAATGATCCTAAATATTTGAAAGTCGTGGCTACCGCAAAGCATTTCGCTGTGCACAGTGGACCTGAGAGAAGTAGACATGAAGACAATTATCAAACTTCAGATAGAGATTTGGAAGAAACATACCTTCCTGCATTCGCAGCTGCAATCAAGGAGGCGAATGTACAGTCTGTGATGTGTGCCTATAATAGATACAGAGACGAAGCTTGTTGTGGTAGTAATTTATTGCTTACCGATATATTGAGAAATAGATGGGGATTTGATGGTTATGTAGTTTCAGACTGTTGGGCGATCAATGATTTCTACGTACCAGGTAGACATGGTGTATCTGAAAACGCATCAGAGGCATCTGCTTTGGCTGTGAAAACAGGTACTGATTTGAACTGTGGTAATGCGTATGACCCAAGTTTGAATGAAGCAGTATTGTCACAGATTATTGATGAAAAGGAAATTGATTTGGCCTTGACTAGATTGTTTGATGCACGATTTAAGCTAGGGATGTTTGATGATGAGGCGCTTGTGCCTTGGTCTAAAATTCCCTACGAAGTTGTAGCAAGTGAGAAGCATTACAAACTGTCGAAGCAATCGGCATTGGAGTCAATGGTGTTGTTGAAGAATGAAGGAGATATTTTGCCGTTGAGCAAGGATTTGAAAACTATCGCAGTAATCGGTCCTAATGCGCATTCAAAACAAGCCTTGCTGGGTAACTATCACGGAACACCTAAAAACAAAATCACACCGTTAACAGCCATTCAATCGAAACTGCCAAATACGAAAGTGTTGTATGCAAAAGGTTCGGACATTGCAGAAGGATGGCCATTGCTTACACCAATTCCATCTGGAAATCTTAAGAATGGAACGAGTGAAGGGTTAAAAGGAGAATACTTTAGAAATGAAAATTGGTCAGGTCAACCTGAGATCATCAGAAATGATACACAGGTGGATTTCGTTTGGATGGATCGTCCATTAAAAGAAATGTCAACAGATACTTTCACAGTTAGATGGACAGGCCAAGTTGTAGTAGATAAGACTGCTAAATACAGAGTAGGTTTGAGAGCATGTAACGTAGGTAAAGTCTATTTGAACGATTCGCTTTTGATTGATTTCAAAGATGATCATCAGCCGCTAATGAATTATTTCGATACGGAGTTGAAAGCTGGAGAGGCGAACAATATCAGAATTGATTATTACAATTTCCATGCGGATCCACAAGTACAATTGCTTTGGGCAAAATTGGGAGAAGATTTGATGACACCAGCATTAGAAGCGGTGAATCAGTCTGATGTTGTGGTGTTGTGCCTTGGACTTTCTCCAGATATCGAAGGAGAGGAAATGCCGGTTGTATTAGAAGGGTTTGATTCTGGTGATAGATCTGATATCCAACTACCCCGGTCACAAAGAGAACTATTGAAAAATGTAATTGCGACGGGCAAGCCAACAGTAGTTGTCTTGATGAATGGTAGTGCGTTGGCAGTCAATTTTGCTTCAGAAAAAGCGGATGCAATTTTGGAAGCATGGTATCCTGGAGAGTTTGGTGGTGAAGCCATTGCAGATGTGTTGTTTGGAGACTATAACCCTGGTGGAAGATTGCCAGTGACATTCTATGATTCTGTGGATGAGTTGCCAGGTTTTAAAACATATGACATGACCAATAGGACTTATAAGTATTATGAAGGAGCGCCTTTGTTCCCATTTGGACATGGTTTGAGTTACACTTCGTTTGCCTATTCAGATTTAGAAATTGGTGATACTAAAGCGGGAGATAATATCAATGTCACAGTGAATGTTTCTAACAGTGGTAAAAGATCTGGGGATGAAGTGGTGCAGTTGTATGTTTCAAATAGAGCAACCAATAAAGAGACACCAATTAGATCTTTGGTAGGTTTTCAGAGAGTGAAACTAGGGGTAGGAGAATCAAGACAAATGAGTTTTGAGATCACATCTGAACAATATGCAGTGATCACACAAGATGGTCAGAAAGTAATAGAGCCAGGATTTTTAGAGATAAGTGTAGGAGGGAAACAACCAGGTTTTGAAGGAGTTGCGAATGCCGAAACAACGGAAGTTGTTTCTCGGAAAATAAAGATTAACTAAAAAAAGGCTGGTTATTAAAGCAAAATAACCAGCCCCAATATGAGATCAAAGAGGTGACGCTCAATGAAATCAACGAATAATTAATTAATTAAAAGCAAACTATTATGAAAAAACGAATACTGAAAGCATTCAGAGAGAAATGTTCGGTGTTGTCGATTGTTTTGACACAATGTCTACTAGTAGTCTTTATGATGGGTGCGATAGCTAACACAGCTAATGCAAACGATAAAGAACAAACAGACGTGACGGTTAAAGGAAGAGTGACAGACGCTACAGATGGATCAGGGATACCAGGGGTTAATATCTTGGTAAAAGGAAGTACCAACGGTACAGTTACAGATTTGGAGGGTAACTATACAATTGTGGTTGACGAAGCAGAAACACTAGTGTTTAGTTATATTGGTTATTTAGCTCAAGAGGCAATAATCAGTGGTAGATCCACAATAGATGTAGGATTGGAGCTTGATATCAAAGCTTTGGAAGAAGTAGTGGTGGTAGGATATGGTACGCAAGAGAGAGCAACTGTGACGGGTGCTATTGCGACGGTAGATGCTAAAGCAATTACTGAAGTGCCAGTTTTTACAGCAGATCAAGCTTTGCAAGGTAGAGCACCAGGTGTGATGGTAATGAACACAGGTTCTCCCGGAACGGATCCAGTGATTAGAATTAGAGGATTAGGAACTACTGGTAGTAACAATCCTTTGATTGTGGTGGATGGAGTAATCGTGTCGGGTATGGGTGATGTTAACCCAAATGACATTGCTTCTATGACAGTCTTGAAGGACGCTTCTACCACGGCTATTTTTGGAGCCAAGGGATCAAATGGAGTTGTGATGATTGTAACCAAAAATGGTACTAGTGGTGAAACAAAAATTCAATTGGATTCATATGTTGGAGTTCAGCAAGTTGCGAACACTTATGATGTGATGAACAAAGAGCAGTACTTGCGACATGCTAAGGACAATTGGGGGTACGATATCCCAAGAATCACAGATCCTGCTTATGCGGATTTGGTAGATAATGACACTAACTGGCAAGATCAGATTTTCCAAGAGGGAATCATGCAAAGTCACAATTTGTCTGTTTCAGGCGGTGGCGAGAATTCAGATTTCAGAATAGGTGCTGGCTATATCAGTCAAGAAGGTGTTGTGATCAATACAGGTGTTGACCGTTTTACATTCAGAGCGAATAGTAATTTCCAATTAGGGAAATTCAAGTTTGGCGAAACGTTATCTACGTCATTAACTGAAAAATTGCCTGAATCTAATGGAGGAGGTAGAACAGTATTAGAGCATGCGATCAAAATGCCGCCTTATTTTGGTGTCTATAATGATGAGAATATTGGTGGATACCAGGGTACTAATAAGGCATTGGATATTCAAGATGCTGAGAACCCAGTAAGAATATTAGCGCTACCTAGCAATTCTGAAAACAGAATTAATCTACTAGGTAACATGTATGGTGAATTGGAGATAATTGATGGTTTGAAAATCAAAGGTCAAGTAGGTCTTGATTATTATAATTATGATAACTCATATTTCACTCCTTCTTTTTCTGGAGATCCTGTAGCTGTAAATCAGGCTGTCATCCGAAAATCTTTTGGTACGCATTTACAAACTACGACGTTTGGTACAATCAATTATGCAAAGAGCTTTGGTGCTCATAATATCGATGTATTGTTATTAGCTGAAAACGTTGCAACTCAAAATGAAAATGGAGGTGTTACAACGACGAATGCTGTCACAGATGAATTGCAAAATTTGACGAACAGTGTTACGAGTTCAGGTTCTTTTACAAATGAATATTCAAGAAAAGGGTATTTGGCTAGAGCGAATTACAACTATAAGCAAAAGTATATTTTGGCTGGTTCTTATAGACAAGATGCATCTACAAGATTTGGATCTAACAATAGATGGGCTCCTTTCTATTCAGTAGCGGCAGGTTGGGTAGTTTCAGAAGAAGATTTCTTCCCAAGTGGCATTATCACTAATTTGAAATTGAGAGGTAGTCATGGTACAGTTGGTAATGACAATATTGGAGATTATTTGTATTCAAGTTCGATTAACTCTTCTTCTTATATTTCAAGTTTTGTTCGTGCGGATGGATCAGTGTATGACTCACAGGGAGCAACAGCAGGTAATGTTGCAAATCCAGATTTGAAGTGGGAAACAACTACTATGAATAATATAGGTATTGACTTAGGGTTATTGAATGATCAAATAACTTTATCAGCAGAGTATTATGACAATGTTAGTAATGATTTATTGGTGTACGTAGAGTTACCGTCATCATTAGGTGGTCACAATGGTTTTGGAGCAAGGAACGTTGGTTCTGTTCAATCGAATGGGTTTGAATTTAATTTGGGGTTTAATGATAGTGAAGGTGATTTTCAATGGTCAGCAAACTTTAATTTGAGTACAACTACTAGTTTGGTGCAATCATTAGGTGGTGATAATAATGAGCTAACAGGAGGTAGTTTTGAAAATTCGAATTTATTGAGAACTGTTGAAGGAGAATCTTTAAACCATTTTTATGGATGGGTAACGGATGGCATTTTTCAATCTGAAGCGCAAATTAGTACTTCAGCAGATCAGTCTACTTTAGGTGGTGCGACTATGCCTGGCGATATCAAATACAAAGATATTTCTGGACCTGATGGAGTTCCTGATGGAGTTGTGGATTTGAATGATAAGGTGGTTATTGGAAATCCTATTCCGGATATGACTTACGGTGTTTCTTTGAATGCGAGTTACTTAGGTTTTGACGCTAGTTTGTTCATCACGGGTATGCAAGGGAACGAAATATATAACACTTCCATTTGGGACTTAGAAGGAGCACCAAGGTTTTTCAATGCTAGTCCAAGAGTATTGGATGCTTGGACGCCAGAAAATACCGCAACTGATATTCCAAGGATAACAGGTGATGCTCAGAATTTGGTTTCTTCAGATCGTTTTGTAGAAGATGGATCATACATGAGATTAAAAAATGTAACATTAGGATATTCTCTACCGAACAACTTCATGGTAGCAGGTCTTTCTAAAGTAAGATTTTATGTAAGTGCACAGAACTTATGGACATTGACAGACTACAGTGGTTTAGATCCTGAAGTAGGTACTGCATCTACTTCTGGTGGAGGAACCAACGAAGTTGGAATAGATAGAGGTAACTATCCTGTTGCCAAGTCTTTTATTGGTGGTGTTCAAATTAACTTTTAAATAAGATAGAGATGAAAATATATAAATATTTATCCATGCTTTTTATCTGCTTTTTTGTGATGGCAGCATGTAGTGATGATAATTTGGAATTGAGTAATCCAAATGATTTGACGGATGATACATTCTTCAAAAAACCAGAACAATTACAAGCAGCAGTAGATGCAATTTATGCCAATCTACAGACAGAGGCTTTATATACCCGTGTGATCTATTATATGTTTGATAATATGGCACATGAAGTAAATGCAACTCCAGATCATGAAGCAAATAAGCTTGTTTATTTGAACTTCTCTTTCACAGCTGATGATGGATATGTTTTTCAATTTTGGGACAATTGTTTTAGAGGTGTCAATAAGGCAAATTTCGTTATTCAAAACGAAGCGAATTTCGAAAACGTATCTGAAGAAATGATTGAAAAATCAGTAGCAGAGGCAAAATTCATGAGAGCTTTCTATTACTCTTTATTGGTAGAGCGTTTTGGTGGTGTTCCATTATATATTGAGCCTACTGGTGAGGGACAGCCTCGATCTACTAGAGATGAAGTGTATGCACAGATTATATTAGACTTGACTGATGCAGCAGCTGGATTGTCTAGTCAGGCAAATACTGAAGGTGGTAGACCTAGTATAGGAGCGGCTTATGCCTTGATGGGAAAATCCCATTTATACATGGGAGAATATGCTAATGCAGTAGCTGCTTTTGAAAATGTAACAGGGTATACTTTGACGACAAACTTCATTGATAACTTTTTGGAGGAGACTGAATTTAATTCTGAATCATTATTCGAAGTGAACTACACGTTGGCCTTTGGTAATACGACTGATTGGAATGGTGTAGGTACCGGTACTGGGTTACATGAATACACTTTCCGTGGACAAGATATGGGATGGAACGATTGGTTTAATTCTTATCCAGCCGATGATTTATTAGCAGAGTTTGAGGTCGGTGATTCGAGGTTTGATGATACGTTTTATGTGAATGGTGATTTGTTTAATAACGGAACTGAGACAGTGGCATTGCCAACATCAGTACCTGCAAATGCTGCTTGGAGAAAATATCAAAATTACTACAAGCAGTCTAGCGAAAATATGGCTTCTGGTATTAATACAAGAGTCATTAGATATGCAGATGTGTTGTTGATGCAAGCTGAAGCGGAGAACGAATTAGGTAATTCGACTGATGCGATTGATTTACTGAACCAAGTAAGAGACAGAGTAGGAATGTCAAATTATGGTACTGTGGCTATGGATGCTACTTATCCAGTAGGCAACGAGCAAGAAATATTTGAAGCCATTGTTCATGAGCGTAGAGTTGAACTGGCAGGAGAGCAAGTTAGGTTTTCTGATTTAGTAAGATGGGGATTAGCTGATGAAGAGCTTTCAGAATTTGGATATCAAACAGGGAAAAATGAAATATTCCCAATTCCAAATAGAGAGATCAATGCAAATTCCAGTATTTCTGAAACGGATCAGAATCCAGGATATTAATGTTTTAGTAGGGATCTGAGCCTGGTTGGCTATAAACTGATCAGGCTCTACTTTTCAACATGTACAGAATAAATAATATAGTTTAATTAGTAAATAGATTTTGTGGCCCGATGAACATGCTGTCGGGCGCATTTCTTACCCCAAAGGAATATTAGAGAAAGAAAATTGAGAGTTAGAATAATTATATCGATCCTATTTACACTTGCGACAATCAGTGCATGTGATCAAAAAGATGATCTAGATTCTATATCAATCCAGTCGGGTTTTCAACTTCTCAATCCTAATCAAAGTAATGCAATGTTTGCAAACACACTAAACGAAAACGAAGAGGTGAATTATTTTACCTACCCATATATCTACATGGGAGGAGGAGTCGCAATAGGAGATATCAACAACGACGGCCTTCAGGATATTTATTTGACTGGCAACATGGTAGCCAACAAACTATACCTCAACAAAGGGGATATGGTTTTTGAAGATATAACATTATCAGCGGGTGTATCAGGAGATACTCGATGGTATACAGGTGTCACGTTTGCGGATGTCAACGGAGATGGGTGGCAAGACATCTATGTGTCTGTGTCTGGAAAATGGGAGACCACAAAAAATCAATTATATATTAACAATAGGGACCTGACATTCACTGAAAGTGCGGTGCAATATGGGGTCGCTGATTTAGGTCAGAGTACGCAAGGTAGTTTTTTTGATTACGATAATGATGGAGATTTAGACCTCTATGTTGTGAATTACCCTTTTCTGAAATTTGATTCCCCTTATTTTGTTTATTCACAGAATCAAAAAAATCCTAAGCATATAGATAGCGATCATTTGTATCGAAATGAGGGCGGTGTATTTAGTGATGTGACAGAAGAGTCCAAATTATTGAATTTTGGTCTATCGTTGAGCGCTACAATCAGTGATTTCAATCAAGATGGTTTACAAGATATTTACGTGTCAAATGACTTTGCTGCGAGTGACTTTTTTTACTTCAATAACGGCGATGGGACTTTTACCGATAAGGTGAAGGAATCTACCAAGCACACTGCGTTTTATGGAATGGGGGCTGATGCAGTAGATTTTAATAATGATGGTCTTATGGATTTTTTTCAAGTTGATATGACACCAGCGGATAATTTTAGATCCAAAGCCAATATGGGAAGTATGAACCCGGAAATTGCCCAGCAAATGAAGGACCTTGGGATACAACTTCAGTATATGGAGAATGCGTTTCAGCTTAATCAGGGTATCCGAAATGATGGGTTGCCAGTATTTGGTGATGTGTCAAGAATTACGGGTACAGCCCTAACAGATTGGAGTTGGTCACCATTGTTTTTTGACTTTGATAACGATGGTAAAAAAGATCTTCATGTGACAAATGGTTCTCGAAGAGACATCAACAACAAGGATTATTTTAATCAATTTAAAGAGAAAGACTACTTTGATAGCGAAGGGAACAAATCATCCAACCTAGATAAAACTTTGGCTATGCCAAGTGTTAGAATCAAGAACTATGCGTACCTCAACGGAGGAGAATTGAGTTTCAATGATGTTTCGGAGGCTTCTGGATTGGCATTTGACGGTTATTCAAACGGTTCTGCTTATGGTGATTTGGACAATGATGGGGATGTTGATTTGGTCGTGAATAATATAGATGACCCTGTTTCTATTTATGAGAATAAAACACAGGGTAATCATTTTTTGAGAATCATATTGAATGGAGGTAAGTCAAACTCTACCGGAATAGGATCGAAAGTTGAAATTATGTGCAAGGGCAATTACCAATTGTCCGAAGTGGTGAACACAAGAGGTTTTCAATCTGCCTCTGAACCGATTATTCACTTTGGTGTCGGGGATAATACCGTTATTAGTGAAGTAAAGGTTTCATGGCCAAATGGGTTTACTCAAATATTGAAGAATGTAGCAGTGGATCAAGTTTTAGAGTTGTCAATTAGTGATGCTCGACAAATCAAGTCGGTGGCTAAAGATCAAAATAGATTGTTTACTAAATCTGATGCTCTCGGTCATACGCATGGAGAGAATGAGTTTAATGATTTTGAGTTTGAGGTTTTGTTGCCTCATGCTACTTCGAAATATGGACCGGCATTAGCCGTGGGAGATGTGAATATGGATGGTTTTGAGGATGTGTTTATCGGCGGGGCAACAGGTGAAAATGCTACCTTATTCTTCCAGACGCAAGATGAGGGATTTCTTGAAAGTCAAATTTTGGATTTTGATAAGGATGCCAAATTTGAAGATGTAGGCGCCTTGTTTTTTGATGCCAATGGTGATGGTTATCAAGACCTGTATGTGGTGAGTGGAGGAAATGAATTTGAAGTGGGTAGTGCCAATTATCTAGATAGAATCTATATCAATGATGGTTTGGGTAATCTTGTAAGAGAAGAGAATGCATTGCCACAGGTTATGGTTTCAGGCTCAAGAGTGAAGCCTTATGATTATGATAATGATGGTGATTTAGATTTATTGGTGGGAGGGCGTATGGTGCCACGGGCTTATGGTCAAGCGACTAAAACTACACTGTTGAGAAATGATAGTAATTCTGATCAGGCCTTGTTTACAGATGTCACTGCACTAGTATCAGAGGAGCTAAATGCGGTCGGAATGGTGACAGATTTAGAATGGTTGGATGTCAATGATGATGAATTAATTGATATCATCTTGGTAGGAGAATGGATGCCAATTACAATTTTGATTAATGATGGAGGTCAATTCGTTAATAAGACAAGTGAATATGGTTTGGATCAATCACATGGTTGGTGGTATTCTATCAGCAGTACTGATATGGACAATGATGGCGATTTGGATGTGGTTGTCGGAAACCTGGGTAAAAACTATAAATATCAAGCAAAAGAGGATGGTACTTTTGATCTTCATATTAATGATTTTGATAACAATGGGAAGCAAGATATTGTCCTTAGCTATCAAAACGATGGGGAGAAATATCCTGTAAGAGGGCGTTCGTGCTCATCTCAACAGATCCCAACGATTAAAAATAAATTTAAGGATTACAACAGTTTCGCATCAGCGACAACTTCAGAAGTCTATACCTCCAAAGGATTAGAAAATGCACAACTAAATGTTGCAGTTAAATCTTTTGCGAGTGTTTATTTAGAAAAAGTGAGTGGTGGGTTTGAGATAATAGAGTTGCCAGAGATGGCCCAAATATCTTCAATCAATCAAACCGTATTACAGGATTTTAATCAAGATGGAATTAAGGATATACTACTAGTAGGTAATTTGTATTCATCGGAAGTTGAAACGAAAAGAAATGACGGGAGTTATGGCATGTTATTAACAGGCGATGGCAAAAGTGGATTTAAGAATATATTGTTCCAACAATCTGGATTTAAAACCTTAGGTGACGCTAAGGATATGGCTGTTGTGAAGTCTCCGCACAACAGCAGAATTATAGTTGTCAACAATGATGACAAGACGGAGCTATTTGATTTTAAAACGAATGATTAATAAAGCAAAACGATTATGAAAACACTTAGACTAATGTTTTTATCACTAATGGTGATAGCAATTGGAGCTTCTTGCGAGGAGGAAGACGGAGGATCAGTGGGTCCAGCACCAGTAGCTTCTTTTACTGCAATCCCTTCTACTACCAACCCCAACTATATAGTGTTGGAAGTATCTTCTGAAAATAAGGGAGATTATATGGCTTCTTGGAGGTTAAAGGCAGATGCATCTATCACAAGAGATAATGATATCATGGAAAATGATACCGTGTATTATGCTGAAGAAGGGACTTACAATGTTACACTCTATATCGGGAGTGATGCAGGACTTGATTCAGCATCTATGGATGTAATGATAGGTCAAAGAGATCAAGATTTACCACCAATTGGAGGTGAAGATCCTTTTGTAGATCTTGGAGATTTTGAAAATGGAGAAATTGGTAACTGGAATCAGTGGGGTCAAGACGTGACGGTCGCAGACAACCCTGCAAGTGATGCAGTAAACTCATCAAGTAAAGTATTGAAAATGACCCAGACGGGTGGATGGGAAACTGCAGCAGTGAACGAGGTTGATGCAAGCATTCTAAATGATAAAGCAATCAAGGTTACAGTTGATGTGTATTTTGAGCAAGATGAGTCGTTGAAAATGAATATTGACAATGATTTAGATGTAGCGTATTATCAAAATGTAACTGCTGGATCTTGGGTGACTTTAGAGTTTAATTTAGAAGGCGAAATAGTGTCAGGCGGTTCTTATCCAAGAATAGCATTCCAAAGTGGTACAGGAGCAAGTTTTTACCTTGACAATATCAAATACTATGGCTTAGATGTAGTAGCTACATCAAGTGGAGTATATAAGGCTGACTTTGAAGATGGTGAAATTGGAGATTGGAATCAGTGGGGTCAAGAAGTGGCAGTAGCGGATAACCCAGCATCTAGTGCTAGTAATTCCTCAAGCAAAGTAATGAAGATGACCCAAACTGGCGGATGGCAAGCAGCAGCTGTCAATGAAGTGGTGAGTGCATTGCTAACTCCCGAGACTAAAAGGTTGACAGTGGATGTGTATTTTGAAGCAGATGGTCAGTTAAAATTGAATGTAGCTTCTGATTTAGATGTAGCGTATTATCAAGATGTCGTAGCTGGTGAATGGGTGAACTTGGAATTTGACTTGACAGATGTTATTACAGCTACAGGAAGTGATTTTCCAAGAGTGGCATTTCAGAGTGGTGCAGAAGCAAGTTTTTACGTTGACAATATTACAATTCACGAGGATTAATATTTAGAAGAAGATTGTTCTTGACAGACTAGTTCAGAGTTGAATTCAAGTCTGTCAAGAATGAATTGACAGGAGGCATTTGATGTTTTACCTCCAATCAATTCAAATAAGGTTAAACAACAAGATATGAGAGAGATGAAGAAAATTGATAGCTTGAGAACCATAGGACTACTTATTATTTATGCAGTAGGATTGATGTCATTTGGATCTTGTTCTGGTGATGAAGAGAAGGACGAAGAGATATTTGAATTATCGCCACCCGTTGTTAATACTGCTACCAATGTAACCATGAGTTCTTTTTTGGCTACTTGGAGCAAAGTGCCTGGTGCAGATCACTATGAAGTAGATGTTGCACTAGATGAAGATTTTTCTGAATTTTTGAATGGCTATGAGGCAATTCAAGAAAGAAGTGTAGAGTTGAATGTGAAGTTTTTGGAAGCTAATACTATTTACTATGTTAGAGTTCGAACAAGTATAGATGAAGAACTATCTGTAAATTCAAATGTAATTACTGCTACAACAGAATCTGAACCCGGCCCAGAACCGCCAGAGCCAACTACACCCCTCAAAGAAGCTGCAGGGTTCAATGTTGGTAATATTGTCCAAGCCAGTAGATTGTCTGGACAGTACCAAACTATTCTTTCATCTGAATTCGATCAGATTACTGCAGAATATGAAATGAAGATGAATATCATGTACCCTTCAGAGGGGAATTATGATTATTCTAAAGGAGATGCTATTGTTGATTTTGCAGTAGATAATGGATTAGAAGTACATGGTCACGCATTAGTATGGCACAATGCCACACCTAGCTGGGTAGAGAATTTTAGTGGTACAGATGCTGAGTTTGAGATTATGGTTGAAGATTTTGTAAAAACAACTGTAGAGAGATATAAAGGTAAAGTGAGGTCTTGGGATGTGGTCAATGAAGCATTTCAAGATGGTGGTTCGAGTCCGTTACGTACCAGTGTTTTTCAACAAAAAATGGGAGATGATTTCATGGCCAAATGTTTTCAATGGGCGCGTGAAGCAGATCCAGACTTGTTGCTTTTTTACAATGATTACAACATGATATATGATGCTACCAAGCTGCAAAGTGTGTTAGATATGGTAGATGACTTTCAGGACAGGGGTATTCCGATAGATGGAGTTGGTTTTCAAATGCACATCTCTTACAATAGTCCTTCAAAATCTCAAATGGCTGCAGCAGCTAAAAAAATTACGGACAGAGGCTTGTTGTTGCACTTTGCTGAGTTGGACGTAAGAGCCAATCCAGATAACTCAATGTCATCATTGACAGTGCAAAGAGAAGAGGAACAAGCAACTAAAGTAAGAGAGGTTGTAGAAGTATACAATGCTATTCCAGAGGCTAACAAATTTGCTTTGACAATTTGGGGCGTAAAAGACAATGACTCATGGTTGATGGATTTCTGGGGTCACATTGATTGGCCTTTGCTTTGGGATAGCAATTTTGAGCTAAAAAAGGCACATACAGGATTTTTGGAAGGATTAGAATAAACCTAATTATTTAAATAATAGTATCATGAAAAATTATATTGTAGTCCTTATGAGTATTCTGGCATTTTCATGCCTGGAAAAGAGTGACCCTGAAGTCGAGATCGAAGGGTTAAAAGATTCATTTGGCCAATACTTCCCAATCGGTGTAGCGATTCCTTCATCATCATTGAATAATGCTGATACGACCTTAATCAAAAAGGAATTCAATAGCGTCACTGCAGAAAATTTGATGAAAATGGGACCCATGCAACCTATTGAAGGTGTATTTAAATGGGAGGAGGCAGATAAACTGGTAGAATTTGCTCAGAAGAATAATATCAGAGTCAGAGGTCATGCACTTTGCTGGCATGAACAAACTCCGGATTGGTTTTTTGTAGATGATCAAGGAAATGATGTGTCAAAAGAAGTCTTGTTGAAAAGACTGCAAACTCATATTGAAACTATCGTGAAAAGGTATAAGGGTAAAATATATGCTTGGGATGTAGTGAATGAAGCCATTGATGATGATAGTACCAAGTTTTTAAGAAATTCTAAATTCTACCAAATTTGTGGGGAAGATTTCATCGTGAAAGCATTTGAATATGCACATGAGGCTGACCCAGCAGCACAATTGTTTTACAATGATTACAATGCGGACTTACCTGAGAAAAGAGATAGAATTTACAGGTTAGGTAAAATGCTTTTGGACAGAGGAGTTCCTATTCACGGTATAGGAATGCAGGGGCATTGGTCGATTTATAGTCCGAGTCAAAGTGAATTGGAAACAGCTATCGATCAATATAGTTCTTTAGGTTTGACGGTACAGGTTACGGAGCTCGATGTTTCGATTTACCCATGGGAGAAAGAAAGAAGAGAGAGAAAGCCGGATGAAGAAGATGAATTAACGCTAGAATTGGAGCAGCAACAAATAGAGCAGTATAGTATGTTCTTCAGAGTATTTAAGGCAAAGAAAGATGTTGTCTCTGGAATAACCTTATGGGGGGTGTCAGATGGACATTCATGGTTGAATCACTACCCGGTCAACGGTCGTGATAATTATCCATTGTTGTTTAATAGAGATCTGAAACGTAAGCCAGTATATGATGCTATTACTTCATTGAAATAATCAGGCGCGTAAGGGTTAAAGCAACAAGCTTCAATTTATGAGTAAATAATGATACTACGTTCTTGATAAAGAATGTTACAAAAAGTAAAACATGGATGCAAAGATAGGTTTAGTTGCAATAATAGTATTAGTTTTTTTTAGTACCTCCTTAGCTCAAACCCCACAAGGTTATGAGTTATGGTTAGGTTATAGTAAGGTTGAAAATCAAGAGAAGCTTGCCGTTTTACAGCAAGCTTCTTTCTATGTTGAGTCAGGCAGTGAGATGCTCGAGTCTGCTCAAAAGGAAATAGAAACAGCCTTAACCCGAATGTCAGGAACGGCACCTTCGTTTCTAAATGAGCCTTCTATGGCAACTGTGATAGTGGCTAAAAAATCTACTCTGGACAAATCAATATTGAAGGCGATGAGTTCTCAAATTGATCAAATAGGTAAACAAGGTTTTGTGATAGAGTCAATTACAATCAAAAGGAGAAATTTGGTTGTAATTTCTGCTAATGACAATCAAGGGATTTTATATGGTACTTTTCGGTATTTGCAGTTGGTACAAAGTCAATCCAAGATTACTGAATTTAGTCTATATGATTCTCCAAAAATTGATTTGAGAATGTTGAATCACTGGGATAACCTTGACCGTACGGTCGAAAGAGGTTTTGCAGGTTTTTCACTTTGGAATTGGCAAAAATTACCAGGTTTTATAGACCAGCGTTATATCGACTATGCCCGTGCCAACGCTTCCGTAGGAATCAATGGGACGGTATTGACCAATGTTAATGCGAATGCTTTGGTTTTGACACCAATGTATTTGGAAAAGGTGGCTGCTTTAGCGAAAGTTTTTAGAGCCTATGGTATCAAGGTTTATTTGACGGCTCGTTTTTCTGCTCCAATTGAAATTGGAGGGTTGACAACCGCTGACCCACTCGATGAAGAAGTTCAAAATTGGTGGAAAGAGAAAGCTAAGGAGATCTATAAATATGTTCCAGATTTTGGAGGGTTTTTGGTGAAGGCAAACTCTGAAGGTCAGCCAGGACCTCAAAATTATGGTCGAACGCATGTAGATGGTGCTAACATGATGGCTGAAGCTTTAGCTCCTTTTGACGGTGTGGTTGTTTGGCGGGCATTTGTATATTCTGAGCACGATGTTGATGATAGAGCCAAACAAGCTTATTCTGAATTTGTTCCTTATGATGGGCAGTTCCTAGACAATGTGTTGATTCAAACTAAGAATGGACCGGTTGATTTTCAACCAAGAGAGCCTTTTCACCCTATGTTTGGAGCCATGCCAAAGACTCCTTTGATGATGGAATTTCAAATTACGCAGGAGTATTTAGGTTTCAGTTCTCACTTAGTATTCCTTCCTAAATTGTACGAGGAAGTATTACAATCTGACACTCATGTAAAAGGGAAAGGGTCGACTGTCAGTAAAGTCATAGATGGCTCTTTGCATGGTAATAGTATTTCAGGAATGGCAGGTGTATCTAATATTGGAAATGATTTGAATTGGACAGGGCATCCGTTTGCTCAAGCCAATTGGTATGGTTTTGGTCGCTTGGCATGGAACCCTACTTTGACAGCAGAGCAGATTGCTGAGGAGTGGTTGCAACTTACTTATTCGTCTAATCCGGATTTTGTATCAATGTTGAAGCCGATGCTGATGATGTCTAGAGAGGCAGTAGTTAATTATATGATGCCATTGGGCTTGCATCATTTATTTGATACCAATCATCATTATGGTCCAGGTCCATGGGTAAGTGAGTTGGGAAGACCCGAATGGAATCCTACCTATTATCATAAGGCAGACGAAAATGGAATTGGCTTTGATCGTACACCGAACGGTAGTAATGCTACTAATCAATATGCAGATGCTTATAGTACCATAATGAATGATCCAAAGACTTGCCCAAAAGAGTATTTGTTATGGTATCATCATCTGCCATGGGATTATCAATTAGAGAATGATTTAATACTTTGGGATGCAATAGCCTTACAATATCAGGCAGGTGTTGATCAAGTAGTGACGATGCAAACTACATGGGAAGGGGCAAGGGGATACGTTACTGAGCAACAGTACATAGAAGTTAAAATGCTTTTGGATATTCAATTTCAAGAAGCGAAGTGGTGGAGAGATGCATGTCTGTTATATTTTCAAACTTTCTCTCACATGGAATTTCCAGAAGGAGTTGATCAGCCAGAACATACACTTAAGTATTATCAATCTTTGAAATTCCCATTTGCTCCTGGCATCAGGCCACATTGGGATTAAAAAATTAGGACTAAAAATAATTGCAAAATGTCAACAGCTAAAGTAGCACTAGTAACAGGAGGTTCATCGGGTATAGGATACGCGATTGCACAGAGATTTGTCAATGAAAGATATCAAGTGATCATCACTGGAAGGAATGAAGAGAAGTTGGCACAAGCGGTCAAAGAAATTGGGGCCAACTGTGAAGGAGTTCCTTTTGATATGGACGCAGTGGATATGATGCCTCAATTTGTTCAGCAGTTGGTTGATAAATATGGTCATGTTGATGTTTTGGTTAACAATGCTGGTATCAATATGAAGAAACCATTTATCGAAGTGACAGATGAAGATTTTGATCGTATTGTTAAAACGAATCAAAGTGCTCTCTTCTCTCTTTCGAGAGAAGTAGTTAAAGTCATGCTGCAGCAAGAAAACAAAGGGAACATTGTCAACATCAGCTCAATGGCAGCACAATACGGAATACCTAAAGTGATAGCATATTCTGCTGCTAAAACAGCATTGGAAGGAATGACCAGAGCGATGGGTGTAGAACTGGCACCAGAGGGTGTCAGAGTCAACTGCGTTGCGCCAGGGTTCATCAAAACACCAATGTCATCCAAGGCCTTGGACTCTGATCCAGAAAGAAAAAATAAGGTAATGTCCAGAACACCAATGGGAAGACTTGGGCAAACGTCTGAAGTAGCCAATGCAGTGTTTTTTTTAGCGTCTGATGAGGCTTCTTATATAACTGGAGAGGTAATCAAAGTGGATGGAGGAAACGCGATTGGATTTTAATATTATCATGATTCGGATATGAAATTAAGTAATTCATTGGAGCAACTGATGAGGTGGTATGGCCCAAACGATGTGGTGCAATTATCTCATATCGCACAAGCAGGTTGCACGGGGGTTGTTTCTGCTTTGCACAGTGTTGCGGTAGGAGAAGTATGGGCAGTAGATGATATTAAAAATCACAAAAGACTTATTGAATCACAGGGCTTGACCTGGACTGTGGTGGAAAGTTTACCTGTTCATGAAGATATCAAAAGTCAAAAAGAGGGGTTCGAGCAGTACATTATAAATTACAAAGTAAGCTTAGTCAATTTGGCTAAGTGTGGAATTAAGGTGGTAACGTACAATTTTATGCCACTCCTGGATTGGGTCAGGACCAATATTGCATACACTTTACCTAACGGGTCCGAAGCTTTGTTCTTCAATAAATCTCACTATATCATTTTTGACCTTTTTGTATTAGAAAGGCCAGGAGCGAAAAAGGATTATTCTAAAGAAGAATTAGCTAAGTATACAGCGCAGTTTAACGTGATGAGTGAGGAAGAGATTGCGCGCATTAAAAAAACAGTATTACTTGGCTTGCCTGGAAGTGAGGTTCCTTTTACAACAGAGGAGGTTTTAGCACTGCTCAAGCAATACAAAGACATCAATGAGGAAAAACTTAAATCTCATTTGATTCACTTCTTAAAAGAGATTATTCCAACAGTTGAGTCTGGGGGTATGCAATTGGCTATTCACCCGGATGATCCCCCATTTTCGGTTTTGGGTTTGCCTCGTGTCATGAGTACCAATACTGATATAGAGGACCTTATGAGTGCAGTTCCTTCTGTCGCTAATGGACTTTGTTTTTGTACGGGTTCATTTGGAGCAAGAGAGGATAATGACCTGGTTGAAATGATCAAGACTTGGGGAGAAAGAGTTTTCTTTCTTCACTTGCGAAATACAAAGAGAGATGAAGAGGGGAATTTTATGGAAGCCAATCATTTGGAAGGAGATGCTGACATGTTCGCTATAATGAAAGCAGCAGTGGGAATCATGCATACCGAAAATAGAAGCATCCCCATGCGCCCAGATCATGGGCACAGCATGATAGATGATTTGACCAAAAAAGCTTATCCAGGTTATACGGGCATTGGGAGGCTCAAATCTCTCGCGGAGTTGCGAGGGTTAGAATATGCAATTCAACGAATGAATACAAAACTTTTTAAAACTAATTAAATCCTCAGTTTTAACCTGCCAATTACGATGAAAAAACCAGTTCAACAGTCAAGTAAACAAGTTGTGTTTTTACTGATAATCCTTTTTATTTCTATTCAAGGAATGACGGCTATTGCACAAGGAACTAAAATCCCATATCTAAAAGAAAAGGGGAATAAAAAACAATTGATTGTTGATGGCAAGCCTTTCATCATATTGGGTGGTGAACTAGGTAACTCAACTTTTACGAGTGTTGAATACATGGAGCAAGTTTGGCCTAAGTTAAAGGCTATGAATTTGAATACTGTTTTGGCACCTGTCTACTGGGAGCTTATAGAGCCAAAGCAAGGTGAATTTGATTTTGAGGTTTTGGATCAATTGATTCTAGAGGCTAGAAAGCAAGAGCTGAAATTGGTGTTGTTATGGTTTGGTTCTTGGAAGAATAGCATGTCTAGTCATGCACCAAGTTGGGTAAAAACCAATCAAATTAAATACCCTAGGTCTAAATCGGAATATGGAATTAGCCAAGAGATATTGACACCTTTTAGTGAACATGTTTTAGATGCTGACCTTAGGGCTTTCAGTGCTTTGATGAATCATATAAAAGATATTGATGGTAAAGATCATACAGTTATTATGATTCAACCGGAAAACGAAATTGGAATGTTGCCATCTGCTCGTGACTATCACCCTTTGGCAAATGAAAAATTCAAAGAACAAGTACCGGTAATTTTGATTGATTATTTGATCGCTAATAAATCTCAGTTGGTGCCAGAGTTTTATTCAAAGTGGGAGGGAAAAGGCTTTAGGACAAAGGGGACTTGGAATGAAATATTTGGATTAAATGTGTATACCGATGAAATTTTCATGGCTTGGTACTTTGCTAAATTTACCAATGAGTTGGTGGAAAAAGGAAAAGAGATCTATCCATTGCCTATGTATGTCAATGCAGCACTGAATGCACCAGGAAGATTGCCTGGTCAATATCCAAGTGCTGGCCCATTACCACATTTGATGGACGTTTGGAAAGCAGGTGCTCCAGCTATTGATTTTCTATCTCCAGATTATTACAATCCTGATTTTGAAAAGTGGAATGATTTGTATGTTCGTCAAGGAGACCCTTTATTCATACCAGAGCATAAATTTGATCATAGCGTTGCAGGCAAAGCAGCATTTGCTATAGGTCATTATGAAGCGTTAGGATTTGCGCCGTTTGGTATTGAGTCTACTGATAATCCTAGAAACGAACCTTTAGGTAAAATGTATGGATTGATTGATCAGCTAACTCCTATTATCACAGCTAATCAAGGTTTGGGTAGAATTGAAGGTGTGCTATTAAATAAAGCTAATGAAGCTAAGGTTATTACATTGGGAGATTATGAGTTTACAGTCAATCATAGTTATAAGTTGGGCTGGGAGGCTGAGTCAAAAAATGAAACTTGGGGAATGGCAGGAGCGATCATTATACAAACAGATGATAATGAGTTTTATGTAGCAGGAAATGGAATTTATATCACGTTTAAAAACGTAAAGAATCCCAATTTGATAGTCGGAATTTTAAAAGTGGATGAAGGTCTAATTAAGGAGGGGCAATGGAAAGTCATCAGACATTTGAATGGTGACCAGACACATCAAGGTCGTCACATTAGAATTTTTAAGGAAAATTATAAAATTCAAAGATTTGAATTATACAATTATGAATAACAGGTATTGGATATTAATTTTCTTATTCCTCGTACATAGTTTAGATGGAGTTTGTGATATCAAATTACCAAAACTCATTAGTGATGGGGCGATTTTACAAAGAGATGTTGATTTGAATATCTGGGGTTGGGGGGAGCCTGGCGAGAAGGTTGAATTAAGTTTTGATAATCAAGACTTCAAGTCGGTTACAGATCAACTTGGCAAATGGAAAATGCAATTACCTGCTCAGTTAGCAGGAGGCCCTCATCAATTAATTTTTAAGGGTAGTAATGAAATCATCCTAAATGACATTTTGTTTGGAGATTTATGGGTCTGTTCTGGTCAGTCGAATATGGAGTTACCAATGCGTAGACTTAAAGATCATTACCCAGAGGAAGTTAAAAATTGTAACTATCCGCAAATCCGTCAATTCATAGTTCAAGATAAATACGATTTTAAGGTAGAGCACGATGATTTTCAACAAGGAATCTGGAAGTCTGCGGTTCCGGACAATATTATGGAATTTTCAGGTGTAGCCTATTTTTTTGCTAAGGACCTTTATCAGAAATATAGAGTACCTATTGGATTAATTAATTCTGCTTTGGGAGGGTCACCTGTCGAGGCTTGGATGAGTGAGGATGCCTTGAAAAATTTCCCATACGCTTATGATGAATTACAAGTGTATAAACAAGAAGGGTACATTGAGAGAATCGAACAAAAGGATAAAACAAGACAACAAGATTGGTATGCAAAAGTAAATGCAGATGATAAAGGCAATGTAAAAGGAAGTGAATGGTTTTTAGATACTACTGACGATAGTACTTGGTCTGTAATGGAAGTGCCTAATTTCTGGTCTGATTCAGAATTGGGGTCTGTTAATGGAGTAGTTTGGTTTAGAAAAAAAGTAAGCGTTCCCAAAAGCATGGAGAACCAAGAGGTAAAACTTTGGTTGGGAAGGATAGTAGATCAAGATCATGTTTATGTCAATGGACAATTTATTGGTAGTACAGGATACCAATATCCACCGAGAAAATATACTGTACCGGCAGGGGTTTTAAAAGAAGGTGAAAATACCATTACTATTCGTGTGATCAATGAAATAGGTAGCGGAGGCTTTATCCAAAATAAGCCATATTTTTTGGCTGTTGATCGAGATACAGTAGATCTAAAAGGTGATTGGAAATACCAATTAGGTACTGCTATGCCACTATTGACCGGCCCAACTTTTGTAAGATGGAAACCTGGTGGATTGTATAACAAAATGATATCACCTCTGACGAAACATAAAATCAAAGGAGTTATTTGGTATCAAGGAGAGTCTAATACAAGTGACCCTAGTAATTACAACGAGACCTTTTCTATGATGATTGATGATTGGAGGACAAAGTGGGGGCAAGATGATTTCCCATTTATCTATGTCCAATTGGCAAATTTTATGGCAGAAACAAATGAGCCTACAGAGAGTAATTGGGCGGAGTTGAGACAGGCTCAATTAGAAACATTATCTACGCCTAATACTGGTATGGCAGTTATCGTTGATTTGGGTGAGGCTAATGATATTCATCCTCTCAATAAACAGGGGGTTGGCTCAAGATTGGCTCAAGAAGCTTTTAAACTAGCATATAATGAAAAGGGTACTTCAACTTGCCCTATTCCCACAAAAGTTGAATTCATTAAGAATAAAGTAGTGGTTTCATTTACTGAACAAGAGTTAAAGTCAATAGATAATAAAGGGTTGAGGCTTTTCGAAATCTCTTCGGATGGTAAACGCTTCATAAAAGCTAAAGCCAAAATTAAAAGAAATAAGGTCGAAGTATGGGCTAATACGATTTCTAACCCGGTGGATGTACGGTATGCTTGGTCTAATAATCCAGTAAAAGCTAATTTGTATTCAGAAGATGAATTGCCTTGTAGCCCTTTTGAAGTAAGGAAATAGCTTGCTAGTGATATTTTATTGATATGAATATCTCCAACTAGAGAAGGGCATTTTTTTATCTTAAAATGGTAAGAGTATGTCAACCCGCTAATAAAAAGCCTTAACCTCTCCAATTCCCCAAGAAGGTTCTATTCTATATTATTTATCTGATGCCCTTTTCATTATATAAGGGATGAGACGTTATATGTGACATATGTTGCGTGGTAATACAAACCTTATGTTAATGCAACAATATTGATGATTTTTGATGGATTTGAGATACAATTCTATTGGAGTATTCAAGTAATTGCATTTACTGTTTTTATTAAAACCGCAAAAAATATGAGCAAGCATGAGGAAATATACAAAAAGGTGTGGTTGGAAGGGACGTTGATAGCAGTGCTAACAGGTCTCTCTTTTATAACTCTATTTTTATTGTTTGATCAATAAAGAGAAAAAACTATAGGAGATCATTTTAATTTTCTGATCCTCACTATTACGATTTTGAAAATGTGCACAGTTTCAAAACTATGTGTTGCAAAAATGACTTACTACCATTTTTGTTTCATTATTTAAACAACACGTATGGGTTGAAGAGATTCGGCCAAATTATCTACTTACTACTTAACACGATCGTCAGGTTGATACTTGACGAGCTGAGAGGGCTATGTCATTAGCATGAGCATACCCTTTTGGTGAAATATTTACAATTACTAAAACAAGTAGAATATGAAGAGATTATTTACATTTATGAGTCTTCTGTTGCTATTGCTACAGGCAAAAGCAGCAGACCAAACAGTGCAAGCCGAAAGCATGACTTTAGGTGGTTCCTATGCAGGAACTATCAGCTCACCGTTTAACGGGGTGGCTTTGTACGCCAACAATGATAAGGTAACTGGAAGTGCCATTTTTGGTACCGTACCAGGAGAGTATTTGGTAGAAGTGCGTGGCACGTCGAGTTCCGAAGGTGCTAATGCTAGTGTCAATATTTTGATAGACGGGTCCTCAATAGGGTCGGTGACATTTAATTCATCAACTGCTAGTACTAAATCAATAGAAGCCACAATTCTAAGTGGGTCAAACAACCAATCTATTGAGTTGGTTTTAACCACAGATGATGGTTCTAGTGATACTTATGTTGACTGGGTTGCGGTTACCTATTTAGGCGAACCAACTCCCCCTTCTCCTGCTCCAACTGTTCCATCTCAAGGTGCATTCTACTCTGGGAATTACAGAAATATGTTTGTCGAATCTGGTAGATCGTCAAGTGAGGTAAGTGCGAAAATGACCCAGATGTGGAATCAGTATTTCGTGACAGGCAATAGCTCAACCGAAAAACTGTATTACGAAGAAGGAAATGATATGGCATATATCCTTGATACAGGGAATGATGATATCAGATCTGAAGGGATGTCATACGGCATGATGATTTGTGTTCAAATGGGTGAAAAGGAGCAGTTTGATAAACTTTGGAAGTTTGCTAAGACCTATGCGCAACATGCGCCTGGTACAGATCTTGAAGGGTTGTTTTCATGGCAAGTAAGTAAAAATGGATCTCATTCGATGATGGATTCATATTCTGCGCCTGATGGGGAGGAGTACTATGTAACGGCACTCATGTTTGCCGACGCAAGGTGGGGTAGCACAGTCGATGGTTCTTTTGACCCTCAGTCTGATGTCTTTGATTACATGGGACAGGCCAATTATATTCTAGATCAGATGTTGGATAAGCCAGTACCAAGTTCTGGAAGTTGTCCAACTGCGTTGGTAGATCAAGTAGAGAAGCAAGTAGTTTTTGGAATATGTGGTAGTTCTGCGACATTCACAGATCCATCGTATCACTTAGCAGCCTTCTATGATATTTGGGCAATCTATGCTGATAATAACAATCAATTGTGGTCTGATATGGCTGATAAGAGTAGAACTTATCTTTTACCAAACGCTGCACATCCTATAACAGGATTGATGCCTGATTATTCTGAATTTGATGGCACACCTAAGAACAATGGTAACCACGGCAATTTCGAATATGATGCTTGGAGAAACATTATGAATATGGGTTTTGATTTGCATTGGTTTCAAAAAGAAGCAAATAGCCTAGTTCCATTAATTGATCGTCAGATAGATTTTTTCAAAGACAAACCTGGGTATTCTTCTTTATGGTCTATTGACGGTACTTACAGTAGAATCAATGATCATTCTCCAGGGTTAGTAGCTTGTAATGCTGTAGGTGCATTGGCGCTATCTGACGCGAAAGTATGGCCATTTGTTGATGAATTTTTTGAGACAGGGATTCCTTCTGGTCAGTATAGATACTACGATGGATTATTGTATATGATGAGTTATATGCATTTGTCAGGAAATTTTAAAGTGTATAAGCCAGATGGTACAACACCCCCTGAACCTCCAGTAACGTGTACGCCTCCTGTTGCTAGCGCAACTGCGACGGATGAATCTACTTCTGGGTCAAATGACGGAACGATCAAGTTTACTTTTACAGACAATTCATCTCGCACCAATGTTGAATTTAGCATAGATGGTGGATCGACTTATCCAACCAATGTGTCGGACAATACCGGTTCTACAACTTTGACAGGAATTGCACCAGGTACTTATAATACTTGGGCTAGATGGGGAGATGATTCTTGTCCAGTAAGCGTTGGTTCTGTTACTGTTGCAGCAGGAGGGGTTTCTAATCCTAATCAGACTCCTTATGCAGTACAAAGTATTCCAGGAACGATCCAAGCTGAGGATTATGACAATGGAGGACAAGGGTTTGCTTATAGTGATGCGAATACCAACAACAGTGGGAATTTGTATCGTTCTGAAGGTGTAGATATCCAAAGTGCATCTGATGCCGGTGGTGGATACAATGTAGGTTGGACAGCAAATGGTGAATGGTTGGAATATACCTTGAATTCAGTTGCTGCAGGAACTTATGATATTGTAGTGAGAGTTGCTTCTAACAATAATGGTGTTAATAAGTCTTTAGCATTGTCTTTGAATAGCTCGTCTTTGGGTTCTGCTTCTGTCCCATATACCAATGGATGGCAGTCTTATGTGGACGTGACAATTTCCGATGTGTTGATTTCATCAGCATCCAATGCGGTTTTGAGATTGGATATTAGTGGAGGTAGTTACAACATCAATTATGTCAAGTTTGAATCGACTGGTGGTACCATTGATCCTCCAACATCTGGCGGAGGAACACTTGTTCAAGCAGAATCTAATGTAGAGAATTATTACAATCTCATTAACAACAATGGTGTCATTGACAACATCAGTTATTCACATTGGATGAAGTTTGAAAATGTAGATATCAGTGGAGGTTCATTTACCTATAGATACGCCAAAGGGAATAACGATAATGGATACATGAAAGTGAGAATTGATGGCAACTCAGATGCTAACAATATCGCAACTATTTATCCTGCTAATACAGGTAGTTGGTCAACATTCCAAGAAGCTACTGTTAGCATTGCTGGGTCTGGAACACATGACGTCTATTTGTATTTCCACAATGCCTATGAGAACATAGCATTGGATTGGATCAAGTTTGGTGGGGCAAATGCCCGTACGATTGCAAATGAGTTGACGGAAACGACTTTTGATTCATTTGAAGTGTACCCAAATCCATCTTCTGGCAGTTTTGAAATTAGAACGTCTAATATTTCAAGTAATGCAGAAGTCCACATTACGGATTTGATGGGCAGGACAGTTCGTTCTTATCAGAATATACAAGCAGGGGTGATGAGCATTAGCGAATTACCAAAAGGAGTCTTTATCGTGAAAGTGATTGACATCAATCAAATTATGATAAAGAAGGTACGTGTTGAGTAGTAAGAAGGCGCCCACCACTTGTGGTGGGTGCCTGTTTTTTTTAAAAATGTTGTATATGAAAAGTAGAGTAAAAGAAATCGCGAAAATAAGCTGCATGGTAATCTTGCTATTGTCAGCCCTAAGCTTTTGTACACAGAAAAGAAGCGCGACATTCAACGATCCCATCCTTTCTGGTTTTTATCCAGATCCCAGTATTGTGAAAGTCAAAGAAGATTTTTACATGGTGAATTCTACATTTTCATATTTCCCGGGTATACCTGTCTTTCACAGTCGAGATTTGGTGCATTGGTCACAAATTGGCAATGCCATGGATAGGCCAGAACAGATGAATTTGGAGGGGTGCCAAGTATCCGAAGGGATTTTTGCTCCAGCCATACGTTTTAGCAATGGCCTGTATTATATCACATGTACACTCGTGAAAAACGGGACTAAAAACTTTATTATAACGGCCGAAAACCCAGCAGGGCCATGGTCGGACCCTATCTTTTTTCCATCGGTTCAAGGTATTGACCCTTCTTTGTTTTTTGATGCAAATGGCAAGGGCTATTTAATATGGAACAGCGAACCACCCAACGGGGAGCCTATGTATTCCGGTCATAGAACGATTAAGCTCATAGAAATTGACCTTGATAACATGATGGTGATTGGGGACGAAAAAATTATTGTAAATGGAGGGACAGATATTTCCAAAAAACCAGTTTGGATTGAAGGCCCTCATATTTTTCAAGAGAACGATTTCTACTATTTGATAGCTGCAGAGGGCGGGACGAGTATTGATCATTCAGAAGTTGTGTTTAGAAGCACAGATGTTTTTGGACCCTATGAGTCTTACTTTGATAATCCGATATTGACGCAAAGAGGGTTGGACCCTAAAAGAATAAATCCAGTAAGTAGTACTGGACATGCAGATTTTGTGAAATTAGATGACGGTACATGGTGGGGTGTTTTCCTAGGATGTCGGCCATATGATCAGGAGGATCACTACAACACAGGGAGAGAGACGTTTTTAGCACCTGTCAAATGGCAAGACGAATGGCCATCGTTTGACTTGGGAGGAAAAGAAGT
>JAOPTS010000118.1:0-20982 GCA_051531955.1 Reichenbachiella sp.
ACCACAGTGTTATGTGCTCTAGCCAATCTGGTGATAGAGTCTAATAGAATCACAACGTCGTGACCACACTCAACCATTCTTTTCGCCTTTTCTAATACGATGTTAGCTACTTTGACATGCTTTTCAGCCTGCTCATCAAATGTAGAAGCAATTACTTCTGCTTTCACACTTCTAGCCATATCTGTTACTTCCTCAGGTCTCTCATCGATCAACAAGATCATTAGATATACCTCAGGGTGATTTTGTGCAATTGCATTAGCCACATTTTTAAGCAACACTGTTTTACCAGTCTTAGGCTGAGCAACGATCATACCTCTTTGTCCTTTACCAATTGGCGCGAACATGTCCATTACACGAGTAGAATACTCACTAGCCTTATAGCATAAGTTTAGTTTTTCTTCTGGGAATAAAGGCGTTAGGTATTCGAAAGGAACTCTGTCTCTAATTTCTTCGGTAGTCTTACCGTTGACAGTCGTCACTTTCAATAATGCAAAATATTTCTCACCATCCTTTGGAGGACGAATTTGGCCTATTACAGAATCACCAGTCTTCAACCCAAATAATTTGATTTGAGAAGGAGATACATAAATATCATCTGGACTCGCCAAGTAGTTATAATCACTTGATCTCAAAAATCCGTAACCATCTTGCATCATTTCAAGAACACCACCATTTTCAATCACACCGTCAAATTCCTTCACGTTGTTATTGTACTCCTCTTTTTTAGAGTTACGGTTATCTCTCTTCTTGTCTCTGTCTTGTCTCTCAGGTCTGTCCTGCTTTTCAGCTTTTTCTGGACGATCTTGTTTCTCTGCCTTGTCAGACACTTCTACTTTCTCTGAGTTCTCAGATACTTCTACTTTCTCTGACTCAACTGGTTTTTGATCACCATCTTGTTTGTCAGTCCGAGCTTTTTTCTCAGGTCTTTCTTTCCTTTCTCCTCGTTCTGGTCTAGGCTTTCTTTGATTTCTATTCTCAGCCTTAGGTGCTTTTTCACCTTCTTTTGAAGTATCCTTATCAGCTGGTTCTAATTCAAGACCAAATGATTTGATCACTTCATCAGCAGAAGAGTCCTTCTTAGCTTTTTTAACAACCTTCTTTTCTTGAGGTGCTTCAGGCGCTTCTTCCTCTTTCTCTTCTTTCTCTTTTTTATTTGCTTCTATCTCCTGTGCCTTAATTTGTGTTGCTGGCTCAGGGTTTACAGCTTGCTCGTCTAAGATTTTGTAGATAAGATCTTTTTTGACTGCCTTTTTAAAATTTTTGATTCCCAAACTTTCAGCTATTTCTTTTAGCTCAGATAAAAGTCTGTCATTCAATTCCTCGATGTTATACATATGTAAGATTAAAAAACATCTTTGCTTAACGATGTAAGCATTTTATGTGATGTGTGTTTTGTAAATTATTGTTATTTGAATACTTAATGACTGCTCGAATTGCAGAATTAGATAAGTCCATGCTTGATGGTGACGCAAGTATATGTCAACCATACAACTTGGGCAAATATATAAATAAATATTTCCATATCCACATTGATTGAAATATTCGCAGTTTTATATAAATCGATGTTATAAATTTGTCTCCTTTAAAAATTGTTGAAAAATGCTACTTGTTTCGGACATCATTGAGAATAAAACACAGTTCATAGCTGGGTTAGAAAAACGTGGAATAGATAATGCTACCTCTCTTTTAGAGGAAGTTATTACCCTTGACCAAAAAAGAAAGCAAACACAATCAGAACTAGATGATGTGCTCGCAGAATCCAATAAAATCTCAAAATCTATTGGTTTGTTGATGAAAGAAGGCAAAAAGGAAGAGGCTCAAAATGCCAAAGCCATCACTGCCGAATTGAAAATCAAATCAAAAGAGCTAAGCCAAGTGATGGATGACACCAAAGCTGCATTGCTCAATGAGCTGTACCAGATACCAAACATCCCGTTGGATGAAGTACCTGCTGGTAAATCAGAAGATGATAATGAAGTATTGTTCACCGTAGAGAACGTCCCAACTCTCCCTGAGGATAGCTTGCCTCATTGGGATTTGATAAAAAAATATGACATCATCGATTTTGACTTAGGTGTCAAAATCACTGGTGCAGGATTCCCAGTATATAAAGGGAAAGGAGCTAAACTTCAGCGAGCATTGATCAACTACTTTTTGGATCAAGCAGGAGAAGCTGGTTATAATGAAATACAACCTCCAATAGTGATCAATGAAGCTTCCGGAATTGGCACTGGCCAACTTCCAGACAAAGAAGGTCAAATGTACCATTTAACAGATACAGACCTTTATTTAATACCCACTGCTGAAATTCCATTGACCAACTTGTACAGAGACACCATCATAGATGAAAAGGATCTACCTATCAAAAATGTAGGGTACACACCTTGTTTCAGACGTGAGGCCGGTTCTTGGGGGGCTGACGTAAGAGGTCTTAATAGACTCCACCAATTTGATAAGGTAGAAATCATACAGGTTCAGCATCCTGACAAGTCATTTGAAACACTAGATCAGATGGTAAGTCATGTAGAAGGTTTGTTAAAAAACTTAGGTCTTCCTTATAGAATACTTAAACTATGCGCAGGTGACTTAGGATTTACTTCATGTATTACTTATGATTTTGAAGTATACTCTGCTGGTCAAAAAAGATGGTTGGAAGTTAGTTCTGTTAGCAACTTCAAAAACTATCAAACTAATAGATTGAAATTGCGCTATAAAGATGCTGACAACAAAAAGCATCTTCTTCATACTTTAAATGGCAGTGCATTAGCCTTGCCACGAATATTAGCTACTATACTCGAAAACGGACAAACACCAGACGGTATAAAAATCCCAGAAGTATTAGTCCCCTTCACCAAATTTGACACCATCAACTAATGGAGCCTTCTATTATAGTAAGAAAAGGAAAAATTGGAGACTTGTCCAGAGTTCTCGAGCTCATCGAAGAACTTGCCATCTATGAAAAGGCACTTCATGAAGTCTCTAATACACTTGACAGAATGAAGAAAGATGGGTTTGGAGAAAATCCCATCTTCGGTTTTTTCGTTGCAGAGGATCAAAACACCAAGATAATCATCGGGTTGTCTCTTTACTATTATAGATACTCTACCTGGAAGGGCAAACGTCTATACCTAGAAGATTTAATTGTAACCGAAGAAGCTAGAGAAAAAGGCATTGGCAAACTATTGATGGATCACACCATTGCATTTGGCAAAAGTTCTGAATGCACGGGTATGATGTGGCAGGCACTTGATTGGAACGAACCTGCCCTCAATTTTTACAAGAAATATGATGCTTCATTCGATGAAGAATGGGTTAACTGCCAATTGGATTTTTAATCTACCGACTCCAGCAAACTCCTAAAAGACATTACCTTATCTCCATACCGTGTAACAACATCCATTTGGAGTTTTGCCCCATAGTTTTCTTGATACGTTTGGATATCTTCAATTGATTTTGCAAAATATTGAAATGAATAGGTAGTGCCATGTTCTTCTTCACTCAATAATTTGAATATCTTGTTTTCAAGAAAGCAACCTGTATTCAGTACATCCTTCACATGTACTTCTTTCATCCATTTAAGCCAGTCTTTTTCAATACCGCCTTCTATGTTCATCGTCACATTGTATAAAACCATGCTGCAAAACTATATCATTTGAGTAGAATAAATCCATTGATCTAATTCATGTTTCAGGTGATAGGCGAATAAGGCTCATTCGTCGAAGAATCCTAAATCATTCAAAATCAAAATGTAGATTTACCTACCAATTTAACAACCAATATTACTTTTATGGCTTATCAAAGAATCGAACGGATCGATGAAGTATGGAAAGAAATAGATGAATTTTCGAATTACGAAGTTTCTAACAAAGGTGCCATCAGACGAAAAGCAAGACAAACTTGGCACAGCGGATCCAATAAGCAAATTACTCTAAAAGAAAGGGTAATGAAGCAGCGTTGGAACAAGAATTGCAAATGTTATTTCTTAGACCTCTTGAATTCAGAAGGGAAAAGAAAAACAGTTTACCCTCACAAAGAAGTAGCCAAGGCTTTTTGTATTAACATTCTACCAGAAGAGCATACTATGATTGTTCACTTGAACAATGATCCAAAGAATAATGACTCTACCAATTTAGAATGGGTGTCTTCTAGCGAGCATATGGCTTTCCAATTCGAAGTAGGTAACAAGAATAATTTTAAGGTCTGGAAAACTAGAAAAAAGAGATACAAAAACGGCTTTAAGACAGAAACTGTATTCAAAGGCCGCCCACGTATTACAGCCTAAAAACTTACAGTTTACTTCCCTATCAATACAAATGATGACCAATAATAAGGGTGTGCAAACTCCTCACCTTTATTGATCATTTGAACTTTTGATTGCTTCAGAGCATATGCATAATCTAAACTCTGGTATAAATCCTTAGGAACTTCCTTGCCCAAGAACTCATCATAAAAATTAATCATAAGATCCTTTGTAGATTCGTCTGATACTTTCCATAGTGAAACAGTAATATTCTTAGCGCCTGCATATATCAAGGCCCTAGACAAACCAACAATTCCTTCGCCTGACTTAATTTGACCTAAGCCTGTTTCGCACGCAGATAAAGTAACAAGCTCTGCATTCAGCTCAACATTATAGACTTCTCCAGAAAACAATACCCCATCTTCATTGTTTGTTACGGTATCTCTCTGTAAGAAAATTCCAGAAAACTCAGGTTCTTCTTGATTTACAAAACCATGGGATGCAACATGAATATACTTGTAATCATTCATTTCCCCAGATTTAGCCAGCTCCTCCTTTGCGTCATACCTCATAAAACTAGAGGCTACTTTCTTGTTCTCATCAAATAGACCAGAGATCATCTCTACTTCCTTTTCAGTACCTGGCAATGGTAAAACTTCATTTTCAGATATCGAAATCCCTTTCCTTAAATTAATCGCCTTTTCATTCTCTTCATAAGACTTCTCTTTAGCCTCACGTAATGCATCTAGTGCATGATCAAATGTCACTGGTGCGATCAACATCCCATCTTTCGATGCTTTTTTCCTTGCCAGTTTTTCATTATTAAACGTTTTGTAAATAAGGTTAGCTGAAAAGGTATAAGACATATTGTAATCTCTCACCAGGTATGGCAATGAGCTATAATCAACACTATCTGGCTCAACTTCTTTAGTCAAAAGAGCTTCAAATGGAATAGTTGACATAATACCCTCTTGCACAATGATCAAACTCTTGATATGATCCGGGATATCCATAGGGAATAGTTGATCATAGAGTTGTTTAGCAAACTTAGTATAGATTTTATCACTTTTGAACAAGATCCCTTTTCTAAACGCCTTTACATTTTTTTCGAAATCTCTCTTTTTATAAACCTTGTCTACGTTGAATGCATCATCTTCAATCTGCATAACATATATACTATCGCCAGCAAAAAAGTAAGAAATCATCATGGTCGAATCATTCAAAAATGATTGTACTTTATCCAATGATGTTACCTGAACATCATATTTCAAATCGTAGTATTTAGGGTAATCATATTCTAAAGAATACACCAAGTCTTCATATTCTCTATTCGCAGCAAACAACTCTCTTTGATAGAAATCCAACATTATACTATCTGGGTTAGCTGCTAGCTCCTGTGTATAGTTATTGATCAATTCTTTTAGCTCTTTCTCTTGATATAATAATGTTTCAGGCACACCGCCAAAGGCTTTTGCATTTGATTCTGCCAAAGATGAGAATAAAATTGCCCCTTTACTTTTTTCGGTAAAGAAGAAAAACTTATCCTGATACTCTTTCATCTTATCTTTATAAACAGCCTCTGGAGAGATCGTCTTCACATTTTCGGGAGTAAGTAGTTTAGTGAGACCATAAGCAGCATTCACTGATGATTCATAAATCTTACTCGATAAATCACTTAACTGAACCTGGTCTCTTCTATCCGTATATGACTTTCTGATCTGATCTACTAAACTGTCACTTAACACGAAAGAATGTAAAGAAACATCAAGCCCTTTCACATTCTTACTTCTTCTAAACCCCTCTTCTAATAGCTCTCCTTTGTAACTCAAATAAAGAAGTAGCTCTCTATTATCAAAGAAGTTAACTAATACAGGATTCATGAAAATGTTACTATCATCAAAACTGATAATACTAGAGTTGATTGCCTCTTGAACATAACTCAATGCTTGTTGAATATCACCACGTTCACCATAGACTCTTGCTAACCCATAATAACCAGCAGCCACATCTTGATTTTCTTCTCCAAAAATGGCTATATCTATTGCCAATGATTTGTTGTAATATTTAACTGCTATATCAAAACGCCCAGCCAAATAATACAAACCACCTAAGTCATAATATGCGATAGATGAGTTCACATGATTTTCCCCTACTAATTTAAAATTAGTGTCAATTACCTTGTTATAATAAACTAACGCTTCTTGCAACATTTCTTGGGCCATATAAGTATTGCCTAATCCTAAATATGCCCGAACGCTACTTTGATGCTCTAGACCAATAGTTAACTCGAATAAATCCAGTGCTTTTTGATAATACTCTTCTGCCTGAAGAAAGTCACCTTGACTTATAAAAACATCTGCAAACCCCAAAAATATCGCTCCATACTTCGGGTTTTTTTCATGCAAGAATTGATTATAAATCACAAATGCTTGTCGATAATACTGCTGTGCTAATTCAAACTGACCTGTATTTTTGTATATATCAGCTATCCCTACATAGGTAGTGCCTACGTCAGGGTGATTTTCTCCAAAAACTGCTTTGTTGATTTTAAGAGCATGCTGATAATACTCTGTTGCCAAATTGTAAGAGCCTTTGCTACGATATAGGTTCCCTAAACTCAAATATGAATTTGCAACATAAGGATGTTCTTCACCTAAGATGTTAATATTTGCCTCAAGTGCAGTCTGAAAATGTTTAAACGCTTCTTCATACTGATGCTTCCCAAAATATACATTGCCAATACCCAAACTAGTAGGTGCTGAAAACAATACTTCCTCATGAATCTCGTGATTAGCAATGTCTAAAGCCTTTTCATATTCCTGAAGTGCCAACTCATGCTGACCGGTCAAATAATGAATATTCCCAATGTTATTTTGTGCATTAGCCTTTTCGATATCCCATTCACCCAAATGAATGTCAGCCATATCATAAGCTTCTTGGGCCAGCTTCATAGCGCGCGCCAAATCAAATGTCCCACAAAGATTTTCAGCTATTTTATTATCAGTTGCAACAATTCCTCTCCAATAGTTCTCTTTCACATATATCTCACGAGCTTTCTCGAACTGATACACAGAACTATCATGTCTATTAAACAACAAAAAGGTTTCGCCTTTTTGGAAATGTTCATCTCCTAAAGACTTTTGGGAAAACACAAGGTGATTGAAACTGACTAAAAATAACGCTAGGATTATAACCCTGCAAAAATTCATATTCATAATTTTTATTCAAAAAACACCTATAACATCAATTTTAAAACTTTTTTTTTGATATTGCATCAGCAATGTATCAAATTCAGTCTTAAAATATCGGCAATTTAAAAATATTTACCCCCATGACTAGAGCCTTATTGATTCTTTTATTTTGTCCGCTTGTGCTATTTGCTCAAGAACAACCGAAGGTTGATCAAAACCATCACACTGATGAAAACGGCAAACTTTATTGGTATGGCAATAAGCCTGTCTATATATTTTTGTCAGACAATCCTGAAGGCAAAAACATGACTCGTCTAAACAGTCAAATACACGCTCAGTATACCAACCCACTATATTTGGATACAGAAGGAATTAATTACTTCAGGACCAATTGGGCCGCAGACTCGACATTAAAACAAATCACTCCTAAGACTGAGGTTAAATTCGAAATATATAGAGATAGCAAGGCACCTACTACAACAGTGACGTTATCTGGCGCAACTAAATACAAAAATACAGATGGGGTGCAGTACTACGGAAAAGGATTGAGTTTAGCAGTCAAAACTTATGACAGACACTCTGGTGTTCAAAAAACTTTTTACTCGGTAGACAATAGTAATTTCGTTGCAATAGCTCAAGACCAACAATTCACTGCTGATAAAGAATATGATATAAAAATCTACTCTGCTGATAATACGGGGAATGTTGAAGGGATTCAGATGTTTAAGTTTTACGTGGATACCATAAGCCCTGTATCTGAGTATACTGTCCACAATGATAGAAGTGGAATGATATTCTCACCAAGAACTTATTTGGAATTAAAATCAAATGATGTGGCCTCTGGCATCAACCGTATTTTTTATAAAATAGACGGTGGAACCGAAAGAACATATGGCAGCAAAGTGAGTCTAACCTCACTAGCAGAAGGTGACCATACCGTTACTTATTACGCAACAGATAATGTAAAAAATATTGAAACTGAAAAAGTTATTGCTTTCTATCTAGACCGTACTTCACCAACAGTAGTTGCCACTATAGTAGGAGATCAATTTCAAAATAGAGGAAGAGTATTTATCTCAACTCGAACCAAAGTAAAATTAACTGCCACGGATAATAAATCAGGTGTTAAAACTATCAAATACTCTATAGATGGCAGTGAAATGGAAGGCTATTATGAGCCATTCCCACTAGACAAATCTAAAGGGAACCATGTCGTCACCTATTTTGCAACTGACAAAGTAAATAACAAAATTGAAGGGAAATTAGAAGAGTCCAATTTGAGCAGGTCTTCACTTGACATTGATATGGACCCCCCAGAAATCAGTTATAAGTTTAACGGGCCTCAGTACGAATCAAGAGATACATTTTTTGTGACAAGTAAAGCAAAAATGGCGCTTATCGCTGTAGATGTTGAAAGTGGTATCAAAGACGTCGGCTATAAAGTAAACAATGGCAATGGAGTGGTTTATACAGAACCCGTATCGTTTGACAAAGAAGGCAACTACTTTATTGATTTCTATGGCACTGATCAAGTAAATAACAGAAACACCAAAAGCTTCGTTTTCGTAGTAGACAACACAGGACCAGAAATTCATATCAAAGTGAGTATGGAACCCATTGGCACAATTGCTCTTGATGAAAAAGGTGGCGGAACAATTAATGTGTTTTCAAAAGGCATGAAAGTATACCTATCTGCCACTGACGGTACAGTAGATACAGATAAGATCTTCTATACATTCAATGATGGCGCAGAGGTAGAGTACACCAAACCGATAGTGTTGACACAAAAAGGATTAATGTCTTACACGCTCCGTGCTGTTGATATGTTAGGAAATGAAACGATAACTGAACCTAAAGAAGTCTTCATCAAATAAACGATCTAGACAAAAGACATAAAAAAGGCTCACCAAATGGTGCGCCTTTTTTATGTCTTTTAATTCTTTAGCATAAACCATTTGAACAGGGTCTTATAATTGACCTTGGTCCCATGCATAAATATTCCCACGCGGTATATTCTACTTGCCATCCAGGTAGTAAATACAAACCCAAGTATCAGCGACAACATAGAAAGTGCAAGCTGCCACATGGGTACCTCAAATGGCAACCTCATCATCATAATCACAGGGGATGTAAAAGGTATAACTGATAACCAAAATGCCAAAGTGCCATTGGGTTCGTTGATGACCGCAGACAAGGAAATAAAAGACAACACTAGCGGCATAGTTACTGGTAGCATAAACTGTTGGGTATCTGTTTCATTGTCTACAGCGGCTCCAATGGCAGCAAATAATGCTCCATAGCACAAGTACCCTCCTATAAAATAAAATACAAAACAACCAATGATAAATGGAATATTGAGCTGCTCTAGTGAGCCCATTGCATCCATCACCATTTGTTGTTCACCAGATGCTTGGATTTGAGGGCCCATCGCTTGAGAACTTTGTAAGGCAACTTGTTGATCTGGAGTAAGGTCGCCCATTATAAAATAAGACCCAGCCATCACAATCGCTGTAGATAATACCACCCAAAGTAAAAATTGGGTAAGCCCAACACTACCCACTCCAATGATTTTACCCATCATCAATTGAAATGGTTTCACAGATGAAATAACGACCTCAATGATGCGGTTAGTTTTTTCTTCCACCACCCCACGCATGGTCATAGCACCGTACATGAAAGTAAAAATATAGATCAAAAAAGCACTGACATAACCCACAGCAGAAGCCACACCGGCATTACTCTCACTTTCATCTCCAGTATCCGAAAGCTTTACAATATTGACCGAAGCGTAAGATTTCAAATTGTCAATTACGTCCTTGTCCAATCCAGAAATAATCAATTTCTCATCCTCAATCTTGCTTCTAATCCTTCTTTCCAGACTAGACTGTATAGACATGCCAGGGTTTTGCAAGGAATAGAATTTGATTCCATCCACGTCATCCAAAGTGATTTTCGGAATGTGCAGCAATCCAAATATACTCCCTTGGTTCAATATTTTTTTAGCAGTTTCCAACGAGCCTGCCACGTAGACATAGGTTGTCGTTTCATTTGACTCGAACTCCTCCAAGAAGAAGCCTGATTCGTCCAACACATGAATCACTTTCTCATCCCCCTCTCGGGTGGCCATCCAAACCGGAATGATAAACATCGCCGACATCAAAATTGGTCCTAAAACTGTCATGATCAGAAAGGACTTCTTACGAACCCTAGACAGGTATTCCCTTTTTATAATTAAAAATATTTTATTCATGATGGTCAGTATTTACTTGTGAAATGAATATTTCATTTATTGATGGCACCTTTTCATTGAGAGATACTAGGGATGCATGTTGCGTCACTACACCAACTAAATCGTTGACTGAACCCTTGATTTTAACCTCAGACTGGGTAATCCCTTCTTCATTAGTCTGCTCAGACAAAATCTCACAACCTGTATCAGCGAATGACACTTTCCCCTCATAGTCCACCAAATAAGTATTGGTTCTATATTGGTTCTTGATATCCTTTTTTGCCCCATTAAGGACAACACTTGCATTGTGAATGAGTGCAATGTCATCGCAAAGCTCTTCTACTGACTCCATTCGGTGAGTCGAAAAGATAATCGTAGCTCCCTTTTCTCGTAGTTCTAGTATTTCGTCCTTGATCAAGTTAGCATTGATAGGGTCAAATCCAGAAAATGGTTCGTCCAAAATAATCAATGAAGGATTGTGCATCACAGTCGCAATGAACTGTATCTTTTGCTGCATTCCTTTAGACAGGTCTTCAATGTTCTTGTTGATCCATGAGGTGATCTCAAATTTCTTCAGCCATGATTTGATAGAAGCTACTGCATCACTCTTGGACATGCCTTTGAGCCGTGCCAAGTAGAGTAACTGATCCGCTACCTTCATCTTTTTGTATAGACCTCTCTCCTCAGGAAGGTACCCGATCTGACGCACCATATCAGGTGTCAACGGTTCACCTTTGAAAAGTACTTGACCTTGGTCGGCCATTATGATGTTAGTAATAATTCGAATAAGCGTGGTTTTCCCTGCTCCGTTAGGACCGAGCAAACCAAAGACACTGTTTTCGGGAATTGAAAAACTGATATCCGTTAATGCCTGATGTTTAGCATAGGATTTAGAAACCCCCTTAATTTCTAATATGTTCAAGTTAGTTTTATTTAGTTCAATCTATTAGTGAACAAATCAAGCTAATTCTTACAAGGAATGAAAAGTTATTTTACGTACTCGAAGGTAATATTGCCGAGTGCCACATCGATGAAGAACTCAAGTACATTTTCGGCATCCTTGCTATAGCTAGCGTTGGCATAGACATGCTCGTCTAATCTAGTGAAGCCTTGTTCTACAGAGTATTTGCACAAGGGCGAGCTTTTAAAAGTAATAATCGCCGGAGTATTATTTTCGGGTATGAGAATCTTCAATGTCCCAGCTCCAACACTCGCATCCACTCTACATGATTGGTTGACGCTTCCACTAAAATCTAACACTGCAGTGCCAAATCCTACTTCAGCAATTACATTCTTGGCTTGAGAAAGGCGGATTCTCTTTGCAATGATGGTTCCCAGGTCAACCTTGATTGAGAATGTGTCCATCTGACATTTATTCCCTTTTCCTTCGTCATATTCTAGATTCACTTCGGCACTTCCAGATTCAATTTGGAAATTGGCAACTGCCATATCTGACAAATTGATATAGGCATCACCGACACCATAATTCAGATTAAGATTATATATTTTTTGATCAGTTAAATAGATCTTCCAGTAATTCTTCTCTTGGGTGCTATCCTCTCCAAACATATTGTAAGTGATGGCGTGGCTCAACCCTTTCTTGTTATAATCTTCCAGCATCAAATTAACAAAATTGGTCTTCCCCGAAACATTGGAATAAAAATTAGGATTGACTTCTGAAAAGGAGGGGTTACCGTAGATCGTGAGTGGATCGCTGTGGTGGGAGGGCTTGATGAAACAAGTCCCGGAAGTGGCTTGCAAAGAAAAAGTGACAGTATCATAAGTCACCTCATTCTTGACAGTATAAAATTTCTTTAACTGAGAATGCCCTTCAAATCCACAACACAAAGCTGCTACACCAAATATAATTACCCTTAACATGAATGTAGGTACGAGATTTCGACCCTTTGGTTTAAAATTAATGCCCGAAAATAAGACGAAAGGCCTAGAATCAAAAATCCTAGGCCTTTCGTAGTGTTATTAAGAACGGTTATTCTAAAAGAATTCCTTGATCTTCTCAAAGAACCCTTTTTCTCCTTTTGCTGGGTTAGGGGCGAAGTTTTCAGACTCACGCATTTTCTCCAACATCACTTTCTCGTCTTTAGATAAAGTTTTTGGTGTCCAAACATTGATATGAATCAACTGATCACCTTTGCCATATCCATTGATATCTTTGATACCTTTCCCTCTCAAGCGTAAAATTTTACCACTCTGAGTCCCTGGCTCAATCTTAATTTTGACTTTTCCTTCGATAGTAGGCACCTCAATAGAAGTTCCTAATACTACGTCGACAAAATTCATGTATAGATCGTAGACAACATTGTTGCCTTCTCTTTTCAACGTATCATCTTCCTCTTCTTCTACTACGATCAATAGATCGCCAGGTACGCCTCCACCCGGAGCTTCGTTACCCTTGCCAGACATAGACAATTGCATGCCGTCTACTACACCTGCTGGTATTTTAACTGAGATAATCTCATCTTTATAAGTCAATCCAGAACTATCAACACCGCTCGGTTTTTTGTCGATCGTCTGACCTGCACCGTTACATGATGGACATGTAGAAGCGGACACCATTTGGCCCAACATCGTATTGACTACCTTTTGGACTTGACCAGCGCCTTGACACTGAGGACAAGTTCTGAAACTCACACCTTCGGCAACTACCAATCGGTTAACCTTGATTTTCTTTTCAACACCCAACGCAACGTCTTCTAGAGACATCTTGAGTTTGATTCTTAGGTTAGTGCCTTTTCTTCTGCGTTGACCTCCACCGCCTCCACCACCAAACATACTATCAAATGGGCTACCACCTCCACCACCGAAAATATCACCAAATTGAGAGAAGATATCGTCCATATTCATACCTCCACGGCCTCCGCCACCAGCAGCACCGCCCATACCAGCATGACCAAATTGGTCATAACGTTGTTTCTTCTGATCGTCACTCAATACTTCGTACGCCTCAGCAGCTTCTTTGAAGCTATCTTCTGCCTCTGGGTTATCTGGGTTTTTATCTGGGTGATATTTGATCGCTAGCTTTCTATAAGCTTTTTTGATCTCACTAGCATCCGCACTTTTACTAACTCCTAATACCTCGTAATAATCTCTTTTCGCCATCTTATGAACCCGTTACTACTTTAGCAAATCTGATCACCTTGTCATTGAGTTGGTATCCCTTCTCAACGCAATCAACGACCTTTCCTATTAATTTCTTTTCAGGTGCAGGTATCTGTGTGATTGCCTCGTGCAATTCTAAATCAAATTCTGAACCAGGTTTAGGACTGATAGCCTTCACGCCTTTAGCCTCTAAAATGCCTTGTAGCTTAGTAAATACTAAATCAACACCTTCTTTAATAGACTTCACATCTGCATCTTCGCCCATTGACTTGTATGCTCTTTCAAAGTCATCTACTACTGGCAAGAATGACTGAATCACTCCCTCACCAGCATTACTTATCAATTCTAATTTCTCTTTTGAAGTTCTTCTTCTGAAGTTTTCAAATTCAGAATACAATCTCAAATATTTGTCCTGAGACTCTTTCAACTCAGCTTGTAATTTCTCTTCTGTAGAAAGTTCTTCTATCACCTGCTCTTTCTCTTCCGCTTGTGCTTCTTGCTCCGTCTGGTCTTCTTGATTTACCACTTCTTCCTGCACTTCCGCTTCTTGAGACTTATTGTCAGCTTGCTTCTTACTTTTTGCCATTCTATTAATTCATTAAATGCGAGTCATCCTTGACAATTACTTTGCCAAAGGTGATATCGTGTCATAATGTCTGAAATTTATTTATTACTGGGGATTAGGTGTCAGTCTATCATTGGTTTAGACTTGCCCAAAGCATGTCTTTGAGCTTGTCCAAATTATAATGCGTAACACTAGATATGAAGATTGATGGCAACTCTGCTGGGAGGTCCTTTTTCATCAGCTCTATTAATTCCTCGTCCAACATATCAGATTTAGTAACTGCCAACATACGTTGTTTGTCCAACAATTCTGGATTGTATTTGGTCAACTCACCTAGTAGAATTTCATAATCCTTTTTGATGTCTTCAGAGTCCGCTGGCACCATGAATAATAACATCGAATTACGCTCGATATGTCTCAAAAAACGAATTCCTAAACCTTTCCCTTCTGCAGCTCCTTCTATAATACCAGGGATATCTGCTATCACAAACGACTTGTCGTCTCTATATCCTACTACGCCAAGATTAGGCACCAAGGTCGTAAAAGGGTAATCTCCTATCTCTGGTTTGGCAGCAGACATGACCGATAGCAAAGTTGATTTTCCTGCATTTGGAAATCCTACCAACCCAATATCTGCGAGTACTTTTAATTCTAGGATGATCCATTCTTCTAACCCATCCTCTCCAGGTTGAGCATAATGTGGGATTTGATTGGTTGGGGTCTTAAAGTTTTCATTACCTAAACCACCTCTTCCTCCTTTGGTAAGAATTACTTCTTGACCTTCTTCTAGAATTTCAACTATTCTTTCTCCGGTCTCAGCATTTTTGGCAATAGTTCCTAATGGAACCTCCAAGATGATATCCTCTCCTTCGGAACCACTACGACGACCCCCTTCACCTGGTCTACCATCATCCGCTAAAACGTGTTTTTTATAACGCAAATGCAGTAGGGTCCAATGTTGAACATTGCCTCTCAAAATAACATGACCACCACGACCACCGTTACCACCGTCAGGCCCACCTTTCGGCACGTGTTTTTCACGACGAAAATGAACAGAACCTGTCCCTCCTTTTCCTGATCGAGAACAAAATTTTACGTAATCTATAAAGTTAGAACCTGCCACTTGCTTAATTTAAAAAGCCCGTCAATCCATGACAGGCATTTATTAAAAATGATATTTTAATCGAAATTAGAATTGATCTACTACAGATTTGATATCTGCAAAGATCCCTTCTATGGTTCCAATTCCATTGATTTTATTGAACTTCCCTTGTCCCTCATAAAACTTAGCTACCGGGATAGTTTCGCTCTTATAAACGTTGATACGATTGTTGATTTTGTCAACATTCTGATCATCCACACGTCCTGATGTCTTGCCTCTCTCCAACAATCTAGTTTTCAACTCGTCATCTGCCACGTCCAAAGCTACCATACCACTGATTTCGGTATTGAACTCTTTCAACATTGCATCCAAAGCTTCTGCTTGCGCAACTGTCCTTGGGAATCCGTCGAAAATAAAGCCTTTTGCACCTTCAATGCTCGCAATCTTATCTTTTACCATATCTATCACCACAGCATCTGGAACTAGATTTCCCTCGTCCATAAACTTCTGTGCCAATTGACCCAAGGCAGTGCCCTCGCCTAAATGCTTTCTGAATAGATCGCCTGTTGACAAATGAACCAAATCGTACTCTTTGATGAGGTTCTCACTCTGAGTACCCTTTCCTGCGCCGGGAGGGCCGAATAATACTAGGTTTAACATATTGATATGATGTAATCTTTATTTTAAAAGGGGGCAAAGATAATCATTTTATTACCACAAATTAGGCGTCCAATTGATACAATTCTGGAAGCTCTCGACCATAGCCGTTATAGTCCATTCCATACCCGACTACAAATACATTTTCAATCTCTATTCCTACGTACTTTAGTGCAATCGATTTGTCGTACACCACTGGTTTCAAAAATAATGTCGCAACTTCTACAGAAGCCGCCCCTTCATTCTCAAGTGACTTTACAATGTGTGTCAAAGTCTTGCCTGTATCTACAATATCTTCGACGATCAACACATGCTTGTCATCTAGATCGATATCCAAACCAAGCAATTGTTTGACACTACCAGACGATTGGTCTCCTTCATAGGATGCTAATTTTATAAAAGATAAATTAGGCTGTATCGTCAGCTTCTTCATCAAGTCTGACACGAACATAAATGATCCATTGAGAATACCTAAAAGGACCAAATCCTTGCCTTGGTAATCTTGGTTAATGGTTGCCCCTATGGAGTTGACGGCTTTCAAAATCTCTTCCTCGGACAGGTACTCTTTGAACTTTTTATCTTGGATTTGAATCATGCGTCATATGAACTTTATATCGATACTTAAAAGATGAAAAGGTAAGCGATACACTTTTTTACTCAAAACCACGGTTATTAAATTTCGATTAATTTATTAGACGTATGGCTATAAATTGGCCATTAAGTACTTATACATCATCATCTTTGTGTACCACCTCATCAGGCGGCCAAGCACAATATTTAATTATTTGTATGGGTGAAGGAAGTATTGATAACCATTTTGGATGCATTAGTAAGTGTAAAATAACCAGCTCCATTTTCAATATTGCTTGGTATTAGGACGGGGGTTGCAATGAATCGCCATAAATTTGCTCTACGATTTGATTGCCATAACATAGGTTTAGAACTCTTGAGAAATGCTAATCAATTCCACAGTTGTTTTTTTATCTACAAACACCTTTTGATAATTACTCGACCCACGAAAAAGGCGGCCAAACAAAACGGGGATTTTAAAACGATGTGTCTCTCCATTAAATTTTTCGTCCGAAAAAAATAAACGCGATTGAGGAGAGTCCCAATCAGTGGGTTGACGCCAAGCAATATCAATGTTGTAGTTATCATAGGGCATCTCACCATTAGCCACATCAGAGATGAATCCTTTGATCGTAACCTTCTTGGAGGAACTACCACGCATTTTAGGTTGGATCAATATGCTGCGTTCCTTGAAAAGAATATCCACCGATTGATTTTCAAACCCTAACTCAAATAGTGCTTTGATCGTGATATTCTTTTCTTCAGAACGGATAGGTTGACTTAGGTTTACTTTGCTATTGTCATAATAGATCGAAATGGGATAACCCTGCTCTATCTTATCCAAATAGTAACTCATCGGCTGTGAAACCGAATCCAATTCTATCTCCAATGATTCTATCGTAGATTGGGCATACAGTAGTCTGGTCATCCCTAGCAATACTGCCATCATGATATACTTCTTATTCATTATTCAAACGGTTGATTTTTTCTCCAGATATGGTTTCTATGAAATGCTGAAGTAAAATCAGTTTTCAATTTTTCAAGAACCGATCGTTTTATTCCCATGGCGTATTACTACCTGTGATAAGACCATCTATACTATCGTAATGAATCTTCTTTTTGGAGGCACTCGTAATAGTGAAAAAACCAGCTCCATTTTCAACATTAGACGGTACTGGCATAGGAGTCGAAAATAGATCTTTATGACTATTGCTCTGTTCTGTAACTGCCATAGCATAGTCATAATACTCTTCAGTGATATTCATCACATTGAGCTCTACATAGTACTCTAAAAATTCTCGATCATCACCATATTGATTCAAATACTCAGCGTCTACTTTTCTACTTGAAACTTCCAAATCAAGTGAAACAACTCCATCAATTGCATTCTCATCCGTAAGGTATATTTCTGAGTAAAGGTTAGACCAATTCCTATAATAATCAGGCAATGAGCCAGTTATATCAATATCATTATTATTGTAATAAATATAACTTGTCAACAGTTCAGACCTTTCCCTTTCGCCATAACCCTCGATAAAAGTTAGTACAGAAGCTCTGACATTTGTTCTAATTTTATAATAGTTCTTTTCATCGTCAGGATCATCAAATACCACATGGTATTCGTCGAAGTAGCCTAAATTTGGATGATAGATTGAATCCTTGGTTTGTTCAAATTCAATAATCTCAACTTCTGGCAAAATGGTTGTCTCCGCTGTCGTCAATGGATAATCTTCATGGTCTATCACAAGCTCATAAGAAGCCCCAGTTTTGAAATCAAAAGTATCTTCCAATCTGAACAGCTTATTCTCACCCCAATTACGCTCATCCTGATAGGCTAAATCATCTTCCCACGAATCATCCCATGGTATCAATGCGTCAATTAACTGCCCATTTTCAATTAATTCAATCGTTAGTTTTCCTCTATCATAATCATCAAAAAGATTAGAGTAACTGAAATAATCAAACTCACTCGAAAATATATCAACTCTATCCAGACGGATTCGGAAGACTTCACTCTTGTCACCTCTGCTATACAGAAATAGTTCTTCATCAGGAACCTCAGCTTCATAATCAGCCGTATAATCACAAGCTACCATATGTACGAATATCAGAAAAAATAAAATATATCTAAAAAACAAACTCATAACTAATAGATGGAATTACTGGGAAAAATGATTTTTCAACAATTACTTTCTTATACTCATTGCCTGTCCAAGTATCGTCAACAGTAGCATAAAAGGTGTTTTTTCTATTGTAGGCATTATAGAGGCTTATTACCCAATTTCGCTCCCCCCATTTCTTCTTTTTATTAAACCTAGCACTGATGTCCAGCCTATGGAAGGCCCTTGTTTTAAAACTATTTCTTTCAAAATAAACATAGGTTTTTGACGAGGTAAAGTCATTTCCTAAAAAGTAATTCTGATGATATAAATCACGTTCCATATCCCGATACACACCATAGGGCAGTGTGGTATTATGACCAGAGGCATATGTCCAGTTGCAGGAGAGGTATATTTTTTGATTGACTTGATGATTAAGCGCTATATTGATCTGATGTCTTCGGTCATACTTGTACGGAAATGGCTCACCAAAATTGAGCTCTGGATAAGTACGGTTGGCCCATGACAAAGTATAACCTATCCAACCCTCCGTCTTCTTGTATTTCTTTTTGACATAAAACTCTGCCCCATAGCCTGTACCACTCCCCACGGTCACTTTTTGGTCCCAACTCAGCGAAGTACCAGCAAACGATTGACCATCCTTGTAAGCAATCATATTCTTCATTTCCTTGTAATAACCTTCTACACTTATCTCCAGTACGCGTTCGGCATGGTTGTAGTAATATCCTAAAGATACCTGCTGTGACTCTTGAGGTTTGATTTGATCGGTCACCGGCACCCAAAAATCTGTCGGCAACCCTACAGATGGATGGGTCAACAAATGAATGTACTGTTGCATCTGTGAGTAGGATGCCTTGATTGACATCCTCTGAGACAGCAAAGTAGTCAGAGAGAGCCTAGGCTGAGCCGAGTAGTACCATTGATCCATCACCGCATAGGCAGACCCATGCACCCCGAGATTGACACTAAGAAAATCCAGCACCTCAAAATCATCCTCTACATATAGTCCGTACTCGTGGCTATATAGCTCGTTGCTAACATTTTTTAGTATCTGATCATCCTCTTTGCTAGACAGTGCATTGGGATTGAACCAATGTCTGGTGGCGACCCCTCCAAATCGCACATGATGACGTTGAGAGGGAAAATAATCAAAATCAACTTTGGCCGACCAGTCCAATATTTGACTCTCAACATTGAGTTCATTGAAGCTATCGTCAGTTTCATTATTTTGAGTTGTTATCTTATGATTTTGATACTCTGCTCCAAAACTATAATGACTGTATGAGACTCCGATATTGGAAAATAATTGATTGTTCCAAACGTGGTTCCATCGCAGCAGTGCTATATTATTTTTCCAACCTATCTCATTTTCATTAAAAGTCGAAGAGGAACGCTCTTCATTGGATACATGTTTGTCCTGATCATTCCATCCATAATCTTTCCCTCCATAAAAACTCAAAAACAATCTATCTCTTTCAGAAAAATCATAATTCACCTTCCCACTGAAATCATAAAAGTAATAACTCCCCGTATTCTTTACACTGACATTATTCCCTTCATGATCTACATAGCTTTTATTCGAATTGTAAAAGGATTTGAAAACATCAAAATAAGACCGCCTGCCTGTCAACAAAAACGAGCCCTTTTTATTCAGAATAGGCCCCTCCAATGTCAATTTGGAGGATATCAAACCTATGGCACCCCCACCATGAAACTCCTTGTTGTTGCCTTCTTTCATACTGATATCCACCACGGAGGAGAGTCTCCCTCCATATCGGGCAGGAAATGCTCCTTTGATCATAGACACGCTGTTGATCGCATCAGGGTTGAAGACAGAAAAGAAACTAAACAAATGAGCCGCATTGTATACTGGCACGCCATCCAATAAAATCAGGTTCTGATCCGCATCTCCTCCTCTGACGAGTAGCTTGGACGAAGACTCATCGACCATGCTGACCCCAGGCAGCATTTGTAATGACTTCAATACATCAGGCTCTCCGACAAATACAGAGCGATATTTCAGCTGGGCACCACTCATCTGGTGGGTTCCCATTCGGGTACTTTTAAAACCTATCTCCTCATCATAATTATTGGCATTGATGACTACCTCGTCCAGCTGATCAGACCTCAAACTAAGGTTGATCGTAGTATCCCTCTGCAAGTCAAAAGTCAATTTCTTCTTCTCAAA
>JAOPTS010000119.1:0-10563 GCA_051531955.1 Reichenbachiella sp.
TAGGATTTTTTAACATCATTGATCTTAATCATTAGATGTGATTAGGTTTTATTGGTTTGATTTTTATTGAATTACTACATAAGTGTAGCGCACTTACAATTTATTACAAAAAGTTGAAAAATAAGTTGATTTTGTATGTACTGCATTAATGCCATGATGAACGGATCGGTTGTATGGTTGAACGGAATTATGGTAGACCTATCATTCTTAGGAATAGATCAGAGAGGATTTTAGATGGTTTATCTCGAAATGTTTTTTCTCCTTCTTCGATAGAAATTATTTTATTATTTTCTATTTCTAATAAATAAGAAAAGACAAAATCTCCCCCTGATTTCCAAGCGGTATTGGTTCCAAACCTGAGGTCGTTGATCTTTAAACCTTGTTCAATGATCTCGACCGAATACCAGCCTTGATTGAGTTTTAATATTTTCTGAACATCCTCATGTTGTAGGTATGGAGTGAGTAGTTCATGATCCTTTTTAAAAACCTGAAAAAGTATAGGTTTTGGCTTGTCTAGAAAGCTTTTGTAGCCCACGTAATAATTGTTAGCATCTTGACCTGTTACTGACCACAGTATGTTGTTGAGTGGTGCGGGTTTAGTCTCATAGTTGATGACGGATATGTTTTGATTTTTAAAGGCTTGTTCAAAATCTGAATTCATGACTTGTTTATTGAACAAGGTTAGTAGAAGATAAAATGAACTGATGGCCAATCCCGTCCAGTTGAGTAGTCTACGTTTGGGATTACTCTTGCTCTTGAGTAAGGCCATGATCAACAATATCAAAAGCGGGACAGTATATAAAGGATCAATCACAAAAATGCTTTTGAGTGAAACCTTATAATTCCATGGCCAAAATAGTTGTGTGCCCCAAGTGGTGAAGCTATCTAATAAGGCGTGTGTCAAGTAAGCCCAAAAAGCTAGCCATGACCATTTTTTAATATTGGCAGAACCAGGATGTATCTTGTCAATCAACCAGCCTGTAATAGGAGAGAAAATGATGAAAAATAATATCGAATGTGATACCGAGCGGTGAAAGAAGTTTTTGTCCAGGTCATTCATGAACCAGCCAATGGCTACATCTAGGTCAGGGATAGTGCCACATATGGCTCCCCATATGGCGGCTTTTTTTCCAACTTTGGCGCCTAAGATTGCCTCACCTATTGCAGCACCTAATACTATTTGTGTTAAAGAATCGATTTTCCAAAACTATACAATTGATCATATACATGACCACTTGGCTTCAATACTCTTCCTCTCAGCTAATATTTTTATGCTTTTTTACAATATTCTATAGCTTTAGATAGATTGTAAAAAAGATACGAGTCGATTAGTCTGATATGGTCTCGTAGTTAAAATGAAGATATATGAAGTATAAATATTTGATCGCACTATTGATATTGAGCTCGTCTCTATGTGCTGCCAATTCCAATGGTATAGATAACCTCATGCCTATGCCCAAATCTGTAATGCCAGGAGAAGGTAAGCTAAGGTTATCGTTAGACTTTGATTTAGCGATAAAGGGGCAATACGATGATCGACTGTTAGGTGCTAGTACCAGATTCATCGAACGCTTAACCAATCGAACTGGTTTGTTTGTTGATCAAGGCATCATCACTGGTGCAGATACATTGGTGTCAGCGGAATTGCAGATTTCAATCACTCGAGCAGGGAAGGTAATACTAGGAGAAGACGAATCTTATCAAATCAAGGTCTTGCCAAATGGTATTTCTCTACAAGCGAATACAGTTATAGGTGCTATTAGAGGGTTGCAGACTTTGTTTCAGCTTATATCAGTGGATGAGTTAGGCTACTATTGGCCAGCGGTAGATATAGAAGATGATGCGAGATTCAAATGGAGAGGATTGATGATTGATGTTTCTCGTCATTTTCAACCTATCGATGTGATCAAAAGAAATTTGGACGGAATGGAAGCGGTTAAACTTAATATTCTGCATTTGCACTTATGTGATGATCATGGATATAGAATAGAATCCAAATTGTATCCAAAGCTAAATACGGTAGCAGCAGACGGACAGTATTATACCTTTGAGCAGATCAAAGAGATCGTTGTTTACGCTGACGATAGAGGGATTAGGGTGATTCCAGAGATAGATGTGCCAGGTCATGCATCAGCTATCTTGACTGCTTACCCTCAGTTTGGTAGCAAGGATACGACTTATAGCTTGGTTAGGAATGCGGGGATATTTAATCCAACGTTGAACCCGATCAAAGAGCAAACTTATGTGTTTTTAGAAGAGATTTTTGGGGAAATAGCAGCAGTTTTTCCGGATGAATACTTCCATATTGGTGGAGATGAAAATGAAGGGAAGCATTGGGATGAGAATGTTAAAATTCAGGCTTTCATGAAAGACAATGACTTAGCTAATAACCATGAATTGCAGACTTACTTCAACAATCGTCTTTATAAGATTCTAGAAAAGAATAACAAGAAAATGATGGGCTGGGATGAAATTCATACGCCAACGGTAGATAGGGGATCTGTTATTCACTCATGGAGAGGTAGCGGACAAGGCTTGGCAGATACTACAACCTTGTTCAGTGCGGCAAGAGATGGGTTCAAGACGGTGTTATCTAATGGCTATTATATTGATTTGTTAAATAGTGCAGAAAATCACTACTTGGTAGATCCATATTTTAGTTACCCTGATATTTCCGAAGAGATGAAAGGTAATATTTTAGGTGGAGAGGCTACACAATGGTCAGAGTTGGTGACGCCATTGACGATTGATACTCGTATCTGGCCTAGAATGGCTGTTATAGCAGAACGATTTTGGTCACCGATGGAGGTTAATGATGTTAGGAGTATGTATCGACGCATGTTCAACATCAGTTTGTTGCTGGAGCATTATGGTTTGGAACATATAATGGCGCAAGATGCGATACTGCGTAATTTGGCTAATAGTAGAAATATAGAAGCGGTTAGAATTTTGGTGGATGTATTGGAGCCTATGAAAGGATACTCAAGGAATGCAGGAGGGTTTATGTACAGTGTTTTTGATCCATATACCAAATTGGCTGACGCAACCACTGCTGATGCCAAGGCTGCCTTGAATTTGAAATATACAGTTCAAGATTATAAAGCGGGTAAAGTAGATTCATATCAACTGACCTATTTGTTTGATCAGTGGATTGATAATGATGAAATATTACGACAGTTAGTGGCTAACTCGCCTATACTAACTGAATCACTTCCTCATTCAATTAATTTAAAATTAGCTTCTAGCTTTGGGAAGGAAGCAATTGCCTATATTGAGTCTGGGAAAAAGCCATCTAAGAAATGGTATAAAGCGGCTGTTGAGTCACTTACTCTTGCTGACAAAGAGCAAAGCGGAAGAGTGGAGTTGCAAGTAGTGGCCCCAATCGCTGAACTAGTCGAAATGACACAAAAAACTAAGTCTACGAAATTTTAAATAGCTATGAGTAAGAAAAGATTATTAAGCCTTGATGTATTCAGGGGGTTGACGATAATAGGGATGATCCTAGTGAATAACCCAGGTGATTGGGGACATGTATATGCTCCATTGTTACATGCTCAGTGGCATGGTTGGACACCTACTGATCTTGTTTTCCCTTTTTTCTTATTCATGGTTGGGCTTTCGGTATCGATTGGTAGACCCAAAGCTGGAACTGATCGAAAGGCGGTAATGAAAAAAGTTTGGGTGCGAGCAGCCAAACTTTTTCTTCTTGGACTCTTTCTGGGTGTATACCCAGATTTCGATATCCTTTCGATTCGTATTCCTGGTGTTTTACAGCGTATTGCCATTGTGTTTGTGGTGATCGCCTATGCACATCAATATTTAAAGTTCAAGTCTCAGCTCATACTGGGTATTTCATTGTTACTTGGGTATTATGTGTTGATGGCTGTAGTGCCAGTACCAGGGGTTGGTCCAGCTAATTTTGATATGGGAACTAACCTAGCGGCTTGGTTGGATTTTAAACTTTTGCCAGGACATCTTTGGTCAGTTACAGAGACTTGGGATCCTGAAGGGGTGTTGAGTACGCTGCCTTCCATCGTCACAGGATTGATTGGTATATGGACAGGTAGAATATTGTTTGGAGAAGTTAATGAAATCGAAAAAGTGAGGTTTTTAGCAATATATGGAGTGGCTATATTGATCATAGGTTTGGTTTGGAATACTTTCTTTCCAATAAATAAAAGTCTATGGACCAGTACTTTTGTCTTGGCAACAGGTGGAGTAGGGGTGTTGTCATTTACCTTTTTCTATTGGTTACTCGATATAAAAAAAGTTGGTAACAAAGCAATTTACCCATTGAAAGTCTTTGGGATGAATGCCATTACAGCCTATGTCTTCTCGAGTTTGCTGTCTAGTACGATGGGATGGATTAGTGTGGGAGACAGTTCCTTGCATAGTCTGTTTTATACTGGTATGACGGGCTTGGTTGGAGATGAGTATCTAAGCTCATTGCTGTGTGCAATTATTACAGTGATGGTGAGTTATATTCCAGTATTGGTGTTGTATAAGAAAGGGATGTTTTTGAAGGTATAGGGGTACTTTTATATTGTCGGATAGTTGGTTTCGAACCCATACTCCTGTTTTATTATTAGATCATATCTAATATGCGATTTTTTTCTTTCGGGCATTGTAAAAAACAAAGGGTACTTGATGGGAATCAAATACCCTTTGTTTTTTACAATTTTTCTGCTCTTCTATTCTCTTGTTCTAAATTATTTGAATTCCAATATTTCCTTTTTAAAGAGGTTTGCGTCTATATCTTTCTCATAGAACCATATGTCACGCAATTCACGATCAACTAATAGCTGTAATTGATCTCCTTTAAAAGGAGAGTTTTTTTGTGAAGCATTCCCATAACTGAGAATACCTTTTGCTCTTATCTTGCTACCGAACTCTACTACTGAAGTATAAGCAGAACCTCCGAGCAGGGTGTATTTAGTAGCTGACATGGGTCGATAGAAACCAGCGTTAAAACTACCTACTTCACTAAGTCCTAGACCTCCTTGTAGACTTTTGCCAGTATGATTGATTTCATACACATCTCCCCAAGGGATATCCAAACTACCGTATTTGTCTTTGGTTTGTTTTGCAGCAGCGGCAAGGAACCCTTTGGCATCATTAGTTAAAGTATTTGGTGTATTCAATGGATCATTTTCTGAAAATGGGATTTCAAACAAATTATTGCCTCTTGATGCAAAGTACCAGCTCACAAAGAGTACTGCGCCTTTACTCTCCTTGTCTAGTTTGCGGTCCCAGTTCTTCAATACTATCGCAGCTTCCTTGAGTAATTCATCTGTTGAATTCTCACCATAATTCACTAAATCGTCTAGTGTTCTGTCTGCGAATTCTGAGTAGGTAGAAGATTGCAACTCTACAATTTTTTCAAAACTTAGCTTCTCCTCATTTGTTATCATTTTGATTGACCTTCTGCTTCTGGAATTGAAATATTCATAGCGTGGTACCGTCATGTAATATGGGAAATTAGCAGGTTGCTTGATGAAAGGATAGGTGCTGGTCCATGGCCCATTATTTGAATTGGCAATAAAACCCGATGATGGATTTTTGAATTTTGGTAAATCCTTATATGGAAGGTATTCATCAACTACTATTCCGGGATTGGTTGATGAAAGGATTCTAGACCATTCGGCAAAGTCACCCGAAGATCGCTTTGGGATTATACCATTGAACAGATAGAAAGTGTCCCCGTTTCTATCAGCATAAATAATGTTTTGCAAGGGTAGTTGCAGTTGTTTCATGGCTGTTTCAAATTCTTTCAAATTGGAAGCTTTGGCCATATCTGTGAATTGTCCTAGGAAAAATGGTCGATCTAATCCCGTTAGCCTTAAGGCCAGGGATTTACCTTCTTTTTCTTGCATGATAAAACCATAATCCGTGGATTTCACGTAGATGGTATCCAAGGAAATACTATTGTCATTTTGTACCGTGATAATGTCCTGTTTTATATCCACTGATTTCCATTTTCCATCTATCAAATACTTGCCATCAACGATCTCGACTTCTATTAAATCCATCGCGTCGACATGATTAAAAGTTAATCCCCATCCCAGATTTTCATTAAACCCCATAGCGATGGCAGGACTACCTAACATGCTAACGCCATAGATATTCAGTTCATCACTCTTGATGTGGGCCTCAAAAAACAAATAATTGTCAAACCAAGGAGGGTGAGGCTGCATGAGTAAAAGGGCATTTCCACTTTCTGATTTTGAAGGGGAAATGGCCCAAGCATTCGATCCTGCAGTTTTCCATTGGGCTGCCTGAGGTTGCATGGCAAATGCACCTACACCGAGATGATAACCAATTTGAAGTTGAGCTAATGGGTCCGTATTTTTTATTGGAAGAACGACTTTTACATCATCACTTATTAGATCTGCGTTTTGTGCACAGTAAGCGTTCATGCCTTTTACAAATGATGATAAAAGGTTCTTCATGTCATCATTTTGTGCGTCATGCCATTCTTGTGCCCTAGTGGGTACATTAAGCTTTCGTGAGATGTAGTCGCTTTGTAAGTTTTGTTCACCTCCCCAATATTCTGCAGATCGTCCTCTGGCTTTGCCGTAGAGCTTCAGTATAAGATCTCCATGGGCTTTCATCTGCGCCCATCCAAATGCGTAATATGCATCGGAAGAAGTCTGCCCACTGATATGTGGAACACCCCAGGTGTCCCATTTTATTTCGGGAGACTTGTTTTTTTGAGCGCACAAATTGGAGCTAATTGTTAATAGGAGTATGGCGAAGGCCAGTAAGCTTGTCCGTTTCATTTGCAGGTGTGGTTGTTCCATTATTTTAAATATTGATGTGATCATGAAGCAATCTTACAATAATGAAATACGTAGGATGTTCGGATTCCGATATCCGAACATATTCTTAGATAATTAGCTGAATTGTTGTTCTTTAAACTGAGTGGGTGTGAATCCAATTTTTTTCTTAAAGGAGGTGTTGAAGACTGAGCGCGAATTGAAACCTACTTTATACATCACTTCCATAATCGTGATTTGACTGTCCGTACTCGTTTCAAATAGGGATTTAGCTTCTGCGATTCGTCTTGAATTGATGTAATCAGAAAAGTTATTTCCTATACATTGGTTGATTGCCTGAGAGAGTTTTTTTGGATGGCTCTCTAGTTCCTCAGCCAACATATTAAGATCGAGATCAGGATTCAAATAAGGTTTGTGAAGATTCATGAACGCTTCCAGTTGTATTGTCAATAACTCAAGTGACTCTTTGTTGAGTGCTGAGCTAGAATGGGGTTTATTGATGTTCACAACTGACAAATCATTTTGTGTGATTTGCTGAAAGAATAGTGGATTCTTAAGCCCTTGATAGGTGATGATATTTACTAAAATTAATATACCTACCTGAACTATGGGTTCAATTAAAAGCTCGAATTCAAAAATTATTAAGCTTCTTATCTGAGATTCAAACATGTCCAGGAGCACAATAACAATTGTGACCAGTAGGAGCATCTTCAGCCAATTAGTTTCCGAATCAAGATTGTTAGGCGAGACCTGTTGAATAACTTTCTTGTATCGAGCTATTTCAATAAATCCGAAAATGCAGTAAACGAACATTGTAGGAAGCAGCCAGAACCCTACAATATTGCATATGGGATTACCCAATAGCGTTATCAAAATGATAGTTGTAAAAGGTAAAAAATGCAGCCAATCAATCGCTCTGAATTGGGCATGTTTTTGTAAATGAAATTTTACATGTAAGTAAAGAAAGGGACCATATAGATACCCATAACTACAACTATACGGTGGTAAGATGTCTAGATAATACCCATTAGTATAGAGGACATTATAAATGAAGTGAATAAATAAGGTGAATAGAAGGAACGATAAGAATTTGTTACTTGGTTTTTTGATGTATTTGGGAGTGACCAGTACAATGGAAAAAAGTGCACTCTGCCAGATTATCAGCATTTGAATAATATTGATTGGCTCAATCTTCATTGCATTATTATTTCAATTGGTTACTCTATGAGAGTTGTCTTAAATGTATCAACCACTAAAGTGATCGTTACGAATCAGAATAGCACTATTGAGTGACTGATATATAGGGAAGAGTGAACTTAGCGATGTTTTTTGTTTTGAAGACCAAGTCTTATGCCTTGAATTTAAATTCCAAAAATTCACTTTGGTTCGACTTCTTTAAATGTTCTTACTTTGTCCGCTCGTTTTTGGTGTACCCAATCTGGCCATGAAGTTGGATCTTCGGCATCATAAATCCGCACTTCTTGGTTCTCACTATCGGTCAATAAGTCTTGTGCTTTACATCCCAATATTTTTGCAGCAGTTTCAATTCCCGAATTGGTCGCTCCACCAACACCATGAGATAATGTGCTTGCTCCGGTTAAGAACAGGTTTTTAATTTCTGTTTTGGGTTTAAATGCGAAAGGGCCCACTCCCCTCAAGGTTTTCTCTGTGCCATATACATTGCCACGTGTGGAGTTGATATAGAAGTTGTTGGTCATAGGTGTGCCTAATTCAGCTTGGATGACGTGTTTTCGGGCATCAGGAATAAGGCTTTCTACAGTGTTTAACATCTTGTCTATCAGCTTCTTTTTAAATGCTTCGTATGCTGGGCTATGATAATCTTTTTCTTTTTCAAACTGTTCGAATGCGGAGTAGTCTAAAAAGGTTACGATCTCAAAATTATGATAGCGTCCATTATAACTTGGGGGATCTTTGAGTGTGGTACAGCTGAGGAAAACACCGTTAAATTGGTCCCCATCCAGGATGTTGGTTTTGGTGAGATTACCATAAACCGCGTCTAGATCAGGCTCGCTTATTTTCCAGACATTACCAGAATCAATTCCATATTTAGTCACATCAATATCAAGTGTCAAGAACATGATCAGTGAAGTCACTGAGTACTTTGTATTGTCTAACTTTTTCTTAAGTTTTTTACTAATGTTGTTTTCTCCTACCAGATCTAAGAAGGTGATGTTTGGATCAGCATTGGAAATTACATTATGGGAATGGATTACTTCTCCATTTTCTAATTTGACACCTACGGCCTTATTTTGTTCTACTATAATCTTGTCTACTTTGGCTTTGGTTCTAATTTCGCCACCAAGTGATTTAATTTTTTTCGTGAATGCTTTCACATATCCACCACCACCGCCCATAGGGTAAAATCCACCTTCAAAATAATGTGCCATTAACATAGAGTGGACTAGGAAGCTGGCTTTAAATGGAGGTAACCCGTGATCTCCACATTGAACATTGAGGATTGTTTTGAGCAGAGGGTCTTTAATGTGCCAATCAATCACCCGTTTGAGTGTGAAGAGTCCAAATTTACCCACATACCTGGTTTTATATGGAACAGTAACGTGATCCCAAAATCCACTCATTGTTGGGACGACCATCATTTGAGTATGGACGGTTTTTACTAGATCAACATATTTAATGATGCCCTTTTTTTCTTCTGGAAAGCGTTTGCACAATTCAGTTTTCAAATTCTCTATTCCTGATGGCATTGAGAATTTCTCACCTCCAATATGACAATGCTCATATCCTTTTTTGTTCATTTCAAAAAAGACTATGTCATTGGCGATACCCAAACCACATAAAAGTTCATTGTTGCTTTCACCTTTACCAATTAAGCCGATATAATGAACGCCGGGGCTAAAACGCTGACCGTTTAATGTAAAGCTGTGACACCAACCTCCTGGGACATCATGTTGCTCCAACAATAGAACTTTTTGACCGGCTCTGGCAAGACATAAAGCGCTTGATAAACCACCTGCTCCTGAACCTATTATGATAGAATCGTATTTCTTATCCAATGCTTTTATTTTTCTTTATTGTAAACAACATATAAATCAACACTGCATATATATAGTGTTTCTGGATGTCATCCAATAAAGAGCTAATTACTCAGAATAATAACAAAGAATAACTGATCATGATGTCATACATTAAAGTGATTGTAGAGAATCAGGGGAGTAATATTGATAACAGATATAAGGGGGGACGAAATTCTAGGTATGTGTTTAAGCTTTGAATTCTAAGGCTTAAATCTGTAGTTTAAACTTTAATTCCCCAATAATTTATCCTTAATGTCCTTTTGATAATTCCTACCAATAGGTAAGAGCTTGTCTCCAACTTCAACTTGGTTGCCATCTATAACTTTTACTTTGTTAAGGGCGATGATATAGGAACGGTGGATGCGCACAAAATCCTCTGCAGGTATGATCTCCATGACACTGACCAGATTGTTGTGGTTGATCAGACTCTGGTCATAAGTTTTGATTCTGATATAATCCTTGAGGCTCTCGATGTACAAGATATCATCCAAATAGACTTTGACCATTTTCTTGTCAATCTTGAAAAATACATGTGCTTTTTCTGTCTCAACTGCAGGAGCGTTGTTGGTAGGTACAGGTTGTTTTTCACTTATTCTGTTTTCTATCCTGTTGATGGTTTTCATGAACCTTTGCAGTGCAAATGGTTTTACCAAATAGTCAATGACATCTAGTTCATAACTTTCTACAGCATACTCTCTGTAGGCAGTAGTGATGACAACCAAAGGAGGGTT
>JAOPTS010000119.1:10702-32011 GCA_051531955.1 Reichenbachiella sp.
ATTAAGCATTTTATTTTCATAAGCCTTCTTCAATTGGGGTTTTTAATATCGTTTTGTATGTTTTGTCATCCTCTATCACTTCTAAATAATGACTGTCTGGATATACTAAGTTAAGTCTTCTTTTGGTGTTTTCTAGCCCTACTCCATTCTTGTAATTTTCTAGTCCATTATCCAATTCATTTTCATCAGATTTAAGATTTTTGCAAGTGAAGGTCAGTTCCTCAGCTGTTACTTCGATAAGTATATCAATAGGAATCGTTTCACTATCTACTTTGGTACCGTGCTTGAAACTGTTCTCAATAAATGGTAACAGCAGCACAGGGGGGATAACTTTTCCTTCGATATCACCAGATATACCCAAATCAATTTCTAGTCGGTCTCCATATCGGAGCATTTCAAGATCGAGATAATTTTGAATGTGTTTGATCTCATTGATCAGCGGGACACGCTTTTGTTTGGCGTCATAAATTACATAGCTCATCAGCTCCGATAATTTTAATACGGTATAGGGTGCTTTGTCCGATTTGTCCAATGTCAAGGAGTACAAATTGTTAAGTGTGTTAAAGAAGAAGTGAGGTTGTATTTGAGACTTTAGGAACGAGAGCTCTGTTTCGAGATTGATCTTGACCAATTCACTTGCTTTATTTTTGTATTCAATCCAATCTCCCGTTGCTTTGATCGCAATCGCAATTCCCACCACATATATTTCACCAATGAATGCAGCTAGGACATAATTGAAATCGAAGAGAGAAGTTTCTTCTGCATGTGACTCAGGATAGATATCAGTGGTGACCAATATGAAGTTGAGAACAATCTTTATTAGCGCAGTTACCAGTGTTGAGAATGTCAAAGAAATGATAAACCAACCAACAGATTTGGGGATGAGTCTTGGCATCAACCAATACAAAGCGAAATACACCAAAATGATATGAAGTGTAAATTCTACTATGTTGGACTGAAACGAATAGACATAATCATCAAAGTAACTCCCCCATCTTAGCCAATTGAAAATGAAGTACGTCAACCAGAAAGAGGCATGCTGTACAAAAGGCTTTTTGAAAAAAGAATTTTCGATGGGCATATTGATCTGCTCACTATATATTATGTTGATTTCGGGGAATAGCAAAATGATTGATTGTTGATTTAAAAACTATTATTTATCCCCATTATATACAAGGTAAATACCTTTTCCATATTTAATAGCTAAGCGGTAGTCATCTGTAGATCAATGTATTGATATTGTGTCAGAAGGTCATAGTTACGTTCAGGGCTGAAATCATGTCGTTGAGTTAATCTTTTATTGCCTGCATGGTTTAGTAGCGAATTTTAGGAGTGTTAAAATCAATTATTAATTCAAAAATTTAAGTCTATGAATAAAGGATTACAAATAATGAGTATGGCTGTTTTTACATGTATGGTGGTGCAGACTCAAACTCAAATGGTCTCTGGTAAAATTAATCATTTATGTGATGGATCAGAATTTGAGTTTTACAGGATTCCGTTCTCAATACTGTGTACATAATATTTTGTACACTTTAATAGAACCTCATCATCCAACACCTATTACTAAAACCCCAATATTCCCTAGTAGTTTAAGCGTACGCTCCAATTTTAATAGAGGGATATATCTCCGCGTAAGTTTTTATTTGATCTTGACCGGTACGACGATATACATGATGTCTTTTGATTTTGGCAGTAGTATTGACACCTGTTGCTCCCATGAACTCTACAAAACTGTTGACAGTTTCATTGTGGAAATTGGTTGTACGGATTATTTTATCTTCTACATCCAATCCTTTTACCAAATGTTCTTTTTGCGTGGCAACTCCTGTCGGGCAGTTGTTGTTGTTACATTCCAATGCTTGAATACAGCCCAACGCTAACATCATGCCTCTTGCGCTATAGCAGGCGTCAGCACCCATTGCAAAAAGTCTGAACATATGAAACCCCGATAAGATTTTTCCAGAGGCAAATAGTTTGATGTCCTGTCTCATATTATAGCCCCGCAATTGATCCACAACAAAAGCCAATCCATCTCTTAATGGCATCCCGATACTATTTGTGAATTCAAGTGGTGCAGCACCTGTGCCGCCTTCCCCACCATCCACTGTAATGAAATCGGGCTTAATCCCTGTTTCTTTCATGGCGATACACAAATCAGAAAATTCGAGTTTGTTACCAACGCATAACTTGAAGCCCACGGGTTTTCCTCCAGACAAGTCTCGCAATTTTTTGATGAATGCCATCATTTCCAATGGGTCAGAAAATTCTTTATGAGCAGGAGGGGAGTCTACACGGGTATGAGGTTTGACATTTCGTATGGCTGCTATTTCTTCTGTGTTTTTAGAGGCGGGTAATATTCCTCCATGACCCGGTTTGGCACCTTGGGAGAGTTTGATCTCGATCATTTTTACATTTTCGAGGCGCGCTTTTTCTTTGAACATCTCTTCATTGAAAGAGCCGTCATCATTTCGGCATCCAAAGTACCCTGTTCCTACTTGCCAGATCAAATCACCGCCTTCTTGTAGGTGATAAGGACTGATGCTTCCCTCTCCTGTATTATGGGCGAAGTTTCCTTTTTTAGCACCACCATTCAATGCCAAAATTGCATTCTTACTTAATGCGCCAAAACTCATAGCTGATACATTGTATATACTCGCGCTATAGGGTTGTTTGCAGTCAGGTCCTCCAACCAAAGTTCGTGGATGCGGATCCAGATCTTTGTGATCCAATGGCATCATAGAATGATTGGCCCATTCATACCCTGTGCGATAGACATCCATTTTCGTTCCAAATGGAGTGGTAGAGAGTACACCTTTTGCTCGCTGATAAACAATCGAACGAAACATTCTGTTGATAGGCGTGCCATCTGTTTCTGATTCTATGAAGTATTGATAGATTTTTGGTCTGAGCTCTTCCATTACGTATCGAAGTAAGCCCAAGACGGGGAAATTCTTTCTTAAGGTATGTTTGTGAGAGAAGACATCTCTAAATCCCAAGATGACCAAAGGTGCAACTATCGTTAGTGACCATAAGATAGGAGCCCAGAAAATAGCACAAACAGCAATTCCTAATAGGGTGAATATGGAAAGGTAAATGAATTGATTTCTCATTAATTTAGTGTTGAGAGTAGGTGATTAATTGTCTAAACTGAGTCATTATTGCTTAAAGGTATATGCTATTTTGATTCTTTTTTAGAAAAAGTAACCGTCAGGTGCAACCCTTAGGGAAATTAGCAATCTATTAACATAGAATTTCGAAATCATTGGATACAAAGAATAGGTATAAAGATATTCATCATGACTTGATTGAGGCCGCAAGGAATCATGATCGATCAGCCCAGCATCAGCTATATCAGTTGTATGTGAAGGCTATGCTGAATACTAGTTTTCGGATTGTTCATGATCCGGATGAAGCCGAAGATGTGGTGCAAGAGGCATTTGTTAAGGTTTTTAATCACATAGAGCAATACAGAGGAGAGTCATCTTTTGGTTCTTGGATCAAACGTATTGTAGTCAATGGTTCTTTGAATGTATTGAGGAAGAACAAACTGGATACAGTGGGTTTTGATGAGGTGGAAGATGTAGAGGAGGTTGTTATTGAGCAGGAATTGTTGTCAATAGATAAAGTGAAGAAAGCAGTGGCTGATTTACCTGAAGGTTATAGAGCAGTTTTTAGTCTATATGCCTTCGATGGGTATGACCACAAAGAGATAGCTGAGATTCTAAATGTGAGTGAATCTAATAGTAAGTCACAGTACAATAGAGCAAAAAAGAAGTTGCAGTTGATACTTAAAGAATTATACAATTATGAAAGGTAATTTGGAAGAGTTCATTCAGGGGAATAGAGGAGAGTTCGATGAGATGTCACCGAAGGCTGATCTATGGAGTAAAATAGAAGGAAAGTTGGATAAACCGTCTATTGAAAGGCCAAAACCTAAGAGTAAAATATTGTGGCAATTGGGGGTGGCAGCCAGTGTTTTGTTGGCCTTTGTCATTGGACTGTTGGTGAGACCAAGTATTGATGGTCCGACGGAGCAATTAGCCGAGATTGAAGTAAAAAATCCAACACAAGAATTATACGAAGTAGAGAGTTACTATGCGAAGTTAATTGATGAGAAAAAGGCAAACATAAGGCTGATTTTGAATGAGAATAAAATGATTGATCAGGAGATGTTAGAAGACCTGGACGATCTAGATACCATGTATGATGATTTGAAATATCAATTGACGCAGAGTCAAAATAATGAAAGAGTGATTAATGCTATGATACAAAACCTACAACTGAGAGTCGAAATTCTAAACAAACAGTTAATGATTTTGGGGCAATTAAGTAAAAAACAGGGAAATGAAGAGATCGCTATATAGATTAATAGGAGTTGTACTGCTGAGCTTAGTCTTCGTACAAGTCCATGCAAGAAAGCGTGACGGTGATGTCGAAAAACGACGAGTCATTGAAAAGGGCTATACGGTAAAAGAGAATGTGAAATTGAATATCAAAAACAGTTTTGGTTCTGTGCATGTCAATACCAATGATGGACATGATATCAATGTCAGGGTGGAAGTGATTGCGAGGAAGAAGAGTGTGGAACGCGCTATGGAACTGCTAGATAATATAGTGATTGATATTAGTGAGTCAGGTTCTGAAATTACATTTGAGACAGGAATTAGCGGTAGCTTAAATAGTAAAGCATCTGAGAGTTTTGAGATCAATTATGAAATTACCATGCCTCGAAGCAACCCTTTGAAACTTAAAAATAGTTTTGGTGATGTGTATGTAGGTGACTTGGATGGAGATTGTGATATACAGGTGTCGTATGGTGATATTAAACTGGGTGCGATGAATGGAGAAACGAAATTTAAGTTGTCGTTTGGTGATGCAGAGGTGCAAAAGATAGCCGTAGGGGAAATCGTGATCAAATACAGTGATGCTAATTTCAAAGAGCTTGGTGTGGTTAGGTTTGAACAAGGATTCTCAAATGTGGAAATCGAGGAGGCCAATACTATGGATTTGAAATGTAAATATGGGAATATGACAATTGGTTCTGTTGTCGGGTTGAAAGGTAATCTAGGATTTACAGATTTTGGTATCGGGTATTTGAGACAGGAGCTCATATTAGAAACTTCTTATGCTGGCAGCTTTACTGTAGACAGAGTATCTAAGACTTTTTCTAATATTGACTTGTCAGGAAAGTTTGGTGGGTACAGTTTAGAGTTTGAGGACGGAACTAATGCTGATTTCGATATAGAAGTGAAGTTTAGTGATCTTGACTTGGACAATACTGACATAGATCTGAAATATCAAATCAAGTCAGATGTCAGAGGCGAGTATCGTGGTGCAATAGGAAATGGCGGGGGAGGTAAAATAAAAATCACCTCTAGTTATGGAGATGTCAACATACTCTAGTTAATAGTGGCTAGAGTATTCGAAATTTTCTTCTACAGAATCAAGTAGTTTCCCTTCTTCACATTTCAATACTCTGGCAGGATGCTGATTGATGAATCCATGATTGTGAGTAGCCATTAGTATAGCCGTTCCACTACGATTGATCTCTTTGAATAGATTGAATATGCCTGATGATACTTCTGGATCAAGGTTGCCCGTGGGTTCATCTGCAATTAGAATAAGAGGCTCGTTTAACAAAGCACGGGCGATAACAACCCTTTGTTGTTCACCTCCGGATAATTGATGAGGCATTTTATCCGCTGCAGCACCTAGTCCTACGCGCATCAGTACTTCTGCTAACCGACCTTTGATTTTGGTTTTGTTGGTCCAGCCCGTGGCCTTCATTACGAAATTGAGATTTTCGTTGACGGTACGGTCTGCAAAGAGTTGGAAATCCTGAAAGATGATCCCGATTTTCCTTCTCAAAAATGGAATTTCTTTTTGCTTGACCTTGGCAATATTATATCCAGCAACTTCGACAGCTCCTTGACGCAATTGCAAATCTGCATAAAGCGTTTTTAGAAGAGATGACTTCCCACTGCCCGTTCGTCCTACCAGATAAACAAATTCTCCTTTGTCTATTTTGAAACTAATATCCTGAAGAACCATTTGGTCTTCTTGGTAGATATTGGCTTGGCTTACTTCAACAATTGGTTTGTCATCAAATTCCATAGTCAGATATTTAAAGATTGAATTTTCCCGTAAGGAAGATTTTCGATGATGGCTTTTAATTCTTCATCTTTATTCTCTAGACCGTATTTTTCTAATTTCTTAAGGGGTCTATCGGTACGAAAGTATGCAATTAGCACAAAGTCGTCATCTCTTAATTGAATATAATCTGGAATTTTTGCTTTTCCCTTTACTTTTATGATGTGCATAACCAAGCTAGGGTTGGAATGGAAGTAAAAATGGCAAACCAATATCGCACTGCTACAACTACTTACCCTTGCTTCTTTCCAGACCTGGGGGAGTTCAATAGGAGCTAGTCGTACCGATTTGCCGATGCAAATGTAGCTCGATTATTTATCTATACCAGTTTTTTGTCAAAGATATTTTTAGTAATTATTTTTTTAACTTTGATGCAACTATTTGTATTCATCTCGGTCTTTTGATAGTAAATGAATAATTTAAATAACATTATGAAAAAGCTGATTTTTACCTTTCTATTCTTACCAGTAATTTCTATTTGCTATAGTCAAGAGAATCAAGAAGTAACGAGTACTTCTCAAGAAGTGGTGAGTGATTCACTATCCGTAATTGATGAATCGCAATTACCTACAGAGGAAGCACCTATTGTTATAAAATATTATCAAACTACCGAGCCAGAGATCGATGAGGTAGAAGAAAATATTGAGCTAAAATATTATGACGAGCGTGAAAATGATGATGATAATGACAATTGGGTCGTCTATTCTGATCCGAAAGTAGAAACTTATTCAAAACAAGAAGAGAAGGTGCAGCCTCGAACTTTGTACAGTGGTAATGGTCATAGTGGAGGGTTTGGTGCTATTGGTTTTAAGACATCTCAGGCGGATAATGATTTAATCATGTTGGCAGGTCTTCGTGGAGCATGGGTGATTAATAGAAGCTTTGCAATTGGATTAGATATGTGGGGAGTTTTGCCTACTGATAATTATGCTGCAGATTACGACATTTCCAATAATTTGGCACTACTAGGTGGATATGGTGGGTTATATGTGGCACCTATTCTATTTTCTAATGACGTGGTTCATTTGACTTTTCCCTTCTCAATGGGAGCAGGTTGGTTGGGCCTTCAAGAGTATGATGATGAATATGATGGAGGGGACTATGAATTGTTGGCTGAAGATGTGTTTTGGTATGTAGAGCCAGGTGCCTCATTAGAAGTCAACGTAGCTAGTTTTTTTAGAATCAATTTTGGAGCTTCTCATATGTTCACGCAAGGGCTTGATTTACAAGTTCCAAATTATGCTGAGATGGAAGTTCTCGATGGTTGGAATTTCTTTGTGATGTTAAAATTTGGGAGATTCTAGTTTAGGAGGTAATGTTTTAATTTAATGCCTTGATTGCTTCCGCAACATGTTTTTTGCCATTGAGTCTTGAGTCAATTCGTTTTACCAATGTGCCTGATGAGTCAAATACAAAAGTGACCCGTTTGGCCAATAGTCCAAATAGACTTCTTTCTAAGCCAAATAGTTTTTCTACTTCTTTATTACTGTCACTTAAGATTGGGTAATTGAGCTGGTGCTTGGTATGAAAGTTCTTATGTGAAGCCACACTGTCTACACTGATGCCAACAACTTGGGCAGAAATGTCTTTAAAATCTGAGAATTGATCTCTAAACGTACATGCCTCGATTGTGCAAACAGGTGTGTCATCCTTAGGGTAGAAGAACAAGACCAATGGTTTTCCTGCCCAAGATTGACTTGAGACAGATTGATCTTCTTGATTGTTTAATTCAAATGTGGGTAGCTTTTCTCCTTGTTCCATGCTCTATTTCCAAAGTGGAGAAGGGTATTGTCCTGATTTTACGTTTGCTTGAATAGCTTTTGCAGCAAATGCTTGGTCTTCCTTGTAGGTGACGCCAAACCATTTTGCTGAGCATTTCAAAACTGACACTTCAATTTTCTTTGTTTTGATCATACTGTCAATGACAGCAGGTATCACAAACTCATCTTTACTTAAGTCCACGTCACTTTTCAAGAACTTTTGAAATTGGGTGTTTAGCTCCTCGAACAAATTGTTTTGAAACCCCCAAAAATTCATTGAAGCTAAACCTTTGGTTATGGCAATTTCATTCTTGTCATCATCCAAGCCAACAATAGTGCCTTCTTGGTCATGGATACCATGCGTCTCCTTGATGGTAGCTAATTTGTTATTTTCATCCGAAATAGATATTCCTCTAGAAACAGTTCCATTCTCAGATAATGTGTTTTTCAATTCATAACCAATCATGCTGTAATCACTTGATTTGTTATGTTGGATTAAAAAATCAGCCATGGTTTTGAATCCATCTTTGCCATAGTAGTCGTCTGCATTGATCATTGCAAAACTCCCTGATATTTCATCTTCTGCACTCATGATCGCATGAGCTGTACCCCAAGGTTTTGTTCTTGCTTCAATAATATTTGTAGGAATCATGGAGTTATGTAGGTCCTGGTAAGCGTAGCTAATATTTTCTTTTACACTCATTTTATTGACCAGTTCGAAAGTATCTTTCTCTACCTCTTTATTGATAACCAATACGACGTTACCAAACCCTGATTCTAGCGCGTCATAGATACTGTATTCCATGATGGTCTCACCATGAGGGCCCATTGGTGCAACTTGTTTGGCGCCTCCAAATCTACTACCTCGACCGGCAGCTAAAATCAACAATGTAGGTTTCATATATTCAGTTTTGAGGCGCAAGTATACACAGTTATGAGAAGAGGGGGAACTTGAAAATAAAATATATCATGAAATAACATGAGACACATTGAATTAGAAGTACAGAATTTTTATTCTGTTCCTTTTACAATATTAGGCTTAAATTACGTTGTGAATAAAATGTTAAGTGAATGAATAAATTTGTAGGGATAACACTGGTGCTTTTAGTGCTGATGGTTGGGGAATCATTGGCTCAGACTTCCCGTGATTCGGAATCAAGTAATGCTTCAGCGAGTTCACAGTTTTCGTCTAAAAAGAAGGCTTCAAAAAAGTTCTATAAGCAAAAGGATGATCAGGCGCTTGTAGAGTATGAAGCCTTGATGAAGGCCAATAGGAAGAAGTATAAAAAGCAGGCTAAAGGAATGGAGAAGCCTCAGTACTCTGACCCTTCTTATTTTGGGCATAAAAAACCACCCAAAAAACGTGATGTTGGGAAAAGAAAAATGTGTAAAGAATGCGGAATAGTCCACTAGCTATTTTAGTTTAGTTAGATCAATTCACCCAACATCTATATAGAGCAGACAAACCTAAGGCCAAACGTCACCGAAAAGGAAATGATGAATTTGGTTGAAGAGTCAATTAATCATGAATTTTTCGGTATTTGTGTACCTCCTTTTTGGGTGAAAAAAGTTAGACGTGAGATAGGGGCTCATCCTATAACGCTTATTACAGTAATAGGCTTTCCGTTTGGCTATCAAAAAACTGAATCAAGAATCACTGAAATAGCTTCTGCTATTGAAGATGGTGCAGACGAATTGGATATAGTATTCAATATATCGGCTTTTAAATCTGGTATGGATTGGGCAAAAATTGATTTGGTAAAATGCAATCAATTGATCCATCAGTCCGAAAAGCTCTCCAAAGTAATAATCGAAACTGGGTATTTAACAAAGCAAGAAATATTGGATGTCACTACTCTATGTGTGGATAGTGGTACTGATTTTGTAAAAACCTCTACAGGGGTCTTGACTTCTGGAGCGCAATTAGAAGATATTGTTTCTATCAAAACATGTGTTGGAGATAAAATTGGTATTAAAGCTTCGGGAGGAATCAAGACTTTGAGTCAGATGGAAGGTTTAGTGGGGGCTGGGGCAGATCGTATAGGGACGAGTTCTGGTGTGGTAATAATGAAAGAATATAATGAACGATATAGTAGGTAAGTCCATCATAGTGAAAGGTAAAGTACAGGGTGTTTTTTACCGAGCATCTACTGTTACAACAGCTCAAAATTTGAAATTGACGGGCTGGGTTAAAAACCTGCAAAACGGTGATGTTGAAATTAGAGTGTTTGGTCCCTCAGAACCTGTCGCTGAACTGATCGTTTGGTGTAGTAAAGGTCCTGAATTTTCTCAAGTAGAGTTGGTGAACTCTATTGATATACCTCTAGAGAAGTTTAAACAATTTAAAGTCGCTTATTAAGAGGCTTTTTTAAGTCCTTTTTTTCTAACCACTACTTTTTTCAATCCCTTTCTTGTGATGATTTTAATCTCAAAGAATTCGTTGATAATAGCTTTCAATGAGTTTTTAATAAAAACGACATTCTTGTCTCTATCATTGAAAACGGTTAGTTGAAGTACCCCCTTTACAAAAGTGGGGTTTGCAGATAGTTCACTAATCCAAGCTTGACAGATTTCTGTCCACTCTTTACTATATTTTTCTTCATGAGTAACTCCATCCCAAATGATTTCGAGTTGATTGTCACCATACTTGTATCTATAAGCAACACATAGGTTTTCATAAATTCCTTTCAACTCAAAAGTATTATCAAATTGATAATCTAAGATCTTTTTGAAAGTGTCATCTACTAATCCAAGCGGATTAAATAAGGTTTTATAGTTTTCTATTACTATGGAAACGAACGAGTTAGAAATGTTTTCAAAACACATTTCTTGTGCAGTTTTGAGCATGACATTTTTGTCTTTTTCAAAACTTTGATGAAGGAGTTCGTCTGTAATGATGTAGTACACTATAATGATTTGTTAATGTGGTTCAAAAATAGGCATGAATTGGTTAATTAAAAATTAAAAAATCCATAATACTTAAAACGTATTCATACATACTAATACATGTACTATTGCAGAGTTGTGAAATTTTGGTGAATACGAAAAAGTATCCCAGATTAATTAATTAAATTCAAACCATAAACTCAATTAACTAACTCAAGAAATTATGAAAAAAACAGTACTACTTTTTTTATGCTTCTTCTCACTTGTTGCCTATGCTCAAAAAGGTACGATTAAGGGTCAAATCCTCGATCAAGAAAATAATGAGCCATTGATAGGTGCCACGGTGAGAATAGATGGGACCAAAATTGGTGCTGTCTCAGATGTGAATGGACAATATTCATTAGGAGATATCGAGTTTGGTTCATACTCTATTACAATTAATTATATAGGTTATACGAACCAAACTGTATCAATTGAAGTGAAATCTACTACAGTAACTGTGCCTACTGTATCCCTTCTTTCTTCTTCAGTAGGACTAGAAGAGGTAATGGTACTGGCTTCTGTCGCTGTTGATAGACAAACTCCAGTAGCTGTATCTACTATTAAGTCTGCAGAAATTGAATCTAAAATGGGAAGTCAGGAATTTCCTGAAATTTTGAAATCAACTCCAGGTGTATACGCCACTAGAGGAGGAGGGGGATTCGGTGATGGTCGAGTTAATGTTAGAGGATTTAGTGATGAAAATGTTGCCGTGATGATCAATGGTGTACCAGTTAACGATATGGAAAATGGTCGTGTATACTGGTCGAACTGGGCTGGGTTAATGGATGCAGCACAAACTGTTCAAGTACAAAGAGGTTTAGGTGCATCGAAAGTTGCTGTGCCTTCAATTGGTGGTACAATCAATGTCATTTCAAAAGCTTCTGATATGAAAAAAGGGGGTAATTTTTTCGTAGGTACTGGCAATAATGCTTATTCTAAAATTGGAATGACCTTATCAACAGGGCTTACTGATAATGATTGGGCTGTTACATTCTCAGGTTCTCGTACGCAAGGAGATGGTTTTGTGAAAGGGACTGAATTTTTGGGGTATTCATATTTTTTGAATGTTGCAAAAAAAATAAATAATAAGCACCAAGTAGTTTTTACAGCTGTAGGTGCAAAGCAAGAACATGGCCAGAGACAGAATATGTCAAATATTGCCGATTATGAAGGAAGTGCTGATGGCGTACAATACAATCCAGATTGGGGTTATAAAAATGGCCAAGTAGTGCATGTGGAAGATAATTTCTATCACAAGCCACAGCTTTCATTGAATCATTACTGGACTATTGATGAAAATACTGAACTGTCAACAGCTGTGTATGCCTCGTTTGGTACTGGTGGAGGAGGTGGTACTGCCGGTGATAACTTTGAAAAGAAAAGATTGGGAGGCCCATATGGAGCTATTGATCTAGATTATTTGGTAGAACAAAATGAAGCAACTGTTGATGGAAATGCACAAGCGTTATTGAGAGCATCTAGAAATGATCATAAGTGGTATGGGATTTTGTCAACGTTGAATAAAGATTTGAATAACGGTTTATCCTTGATGGTTGGAGTTGATGGTAGATACTATCAAGGATCTCATTATCGTACTGTTACTGATCTGTTGGGTGCTGATTATTTTATAGATGATAACGATATGAACGACACAACTAAAGTGGTAGGTGTTGGAGATAAGTTTAGTTACCACAATGAAGGAGTTGTAGGTATGGCTGGACTATTTGGACAATTGGAGTATAAGAAAGATAAGCTATCTGCTTTTGTAACGCTAAATGCATCTTCTACTTCGTATAAAAGGATTGATTATTTTAATTACTTGGATTCTGATTCTGAGCAAGAAACTGAGTGGGTAAACTTTTTGGCTTGGGGTGTGAAAGGTGGTGCTAATTATAATTTAACAGATAATCACGGGGTTTTCTTTAATGCTGGTTATTTCGAAAGAGCACCGTTCTTTGATGGAGTGTTTTTGAACTTTGTGAATGATATTAATCAAGAGGCTGTTAACCAGAAGGTTATTAGTACAGCGCTTGGTTATAATTTCAGAAGTAGAACATTCAAAGCTAATTTGAATGTATATAGAACAGAATGGAGAGATAGAACTTATACAGCTTCTACTACTGTGAATGATGAAATTATATTTGGTAATTTACTAGGTGTAGATGCGATTCATCAAGGTATAGAAGTAGATGCCGTCTGGGAACCAATAGCTGGTTTGAGGTTATCAGGTATGATCTCTGTTGGTGATTGGAAATGGAAAAATGACATTAAGGATGTTCAACTTTATGACGAAGAGCAAAATCCAATTGGGGACCCTGTTAATATATTTATAGCAGATGTTCATGTAGCGGATGCAGCTCAAACTACTGCAGCGGTTGGTATATCATATGAGTTGCTTCCAGGTTTGAGTTTTGGGATGGATTATAATCATTATGCCAACCTTTATGCACAGTTTGACCCTACATCAAGAGATGAACAAGATGCGGATGGAAACAACATTGACTCATGGAAAGTGCCATCGTATAATTTGGTTGATGTGAATGTTACCTACAATTTTGAAGTTGCAGGATTTGATTCTTCTCTTTATGGTAATGTTTATAATGTCGGCAATGCAAAATATGTGTCCGATGCGAATGATGGAAGTAGTCATGATGCAATTTCTTCATTAGTGTATTTTGGAGCAGGAACTACTTGGAACCTAGGATTGAGATTAAGATTTTAATTAGCTAAGACATTGAAAAAAATGAAAAATATAAATATATACGGTCTTTTGTTAATAGGCCTTTCCTTGATGTTTGCATGTAGTCCAATAGAGGATGATTTAGATGAGATTAATGAAAGTAGCGCCTTTGTGAAGGATATGGTTTACACATTAGTTGATGAAGATTATGAGTTGATAGATGGCGAATGTGATTGTTCGGGTTATGGAAGTTTTGGTTCGGAGGATGATGCGAAATCTTACATTCCATATTTCTTATCAACACAATACTCTGCCTTAGGTGCTACCTCTAGTGCTTTGGTGACTTACAATTTGTATAATGGGAGTTCTCCTGATTTAAATGGCGAATTAAAAGCTTTTACTGTAACTGATGCTGAGTATGATGAATTAGGTTATGGAGAGTATAAAAATTTCGGTGATTTAAATAAAGATATCCCTGTCTATGCATCATATAAATGGGCAGATGCATCTGATGGAGATTATATGGATGTTACCCATGCTTTTTATAGTTCAGCTACTGGGTTTGTGCCAGATTCTGTAAGTAGGGCAGGGTATACTGTTGCTTATGGCTGGATGCATGCTGAATTGATTCCTGATGCAGCATATGGTGACTACTTTGGAGAGAGTGGAATTGATTTTAGTTACGAAGATGAAGGGGTAGAAAAGATTCCTGTGTATCTAAGAGACATGAATAAGTTTGCTCAAGATGGTAATATGAAATTGATTCAGTACAATTATGATAATGGAGAAGAAGATAATCCTACTACTCCTGCTTTGGCCTTGTATACCTTCAGCGGAGGTAATTGGTTGTATTATAATGATCATTTTCAAGTAACTGATGAAAGTATTTCCTTCGGGAATGATGGTCTTGTTTGGGTGCCAGATAATACTATTAAATATGAATTGTCTGGAGGAGATTATTCAAGTATTGCAGCAGCTACAGCTACTTCTAATCCTGACGGTTCTGCTAGTATGGATCAATATGGTAATTATGACTTATCCGTATGGACAAGTGATGAAATCTATGAATCAATTAATGCGTTGATGCTAAGTGAAGGTGCCTTTATTAAGGAATTGGATCAAAAATACTCAATCACATACGCTACCTATAGTGGGGCAAGTGGTACCGGTGTGTTAAACCTCATTTACGATGGGACAAATTACATTATCAATGAATAGATAGATTAAGAAAAAGAACAATAAAAAAGGGACTCTTTTGAGTCCCTTTTTTATTGTTCTAACATCTCTAAAGCAGAATTTGCTTTATGATCTATACCGTCTTTGTATTTATGTTTTTTATAAGAAAGAGCCTTTTTAAAATAATAGGTGGCCTTTTCAATGTCATTTCTATATTCATAAATATAGCCAACTTGCAAGCACGACGATGGTGCAAAATACCAGTTTTCGGATCCTGATTTTTTGATTGTATTGAGGTAATTAAATAACGCACTTTCTATATCTCCGGTTTTGTCATACAATCTGCCGTATCTGTAGAAGTATTCACATTCATCTTTTTTAGATGTAATGTTCTGCCTGTTGATTTGGTTAAGTGCTAGCTCGGCTTTTAGGAAATAACCACCATCAGTAGCAAGTCGCGCAGTGAACAACTCTTTATTAGGGTATTCATCATTTTCTAAGAAACTAGCAGCATTCTTGTCAGCAGAGACAAGTGCTCTTCCAGATTTTTTTGCCTTGTCCCACGGTAGCTCTGCCATCTCAATTTGATTCTCAAGGTAATAATTTAAGAATATTTTGAACCAGGTGTCCTTGATGTGGTTTTTTCCTTTGTACGTACTGATGAATGTTGAGTAATACCCTCTAGATTGTTCATACAGACCTTTTTGTAGGTGTACCTCTCCTAATAGGTAGTATACATGTGGGATTTGTAAATATTGACTTCCTACATATGGTATTTTAGAAAGTGAGGCAATCGATTTTTCACTTTTTGAATATTTAATGAGTGCGATATTATGGAAATAATGGACAATAAGATTGTCTTTATTATTTGATAATAAGCTGTTTAGCGTACTCATGGTCTCAAGTTCACGGTTGAGGATGTTGAGTGAAATAAGAGCTTTTGTGAGACTTGATTCTAAGTAAAAGGCGTTTTGCGAATTCACCTTGTTCAATTCGTTATATCCATCATTAATATTTCCTTTTATTCCTAAATAGTTTAGAATCCAATGATAGCTCTCAGGGACAGCAGCGAAAATAACTTGAAGCGTGCCTAGTGTTTTGTGGTTGGGGTTGAATTCAGGGAATTCCTCGATGTTGTCTTCGATTTCCATATAGGCAGACCGTAGAGCCCAGCCAGCTTTTAAATCTTCTAGGAACAATGTCTTTACAATTGCCCAGTGCATTTTAATCTCAGCTGAGTAGTATTTTTTATATGGATTATTGTCATCCATTTCTTCAAGACCTTCGAGGTGGTCGTTTTCACTGTCTTCATAAGCCTCATAAAGATCAGGGTTTTGTGTGACGATAATTTCTAATGCGTCTGCTAAGCTGAGAGTGAAGTGGTAATGACCAAGGTCTGCATGGCTAGGTATAATGCTTTCTAAGTTTTTCCTAGCGCTATTTAATTTTAGTTTTAGGACATCTTGATAGGCGGAGTGTATTCGAGGAGATTGGTCTAAATCTCTGTATTGAGATTGTGAAGAGTAGGGGGAGATACACAAGAATAAAAACAAAAAAAGGTGAGCCATGCTCACCTTTTTGTATTCAATATCAATAAAAGCAATATTCAACTTATGCTTTTTTAGTAGTTTTTCTAGTTCTTGTAGCCTTTTTCTCTTCTACGATAACTTCTTCTACGTCAGCCAAGACTCTGCCACAGTGCTCACATACGATCAATTTTTTCTTTTCTCTGATCTCTGCTTGTTTCTGAGGAGGTACAACGTTGAAACATCCACCGCAAGCTCCTCTTTTGACAGGGACTACTGCTAGGCCGTTTCTTACATTGCCACGAATTTTGTTGTATGAAGTCAATAATCTTTCCTCAATACTTTTAGAAGCTTTCTCTCTGCCTTTGTTCAGCTTTCTTTCTTCTTCTTCGCTTTCTGTTTTGATATTATCAAGTTCACCTTTCTTGTTGTCAAGATCTTTTTGTCGTTCTGCCAACGTAGTTTTAGTATCCTCTATCGCAAGGTTTTTAGCTTCAATATTAGCATGAGCCTCTTTGATTCTTTTTTCTAGAATTTGAATCTCAAGTTGTTGCAACTCCACTTCTTTGGTGATTGCATCATACTCTCTATTGTTTCTCACATTCATTTGTTGCTCCTCGTACTTTTGGATCAACTTTTCAGAATCTTTGATTGCTGTTTTATTGTTTGTGATAGACAGTTCTAATTCTTCGGTGGCACTGTTGTGATTACCAACACGGGTTTCGTAACCAGTAACCTCATCTTCAAGATCCATTACCTCTTCAGGTAATGCTCCACGAACCTTTATGATTTCGTCGAGTTTAGAATCTATTGACTGTAATTTTGTAAGTGCTTCAAGCTTTTGCGCTACTGTACTTTCCATGTATTTTAAGAGTATTTTACCGGATTTGTATTCTCCTTGGATAAATTGAGTGCAATATTAGTTATTTTTTCATTCAAAAAATCATAAATCAAGTCTTTTGTAAACACCTCACTTTCGTAATGTCCGATATCAGCGATAACGATTTGATTGTCAGCATCAAAGTACTCATGATACTTGAAATCTGCAGTGATGTAGATGTCTGCACCAGCCCCCTTGGCTTGCTCCAATAAGAAGCTGCCAGAACCACCACATACCGCGATTTTCTTCACTTTATCCTTGATTAGTGCCGTATGCTTGATTATAGAGAGGTTAAAAGTAGATTTGATTTTTTGAAGGAATTCACTAACGTTCATTTCTGAGTCTAACTGTCCAACCATCCCGCTTCCGACTTCTTGATTTTTATTTTGGATTGCGGTGATGTAATAAGCGACTTCTTCATAGGGGTGTGCTTTTTTCAATACGCTGATCACTTTGCTCTTAAGATGCTTGGGTAGCATGATTTCTATTTTCTTCTCTTGCTCTAGTTGATCCTCATTGGCATTACCAACAAAAGGAATTGCCTGGTCATTGGGTCTGAAACTACCCATGCCTTCGGTACTAAAACTGCAATGATCGTAGTTGCCAATTTGTCCAGCGCCAACTTGGTAGATAGCGTCCAGTACTGATTGGTGATGTGCAAGAGGAACAAAGGATTCCAGCTTAATTAATGTATCACTCTTAGGGAAAAGAATACGCGTGTCTTTGAGTCCTATTAAATCACAAATTTTTTGATTGACCCCTGTATTGATACTGTCAAGGTTGGTGTGTATACTAAAAATGGCTATGTCATTTTTGATCGCCTTGATGACTGTTCGTTCCACATAGTTTTTACCTGTGAAGCTTTTCAATCCTTTGAATACAATAGGGTGATGTGCAATGATCAAGTTACAACCAGTATCTATGGCCTCTTGTACAATAGGTTCGGTGCAGTCCAGGGATATGAGGATGCCAGTGATTTTTGTGTTAGGGTCCCCAACAGTCAACCCCGCATTATCATAGGACTCTTGATAGGCAGGAGGTGCCCATTGATTTAATACTTGAACGACTTCTGATATTTTCATTATTCACAGTGATTAGATGTTAAAATTAATGAACAAATCTTAAGATGGTTGGTAAGTAATATGAATAGTTTTGAAGCATGAAAAAAGTGCTTTCCATTTTTCTGTGGCCAGTGTACCTGGTTTATACATGGAGTATCAAACTGAGGAAGACTATGTTTGGTATTGGCAAGTGGAAATCTGTTGAATTTGAATGGCCGACTGTTGGTTTCTACTCTTTTGATGGAGTGTTGAATGTGAGTTCATTACAATCATTGATTGACATATGTAAGGAACATGACATCAATGCAGTGGGGGTGGTAGATATGATGAACGTTCGGAATCAGCAATTTGAATTTGAACTCGTTATCGATAAAAATTATTTGTATAACCTAAAAATGAATCCTGATATCTATACAACCAGACAAAGTAGAGTGTTGGGTATCTCAGAGTTATATGGACTTAAAGCGGATTGTGATGTTTTACTAGTGCAGGAATCTAAATTCCATACTGAAATTCGAAAAGACTTGTCAGTGATAGAACTGCCGGCAGTGAATAACAAACATGATTTGATGACATGGCCTTTGGGGAATTTCAATCATTTGAAGTCTGATTGGACGAATTGTGATATTAAAGTAGGGAGAGGAGTGTTAAAGAATGATGAATCTAAAGATCAATTATTAGATTATTCACAAGAAGGAATTGATATTATATCGGATCGTGATACCTTTGAGCGATCATTTATAGAAGTACTCAAAGAGGTAATTAGGAAAAAGCAAAGTGTCGATTAAATACAGGTTAATAATTTTGTTTTGGGTATTGTCAATACCTCTTAGAGCCCAAATGGTGGATGACTCCACCAAAATGGTATATGGGCCTACATCTACTAGGTATATCACCATCACTGATTTGAAGCATAGTGATACGCTCTATCACAGCATGGATACCTCACTCCATAATCTAGAATACTTTGAAAAACACTTGGGTGGAGATATCGATTATCAAGATTTAGGGGTCAATGGGTCGGCATTGAAGCCTGTCTATTATCAAATACCTACAACTATAGGCAGCACCACTGGATATACCGCCTATGATCCTTATGTGAAGAAGGTTGAAGATTTTAAATATTACGATACCAAGTCTCCATATATTTTGCTTGATGCCTCTTTTGGAGGGAAAGGTAGAAATCAAGTTGATTTTGTGTTTTCAAGAAATATCAATCCTCAATGGAATATTGGAATGGGAATCATACACACCTCAACTAATAAACAATTAGGAGTTGCCTCATTGAATGAGAATCAGGTTAAGTCGACTGGTTTTGATGGGTTTGCTTACTATAGATCAAAGGATAGAAAGTATCATGCAATGTTCCACATGTATAAACAGGAACAGGTCATATTAGAAACAGGAGGTATCAATAAGGAAACGCTAGAAGATGATTTGTTTATTTATGAGGATGCAGATATTTATTTGATAAATTCTCAAAGTTGGGATACGAGAACAAGGCTATTCTTTTATCATCAGTATACGATTAAACCGTTCTTTGAAGTGTACAATTCTGTAGAGCGAACGATTACTAAAAATGAATACACTGACTATCCGTTAAAAGAGTCGTATGACTACTATGATCAAATATTAATTCGTACAGATTCTACATTAGATGCTGCTTCATTCAAAGAGACCAAAGTGGAGGCGGGTATCAAAGGAAGATTGGCTGATCATATCTATTATTCGGCATATGTCAAAAGAAGAGACTTGGATTATAGATATGTATATATAGAGCCATTTGATCATATTGGAGAAAATTATCTTGGAGGTGACCTAACAATTCATCTTGCTAATAATAGGTTAGGCGGTCAAATAGAAGTACTTGATGCTGGTAATTATTATTTTAAAGGGTATTTTCAAAACAGCTTTTTGAATGCATCTTATACGAGTAGTCTATATCAACCTGGATTGATGACCAAGAGATTTTTCGGTAATCATTATGAATGGAGTAATGATTTTGAATCGACTTTAGCTAATACAATTAACGCTTCGATATTTTATGATTTCAAATTTCTATATGTTGAACCGGAGATAGAAATATCAACTATTGATGAATATGTGTACTTCGACTATGATAGGCTTCCTAATCAAGAAAGCGATCCGATATTCGTGAATAAATATTCTCTGAAGGCCAATCTGCTGTTATTTAAAAATATTCATTTGGAAAACAGGGTGGTTTGGAACAATGTGTCTGGTGATGGGGCTAATGCTATGCGGGTTCCTGAATGGAGTTATTATGGTAAGTACTATTATGAGAATATCGTTTTTAACGATTTCATGGAATTTCAACTTGGTTTGGATTTCCGTTATAAGTCAGCGTTTTATGCCAAAGAATATGATCCGATTACACAACAATTCTTCTTGCAAGACGATTTAGAGTTGCCTTCTTATTTTACAACAGATGTGTTTTTCGTGATGAAAGCTAACAACTTATCATTGTACGCCAAGTACGTCTATGCTTTTCAAAAGCGAGATGAAGGGTACTTTGTTAGTCCATGGTATCCTGGTCAAAGAAGAGCCTTTGATGTAGGGGTTCGTTGGATGTTTTTTAATTAGTAGTATTTCATAAATAGATGGAAGCAAATAAGACAACACTAGGCTTGAATTTGCCTACAGATCCTCGCTGGATCAATATTGCCGAAAAAGATATTTCTGAAATTTTGATTGACCATGCTTATTGTGAACAAAAAGCAGCTAGTTCTGGGATTTCGTTAATCGTAAATTATCCGGATCTACATGATATTGTAGAGACCATGACAGAATTAGTTGCCGAAGAATGGGGGCATTTTGAGCGTGTGCTCAAAAAGATGAAGGATCGTGGTATTCAAATGGGGTACAATCGCAAAGATGAATATGTATCGGCTGTTCTCAAAGTGCTAAAAGGAGGGGGTAGTAGAGAAGAGCAATTAGTAGAGAAATTATTACTAAATGCACTCATTGAGGCTCGGAGTTGTGAGAGATTCAAATTGCTTTGGCAGAATATTACAGACGAAGACTTATCCAAATTCTACTATGAATTGATGGTCTCAGAAGCAGGGCATTACCATACGTTTATTGAGTTAGCCAAGAAATATAAAGGGGAAACTCATGTTATGAAGCG
>JAOPTS010000120.1:0-12608 GCA_051531955.1 Reichenbachiella sp.
CTTAAATATTGCAGTATTCACCTTACTGGTATGAGATATATCACATGGCTATTTTTAGTGTGTTTATATAAATTGCTTTCAAATTTATTAGGGTAGTCGAATGACTATTCGACCAAATAATTATTAGTGAATATGAAAGTATATTGTTTGATCGCTGGACTCTTGATTGCCAGCCTAGGGCTGAATGCACAGTCCGATGAAAAAGTATTAAAAGCACAGGTGGATGACCTGGTTTCGAAATTGACATTGGAAGAAAAAGCATCTTTGACTTCTGGGCGAGATGCGTGGAGTACACAACCAATCGAGCGATTGGACATCCCATATATCTGGGTGGCAGATGGCCCTCATGGTTTGAGAAGAGCACCATCAACAGATACTTGGGGCTATGGTGATCAGGCGCCTGCTACTTGTTTCCCGACTGCTTCGGGATTGTCGGCATCATGGGATGTAGATTTAGTATACCAAGTGGGCAAAGCCTTGGGTGAAGAGACGCAAGCTTTGGGTGTCAATGTCCTATTGGGACCAGGAGTGAATATTAAGCGTTCTGTATTGGGGGGTAGGAATTTCGAGTACTTCACGGAAGATCCTGTTTTGTCAGGAGAGCTAGGTGCTGCCTATATCAATGGTGTACAGAGTCAAGGAGTGGGTACTTCTCTTAAGCATTTTGTAGCCAACAATGTAGAGACACAGCGGATGTACATGAACTCGGATGTAGATGAGCGTACGCTCAACGAGATTTACTTGACACCATTTGAGATAGCGATCAAAAAAGCCCAGCCATGGACAGTAATGGCATGTTATAATAGAGTGCAGGGTATCTATGGTGCGCAATCACCTATGATGCTCACCAAAAAATTAAAAGAGGAATGGGGTTTTGAAGGAATCGTGATCTCTGACTGGGATGCGGTCATCGATCGTGTAGAAGGGATCAAAGCAGGGATGCACCTAGAAATGCCTGGAAAAGATGGTCACTTGACCAATCAACTCATCATAGATGCGGTAAACAATGGTAGTTTGGAGGAGGAGCAATTAGACCTGCTCGTGAAAGATATCTTGAGAATCGTTTTGAAAGGCAATGCGACCGCTAAAACGGATGCACCTCAAAAACTAGAGGGGCATCACCTACTGGCAAGAAAGGTGTTGTCTGAGTCTATTACGCTGTTGAAAAATGAGGACAATACACTTCCGCTCTCGAAAGAGAAATACAAAACCATCGCAGTGATTGGTGAGTTTGCGATAAACCCTAGGTACCAAGGAAACGGTAGCTCGGAGGTGAAGCCACCACAACTGGATAAGTTCATGGATATCATCAAAGCGGAGTATGGTGAAGGGATAAAAATAAAATATGCACAGGGTTATGACTTGGGTAACGATACTGATTATTCCTTGATAGCGGAAGCTAAGAAAGTAGCGGCTAAGGCAGATATAGCTTTGGTGTTTGCAGGATTGCCTCAGCATTATGAGTCTGAAGGGGTCGATAGAACTCATATTAACATCCCTCCTTCACAGGATAGTTTGATTGCAGAACTAGCGAAAGTGCAAAACAAGACAGTGGTCGTATTGACTAACGGTAGTGCAGTGGCCATGCCTTGGATTTCAGAGGTAGCGGCAGTAGTAGAATCTTGGCTGGGTGGACAGGCAGGTGCTGGAGCGGTGGCTGATGTATTGTTTGGGACCGTGAACCCATCGGGCAAGTTGGCAGAGACCTTCCCAAAAAGGTTGGAAGACACGCCGGCATTCTTGAACTTCCCGGGAGAGAATGGGAATGTGCTCTATGGCGAAAGAATTTTCGTAGGCTATCGATATTATGACAAGCGCAAAGTGGAGCCATTGTTTCCATTTGGCTTTGGGATGTCTTACACGACCTTCGAGTACAGCGATATCAAGGTGTCGTCCAATGAAATTACTGGTCAAGAGGAGGTAACAGTAACAGCAACTATTACGAACACTGGTACCGTTGCTGGCAAAGAGGTGGTACAACTCTATGTGTCGGATGCAGTATCCTCGGTTCAGCGTCCTATCAACGAGCTTAAAGGTTTTTCTAAAGTCAGCTTAACACCGGGTGAAAGCAAGGAAGTGTCTTTCACTTTGAAAACAAGAGATTTCTCATTTTATCACCCAAGACAGTCTAGGTGGCTGGCAGAGAGTGGTGACTTTGTGCTGAATATTGGTGCTTCATCTTCGGATATCAAATTATCAAAGCAGGTAACTTATACTTCCACTGAGCAGCTCAACTATCAATTGGACGAATATAGTTTTTTCAAAGAAATCTGGAACAACGAAGATTTGAAGCCATTGCTTATTGCGCTCATGCCAAAATGGATAGGTGCTCAAGCTGCTGACGGCAAGCCTATCGAAGAGGCGGAGGTTCAGGGCTTCTTACAGGACCAACCCATGATCAAATTCCCGTATTTCACCGGAGGAGAGGTGACACATGAGCAGATCAAATTATTCTTAGCCAAGTGTAACGAAAAGACTTTTACACTATAAGCTGCTCACATAACTAATTCCAACGCCAGTTAGCACAAGCTAATTGGCGTTTTACTTTTTAATAATAGGGTATTTTTATCATGGGTTCAGTGCAGAAATATTATAATTATGCTTTTTCGGTAGCAAGAACAGATAAATAAAAAGTGAACAACATTGCCTCACCTCCCCTAGTGATTACTATTAGAGTAGAGTTCGACGGTTTCTAGCAGCCCCTAAAATCTCCAACTTTCCTCACGGGAATAAAAAAGTAGTGATGAATATCGAAGATTTTCCCAATTTGAATCCGACACTTTAAATTGCACCAACGCCACAGGTTATAGACAGGCATTATCATTAACTATGAGTCACAAATAAAAAATGCAGAATTTATTTTCGAACAAGTATAAAAACAAGCCCTCTATTGAACTACAACAAATTGTTGAGTATCCAAACTCATATGTTGAAGAGGCAATAATTGCGGCAAAAGAAGAATTGAAGAACCGAAAAAACGGAACTTCAGAATACAACCAGTTAAAAAAGGCGATTGAGGGTAGTAAAAAGTTAGCTCAAGAGCATAAATCAATTTTTAACAATAGGCCAAAAGAAAGCTCTCGTTTTATAAAATCCTTCATAAGACTAGTCCGTAAACCTGACACACACCGAATCCAAACAACTATAAAAAACCGTCTTCTACTAACCTTACGTTTTTATTTTTTAGGACTATTATTTCTTTTAATAGCTTCAATTCCTTTTGCCTTAGTTAAAGAATTATTTTCAATAGCTGACCCAGAACAATTCAATCCAATACCTGAGTATTTCAAGGATGAAAACGACCTTTTTCTAGCTTCCTTTCTTATCCCTATTGTTGCTGGATTAATAGAAGAAACGCAGTTTCGATTAGTTCTAAGCAAATTCAACAAAAGGTATTTCGACATTTTCATAGCTATGTTCATTAGCTATTTCATAGTCCGAATTTTTGGACGTTATTTCATTACCTACTCTGAGTTCTACAGCAATTTATTGCTCCAATCAACTCTTGTATATGTGATTTTTGCAGTTCCAATTTTCTTTACTTTGCAACGAACAAAAAGCCATAGTTCATGGTACGAACAGAATTGGTCCACTTCGTATAAATACCTTTTTTATATTCTCCCTTTCATATTTTCAATTGCTCACTTACCAACTTTTAATCTAACAGTTGGGCAATTGGCATTATGGCCTTTTATCATTCTACCATTCTTAGTCTATGCTTTTGTGTTTTCATATATCCGAATACGAATTGGTTTTATTTACGCAGTTCTAATTCATTTTACAATTGATCTGATAGTGATGACCATTAAACACTAGCCCTACATTACCCTTTCTCTCTATGGTGAGTTCTGTTAGACGATTCTTTACTACTTTCTAGCAGCCCCTAAAAATCTCCAATTTCTCTCACGGGAATAAAAAAGTAGTGATGAATATCGGAGATTTTCCTAATTTGCAACCTCAACAAAATATACGTCAAGCACCCTGGAGGATAGCAAGGCGTTACACACAATCACACTTTCAAAATAAAAATTGAATGAATAAAATAAAGTGCTGGTCAATTTCCGCAGTTCTGATTTTGCTAATGCAAACTGCATACTCCCAAAAAAATGCTTACATAGCAACAGATAGTACACTTTCTTCTGGCATAAAACTAATCCAGGGTACGCACAGAGATAACGCACAGATTATTCGATTGAAGAGGAAGAATGAGGAAATAGGATATTCCGCAGAGGAGCTAACAGAGTATGGATTCAAAAATGGAACAATCTATGAATCCAAGAGCATTTCAGTTTCTGGACAGACAAAACAGGTCTTTCTAGAAAGACTAGAGCATGGTAAAATCAGCCTCTTCTTCTACACTGAAAAAGGTATCAAAACTTTCTTTTTAGAACGCGACAGTACTGTATTTATCGAAATTAATAAGGGGGATAATTACCGGAAGATAATTTCCGAATACACGAATGATTTTGCTTGGAAAGCAAACCAAGTTCTGCTAGTCAAATACAATCGAAAGTCACTTTCTAAACTAATTTCATTATACAATAATGATCGCAATAAGCCTCTTCCATTTCCAAGACTTGGAATAATTACAGGCTTTAAAAGCACGTCTCTATCCGTACCTTCAAGTATATCTGTAGAACAACTTGAAGGTATTTCTTTTAACCCCAGTCCTTCGCTATCATTCGGAGTATTTGGAGATTTACCAATTGAAATGAGTGATTTCTCTTTGAATGTTGGTGTGAATTTTTCAAAATCTGGATTTTCAGTGAGTTCCATAAGTTCGCGATCTGATGTTGATGTGGTTATCAACATTTCCTCAATAGATACTCCGGTTCTACTACGTTACACAATTCCAACTCTAGTTTGGAGACCTTTTATCATCGCTGGCGGCATCTATTCTTATCATTTAAAGAATGAAAGTGAAATCTATGAATCCTCCATCGATCAGAATGTAATAACCATCCATGAAGTCATACAAGAGTCACTCATTTCCGAAGGTATGCTAGGTTATTCATTTGGTATAGGTTTGCAGCGTAATTTGAACTACAAGAAAATTGCTTCTGTAGAGTTTAGATTTAATCAACTTTACGGAAATAAAAACACTCTCAATAAGAATCAGTTTGAGATGATGACCAGTTTTTCCTTTTGACCATGAAAATTAAATTATCCAACCTAATAAACACACTCGCTTACTTATTGATATTAATAAGCTGTACGGATGCCGAAATAGCTCAAAAAGAATACCCACTTATATTTATGAGTGAGGTTGAAACCGATGGCGGTGGAGTTACATTTCATGCTCGAATTGAGAGTTTAGGACAACAAGAGATCATCTCTTATGGCTTTGTTTGGAATCAAATTGATGATAATGACAATTTTGAAAATTGGTATAGAAAGGTTCTCGATGAACCTATAACCACTGGGTTGATTTCTTCATCAATAAATTCAGACTTATTGAAAGATTATGACTATGTCGTTAGGCCTTTTGTTGTCACTCCTGAGAATACAATTTACGGCACGTCTATTCAATTTACTAGCACAGGTTCAAAGACACCTGAAGTTTTAAGCTACTCTCCGAAAGAAGGATTTGATGGCACTCTAGTAAAATTAGAGGGTAAAAATTTTAGCTTGCGCAACGAGAACATATCTATTTTTGTAGAAAACACTAAAGTTGATATCATCAGGTCCTCTGAAGACTCATTGGTATTTAAAATTCCTCAATCAGCATTTGTTGGAAATGCCGAACTGAGAATTGAAGTAGGTGATCAGGAAGTCAGAATAGGTAATGGATTTAAAATTTTTGGGCCTGAAATCGACATCATTTCTAAAACTGAGGGATATTCAGGTGACATGATTACCATTGAAGGTAGTTACTTCACACAAAACGGTGAAACAAAACTTTTCTTTAACGACTATGAGGCAGAAATCGTCGAAATAGACTCCAATCAGATAACAGCAATTGTGCCGATACCGTCTCACAACTTATTAGCTGATAATTATGCTGAAATTATAATTTCTAGTGGAGCGAAACGTGCCGTTTATTCACCTTCATTCAAAATTGAGAAGTCATGGCGGTTAAAATCAGCTACACCATTTTCGTGGGGATATGCATATAAATCGTTTACTTATAATGACTTTGGGTACATTCTAGAGCTAAATGATAAAAAACTATATAGTTATAATCCAACAACTGACGAATGGCAAAGTGGTTCAACATTTCCAGGAAACCGTGATGGTAATAACCTTTTTATTGTGAACGAGAACAAGTTGCTCAAGATGAGTGGAAGCAACTATTCCGGAACTGTTAACTTTATTTGGGAGTACGATTTTGATTCCCAGATATGGACTCAACAAAAGGGCTTACCATTTTCATTTGAGTATGCAACTTATTTTAACCTAGATGGAAAAGCCTTCATAGTTACTAATTTTGGAGAAGTCTGGTCATATGAGTTTTCATCTAAAATATTTACCAGACAAAACGATTTTCCTGAGACCTCAGATTGGTCCGGGTTCTCCTTTGCATTCACTGATGATGATGATATATTCCTAATAACCTATGGCGCAAATTGGCAGTATGATATGAATACTGACTCATGGCTCAAAATTTCCAATAACATTTTTGATAGATCAAGTTATTCACAAAATGCCATTGGGTTTTATTCAAACAATACTGCCTATGTAATCGAAGATGGAGAATATTTATATAAATATAATAGACAATCAGATAATTGGAGTCTAGCATCCATGTTTCCGGGTTGTAGAGGGGACAATTCATACAAGACTGTGTTTTCAATTCAAAATAAAGCATATGTAGCTGCTACTTCAGGAAGCTACGGAGGATGTTCTCCATTATTATATGAATACTCTGATATTAGGTAAAAAAATATGTAAAAATTAGATAAAAAAACCACTCTGGGCTGAAAGAACCATAATTTTGGCGATGACTGAAAGTCATTCTATGATAAAATTCGAATGATCATCCGATGACGGCTTTCAAAACATAAACATCCTCAGCTTCATACATTTGAACCAGAATAGTTTTACATATTAATTTAATATCTCCTTCCAAAACATTGTAACGACACTTCATTGACCAAACTGAATGGACTGTTAATTTTGACACGGTATGGGCATTTCTGCACTGATCAATCGATCATATCATAAAGATAGATTTTTAGAAGCTGAAGCGAAATGCACTGAAAGTGCATAGTTTTAACTCCAATTGAGACCAGTAAAGCAACAAAAGCATAAAAAAAGCCGAATCATCTGATTCGGCTTTTTTTCATGTATGGATTGGATAGTACTATATTTGATCCGTCTCCACCGTTACTTTTTTACGTTGATTGATCAGGGTTTGGAATTGCTCGATATGCTGGTTGAGTACCCCGATCAATGATTCATAAGGAGCTTTGTCTGCCGACAGTGTGGCATGCGCGCTCAAATGTGAGATCAATTGAGCATAGGCAGCTATCACCGGCTCTTTCAACGAGGTGAAAGACGCGTCTGGCGTCTCACTCAGATCCACCGTCCGCAAGCGATACAGTTCGTCAAATTGTAGATTTGCCTTCTGCAGCTCCTCCTTCCACTCCATGGCTTGTACTGACGCTAGCGCACTCAGTGCTACTTCATCCTGATTCCAATTTTTGATAATACCAGATAGGATAGATGACTCCTCTTGGTAGTTTTGCTTCGTAATACGATTACCGTACTTCTCCACACTAGCCAATAGTAGTTTGCCAGCACTTGCCAATTTCTCATCATAGTGATACGTGTAAGCCTCAAAAAGAGATTTCAATCCTGAAATCATCTGGTCCCTATGCAAATCCATATCTTGGATCTTTTCTGTCACATCAGACCCCGATTCTTTTTTGAATAGGTTTTCGAGCAGCTCCCACTCCTTCTCCAAGGCATCATACTGATCCTGCAAACCCAATTCGCTAGGGTTGGCAGCCTTGACAAAGGCTAATATTTGTTTGAAAAATTGATTGAATTCTCCGTTACGGAGTTGTTTAAGATAGATGTTATTAATCATCTCTATAAGTTGGTTAGTTTAAAAAAAACAAGTCTTGACACCTTAGATCAAATGTCAATGACTTGAAACAATAGTCTTCAAAACAGCACATATTTTCAATAACCACCTGATTTTTAACACCTTTTATGAATAACAGGGCTTTTCAAAGCCTAAAACCTTCCGCCCGTGGGGCGGAAGGTTCCAAAACATTTATTTTCTTTCGGCCCCATGGGCGGAAGCTTTCCCAACTTTTATTTTGTCTCCGCCCCAAGGGCTGGAGCTTTCTAAAGTTTTATTTTGTAGCGCCCCACGGGCGGATGCTTTCCCAAGTTTTAAAAACCTCCCTCCCGCCGGGCGCAGATAGTCAAGGAGTACAAAAACCAGTTATACAGCATCGAACAGACTCTGCTTTGAGTCCCTCCTAAGATCTAACAAATCACCTCCCTATATCTGGGTATATTTAGCCTACCATCTTTGATATTGACATATTCGAGGTATTTTACACAGCACAAACCCAATGAATGAATGAATGAAAGCATTTATAAAAACGGATAAGTGCACTTTATTACTGCGTTAGACACAATCACTTTGAATGAAATACTTATTCCTGTTAATTCTTCTCCATCCATCTATCCTGATTGGTCAGAAACAAAATAAAATATCAACTTCTATTAATAGTTTTGGACTGGACGCTGGTTTTTATCTTTCTGATTCATCAGATTATCTTATTTCACCCGTAAGCATTTCAAATGCAATTGGAATGACATACCTGGGAGCAGTTGGTCAAACAAAAGAGCAAATTAAGAAAGTCCTTTATTACCCTGAAGAATCAGAATTATTAACGGGCTTTTCCTCATATAACGATATTTTGAATAGGCCTGATAGAAATGTCACTATAACTAGTGCCAATAAATTGTGGGCAGGAAAAGGCCGTGTTCAACTAAACAAAGATTTTGTTCAAAAAAATTTGAATTATTTCAAATCTAGTGTAGAGGAGATTGACTTCGATTATCCTGACCGTGCAAGTCAAACTATTAACAATTGGGTCGCTGCTAAAACAGAAGATCGAATTGATAAGTTAATTATGCCTGACCATATAACACTTGATGCAATTTTAGTTCTTACAAACGCAATTTATTTCAAATCTAATTGGGCGAAAAAATTTGATTCAGACCTTACCAAGAAAGGGACATTTACTAACCATGAGAATAAAAATTTAACGGTTGATTATATGTCAGGAAAAGGTATATATAAGACTTTTCAAGATGAGGAAGTCAATATTCTTGAGCTTCCTTACCTAGGTAAAGAATTCTCATTTCTGATTTTTCTACCAATCAATTCAATGAAATCCTTGGAAGAATACTTAATAAACGATAATTATACTTATTGGACACAACATTTGACAGAAAGGAAATTTGAATTGGTTCAAATCCCGAAATTTAAAAGTTCATTCACTATTGAAATGAACGACATCCTTAGTAAAATGGGTATGCCTAATGCCTTTAATGAAATAGCGGCTGAATTTTCTGGTATTGCTTCAATGGGCGGAAATATCTGGTTAAGTGCTGTGATACATAAAACATACATAGAATTTAACGAAGAAGGTACGGAAGCTGCTGCTGCAACTGGGGTAGTCGTTGAGCAAAGAAGTACGCGGCAACCGAATAAATTTATTGTTGACAAACCATTCATTTATGCTATTAGACATGTTCCATCAAACACCATACTTTTTATCGGAAAACAATCGAATCCAAAATATTAAAAGTGTCTAACATCATACATCAATTCATGCTGCTTTCTGCCAGAGGGTAGATTTCAACTTTCTCTAGCCCCGCTGAATCTGCGATTCAGCACATGGAAATGAAAAGGTATGTGATGAGTCGCAGATTCAGCTATATTGCAACCGAAACAATCTGCCTTACAATCAGCACGAATGATGTATAGGCGTTAGCGATAAGAGTATTATGAATAAATATATATTATTGGTTTTATCCTTTACACTGTTCAACTGTACTGATCAAAAGGGATTTACTAATGAACAAATAGTCACTTCCTTAAAACATAGAATTGACAGCTTAGAAGCCGAGGGTGCCTATTTCAATAATCTAGATCTTCTCATGGACAGTCTTTATGAAGTTGCTCCAGATTTGCCAGAAGCAATATCTATGAAAATTTATACGAGCTTTAACAAAAAGTCGTACAAACAGGTTGTTAATCTATGTCACAAATACTTTGAAATAGTCCCGTATTCAAATGCAAATTTTGACTACTGTTTAAGTTTAGAAAGGCTAGGTATGTTAGATTCGGCGAAACAGCATTACAGCTTTTTATTGAATAATTATCCTGATTCTCTTCTAAATGGAAAGTATACCAAATACGAACTCATTACTATTGTTCATGGCAAGGATTCGGCATTGTCAAAACTGAAAATGGTTCCAGATCAGAGTTCCTATGGGTATCTACGTACAAAAAACGATATTGAAAATTATATAGGAAAGGGATTGCATGAATTCATATGGTTCGGTACTGACAAGGACTTCCCTAACAAGTATCACGCAATTATTCCAGACTCACTATTCTTATCAGGAAAAGTCAACAACATGCGAAAATTGTGCGAATATTTTGTTGAGCGAGGAATTAACATTTATAACACTGGGACAGACATTAAGAATCAGGCATATATATTTAGTTCAAAACCTCAATATGAAGAAAAAATATCGAACCTTAAGACTTTAATTATTACTCTAACAAACTGAAAAATATCGCTAACAAGGTCTGATATCCCATGGCGGTTTAGAGGTGAGGTCAGCTTTGCTGCTTTCTGGCAGCACCGGAAAAATCTCCGATTTTTCACATTGGTCAAAAAAGGTATGATGAAAAATCGGAGATTTTTCCTACTTTGAATCCGACACTTTAACTTACACCAACGCCACGTGACATAGACAGGCGTTGTGCATCATGGACTGCATTTAATTAATAGCAATGAATTTTTCTGAAATATACTCCTCAACACTTGAATACTGGCCAACTGAAATTTCGATTGAAGACGGAAAGGACATTGAAGGCACATCGGGTAATTTCAAAACACTTAGTCAAGTTTGGCGTTCGGTCGAACAAAAAACTGAAACAGAATCTGAAGCTATTAATCTCATGGTTTGGGCAATTTTTGCTGGTTTTCATAAGGCTGCAACGACTGAATTTCTAAAAGGCACTAAAACAATTAGTCCTTCTCATATTGACATAAACTATGTGGCTCACAAATTTGATGAATGTCTTGATGATCCAGATAACACTCGTTTTGAGAATGTGCAATCTGTCTATGTAAACGACTTAAATGGCGCGACATGAAACTTCCTGAAAATTTACTTCTACGCACGGGAATCATTGTTCTATTCAACTTGGTAATATTCGTGGGGCTCGTTTATGCCTCAATATTCTTTGAATTTTTAGCGCTTGGCTGGGGTGCAAGTGCCCAAGCTCCTGATTTTAATGCAGACCTAACCTCAATTTGTCTAATTGCAATACTGAGCATTTTGGCATTTAAGAAGAAGTCACTAGAATACGCTGTTTCAACAGCGGCAGTTATAATTGCATACTTAACTCTGAAACTTATAATCGGCTTAATTTGAGAAAAGACGATGCACAACATGGTCTGATATCCCATGTCGGTTCAGCGGTAGACTTGGCTTTTCTGCTTTCTGGCTGCACCGGAAAAATCTCCGATTTTTCACATTGGTCAAAAAAAGGTATGATGAAAAATCGGAGATTTTTCCTACTTTGAATCCGACACTTTAAATTACACCAACGCCACATGATATAGACAGGCGTTATAGAGTATGAAATTATTAATATTTACTGTTCTCTTATTAGTCAGTGAGTTTGTTTACTCACAAAATAGCTCACCTTCAAATGAAGACTTACAAGTTCTTCAAGAAGAATTCTATGATTATTCTAAGCCAGCATTAAAAAATTTCGACACTGAAAAATATCACTTACTATATGAGTACCTCCTTTATAATTATTATTCTTGGCGGAATGTAAGCCACTATGGAATCATTGAATCCAAAGAGATAAACTCATTATTTGACTTCAACTTTGAAGATACAATCACATTAAATAAGGACTTAAATGTTTTTATTTTACCTAGTGACACTACTAGTTATATTGTTCTCGATAAAAGCTGTTGCCAAGTATTGAAAAGTGGTACCAAGTTAAATTTGAAAAATATTAGTTCATATAACAAGTTCAACCCCTCATTCGATCTTATCACAATTAATCTGGACTCTAATATTCTCGCCAGCACCACTTATGACGACTTAATAATAGACCAAAAAGGGTATAAAAGATTGATTTCAATAAAAAATGAGAATCTTCAAAAGTTGAATAAAACACAAAGAATGTTTGACAATAACATTCAAGTTTTAGCGAATAAAGAAGGAATATCTATCGATTCATTATATAAAGCATTAGCTAGACAATACTTCGAAGTAACCGGAAATCCCATTTTCACACATTAAAAAACTCTATAACATTACCTAATCTCTCCATGGTGATTACTGCTAGAGTTGAGGGCGATGGTTTCTACCTGCACCGGAAA
>JAOPTS010000121.1:0-12565 GCA_051531955.1 Reichenbachiella sp.
CATTTTTCATTCCCTCTTTAGCAATTGCATAAGTAAGAACGGTAGCAGTTGTTGTACCATCACCAGCAATATCAGAAGTTTTAGATGCAACTTCACGTACCATTTGTGCGCCCATGTTTTCTGCATTATCTTCGAGCTNNTCAATATCTTTAGCAACAGTAACACCATCTTTGGTAACTGATGGAGCACCGAATGACTTTGCCATCATAACAGTACGACCCTTTGGGCCGAGAGTAACTTTAACTGCGTTAGCTAATTTTTCTGCGCCAGTAAGAAGTGCATTGCGTGCCACTGAATCAAATTTTAAATCTTTTGCCATTGTTATTCCTTATATCTTTAAATTTTAAAAGTTCTATTAACCGAGTTTTGCGAGGATATCGCTCTCACGCATGATCAAATATTTTTTGCCCGCATCTTCAACTTCAGTGCCTGCATATTTTCCATAAAGAACAACATCACCTTTTTTAAGTTCAGGCTTGATCAATTCACCATTGTCTGCTGCTTTTCCTGGACCTACTGCAATCACTTTACCTTGTGCAGGTTTCTCTTTTGCATTGTCTGGAATGTAGATTCCACCAGCAGTTTTCTCTTCTGCCTCAACTTGTTGTAGAACTACTCTATCAGCGAGTGGTTTAATTGCCATGTTAACTCCTATTTCAAATGAATAATTTTGAAACTAAAGTTAGCAACAAACATGCCATTTGCAAATTTTAGCTCAAAAAAGAGGTTTTTTATATAAATCTGAAATAGTGTTTCACAATAAGACATCTATATCACTTTTGGTCAGAGAATAAATTCCAATATGAAACACCTTCTGAAAAATGCATGAATAATGTATACTTTATTTATGGCAGTAGAAAAATATTCAATAAATCTAGAGTGGGATAATGATGAGAAAAAATACATCGCCACCTCCCCCGAGCATCCAGAATGTGTTGCTGTTGGTATAACCAAACCAGAAGCACGTCGTAAACTCGATATCGCAATTGAAAATTGGCTTAAAGCTATTCGCAGTCAAGCGAGTAAAACCAAGGGCCTTAAAATTGGCTATACTCGTGCCTCATTTATTGTGCAAGAAGGGCTTCTCGAACAGTTGAAACTCTATGCCTCTATTGAAGGAGTCTCAATGAAAGAAGCTCTGGAAAATAGTATGAAATACTTTTTGAAATCAAAAAAGATTCAAAAAATAATCCATTCTCAAGACGACTAACACAACACCCCTGTATCACTTATTTATACACTTAAATCGTTTAAAGACATGTTTTATAACAAGTTATAATTATTATAAAAGTCATTATTTTAATTTATTTACGTAACTTTACATTAAATCTTTGCTTCAAAAATCATGAAGCGGTATTTTAAGAGTACGGTTTTACAATAGCGTACTTATGAATACCCCCAAATGCACCACCAGAACAAACATCCGCCTGCGCCACACAATGATACGTCAGTGTATCGCCTTTTTCTCATTCATTACTAGTATCATAAGCGCCGGACTCATCTTCATTATTTTTTTAGCCTCTGCAACCTCACTCAACGCACAAGGCGTTCCACCGCAAGTAGTAAAAAGCTATACCCAACTTGTTCTTGAATACGAGTCACTCAAAACCACCCTCAACCAAAATAGTATCAACTTACAATCAGGCGTTACCCATGTAATTCTTGAAAGAGTCGACCCTGAGCTTACATTGCACCTGCCTGACTCTGCTCAACAAGCCGCCATCCTCAGTGGATCGTACAACATAGTAGATAACCTTTCAAACACACACCCTCTTCAAGCCGGCGACACCCTCTTTTTATACAACAACATGAAAAGCGTTTTCGTAGCCACCAGCGAAACCGCAATAGACAGTGGCACAATCGCAATTCAATTCAAAAACACAAGCCTTGAAAACATTTCCATCAACTTCCCTATCTTCAAGTTCTACAACCCATGGTTTAAAAATGTTAGTGACCTCGGAGAAATAACTCCACAGGAAAAAATCGAAGCCAACACCGGAGCCTACACCAAAGTAAACATCCTCGCCCATTCACTTGATGCTATCGGCGCAGACACCATATCTTGTAGCGCACCAATTTGCGCAGAAAATACTCTTGTTTTTGTAACCAAACCTGGTTCAAAACTTTCATTCCATGCCAATCCCTATGAGGCAGCTCTCGATAGCATTCCTGTTATTAACGGGTTCGCATCATTTTATGTATACAGTCTCGACAGTACCACTGATGAAATATTCTCTCTCCAAGGCGATTTTGACCCCAACAACAACGCTCGACTCACCTATACGCATTCCACTGGCGTGACCATTACATTATCACCGGTCCCCCTCCTGGACAAGGCTGAAATGTTCGACACCGACGGCGATGCGATAGGTGACAGTCTTGCCATATCTTATCAAGACACTATTCTCACTCAACTACCAGACACACTATCATACAATTGGCCTATTGAAAGTGGGGCAACGCAGATTACGTCTGATGATGCACCAACAATCAAACAAGACGACCCACAAACATTGGTTGTTGAGAAAAACTTTGCAACATACCCACTCTCAAACCAAAACGGCGTCATCCATTCAATATATGTACTCGACAATGGCTCAATCCTTTCTGACGAAATCACCATCGAAGATAGAATTGGCCCCATAATTTCACAAGCGACACTGATACAATCACACAATACAACACCCGACACACTCTATGTTAACTTCTCTGAAGAACTCCAGGAATCAGCTTACAGTGGAGATATGTTCACTCTAAACAACAGCACCCCATTAAATACAACAGGCACTATACTTGAAAATGGTACATGGAGATTCATCATACCCGAAACAAGCCTAACTACCAAAGACTTACTCACACTCAATCCACAATCAGGAATTACCGATACACACAACAACCCACCAAGCATTTTAAACAACGGCATCATGATCTCAACCTCGCCCGCTTTACCACCTATCACAGAAGAAGGCGGCGCATTCCATGACAATAACGCTGATGGAACCATGGACAGTATTACCATTCTATTCAGCGACACCATCACCCCAGACATGCTCAACCACTCTGAATTTAATTTTACTTGGCCCGGCGATGTAAGTCAAATCACAACAATCTACGGTACTGACGCGATGATCATTAACCCCAACAACCCCCGCGAAATTTACCTAATAGTACCCAGTGATACAGACATAAAAAAACAACGCACCTTTATAGACAGCTCATACGGCACCGCCACCATCACAAACATTTACACCTCACCCGCAACCAGCGCAACGTTCAGCGACACTACTGTAAAAACACTCTCAGATAACATTGCGCCTATCGTTTTGAGCACACACATCATCCCCGCTCTTGAACCACACCTGAGTGACGTTGTGAAAATAACCATGAGTGAAGAGATTTCCGAAGAATCACTTGCCCTCAACCACGTCATCACTATCTCTTCAAATGGCATAATAGAGTACCCACTCACCAACCTGTCATTGACTCACAACAATAGGGTAATTCAAGGTGACATCGCAAAAGATGTAATCATTGACCAGCGAAGCAACCCCGGTGACACGGTAACAATCACCGAAGCCTTATTCAACATCTATGACCTCAACAACAACTTAGTAGGCGACGGAAGTACTGTTCTTACTGGCGGTCACCGCATATCAGCTCAACACAAAAACTTCGCACGCCTCCCCGCCAACTCCGCTGACCTCATGGAGAAAGAAGCAATTACCGAGGAGTTTTTAACTGATGCAGAAGTTGAATCATTTTTAAACAACGACACTCAGATCGGGTACCTTCTAGACCTCACTATGGGCTTTCCAGAAAACACCGAAGAGTCATTTGACTTGGGCGACATCTATGTGTCATTCGAAATTTTCTTCTTTACCACCGACGGACAAAAAGTTGTAGATAAACAAGGTACTATTAGATGCGACGATGAACGATTTGACTACAACTGTTTTGAGAACCCAAGACAGATTCTCATCAACTGGAATTACAAATCAGAGGATGGCAGATACATTGCAAGCGGCATTTACCTCAGCCAACTCTCTCTCACTATTGTTACGCCAGAAAAAAGTTCAACAGTGCAGTACATTAAAAAATGCGGCGTAATGAGAGAACGCGAAGCATACTCTTTTAACTAACCAAAACCCATACCCCAAAAAGAGACCATCCATCTCTTTTTATTACCCAAAAACAGCTCGGAAACGAGCTGTTTTTCGTTATGTATCAGTATACATTTAGCATAACAACTTACGGCATTGTTGTATCATTTTTTCATACTTATTAATAACATAAAGCCTTATAATTAAAGAATTTACAAAGATTAACTAAATACATTTAGTCATTTATTAATTATTTATCGTAAATTATGTTTTTACATTAGCAGTACTTATGGTATTTTATAAGAAGGGCCCCATCCCGGAGAATATTATGAAATACTTAACAAAATTAATCACCTTTTTATTCATCTCACAAACAGCACTCTTTGCCGCTTTTAGCACACTTGGTTCTGAAAAAAGCAGAAATATTCTTGACGACATGGATGCACTCTATGGTGCGGGCAACTGGGAACGCATCGATGACTTCGATGAATCAGTAAATGACCAAAAATGGACAACACGCCTTGAAGGTGATATTGTAATCAAAGGAAAATTTGCTGGACTGGTGCATGAGTTTGGATATCGCGATGGTTCAGTGGGTGGAGAATTTATTTCACTTCTCCCAGAAATCAAAGAAAACCGTGGGCTCTATACAAAAAAACAACAGAGAGAAATTGGTACCGCCTTTATCGCAAATGATTCACTTAACTTTCGTTTTGTGTTAAAACTTAACGACATCAACTGGAAAGGTAATACCTCAGGATATGGACCTCGTTGGGAATGGAGTTCTAATCCTGCACAAAACAAAGGTGGCCAAGACCATGTGGTAACCTTTAGAATAATAGACAACAAGGGGGCTCAATTCAGAGAAAACAATATTGGCCTATTCGTTATTGCATGGGAAGATCTTGACTATGACGGCGCTTTCTGGGGCAAATCGGATAAAGATTTTGGAGACCTTATCATAGAACTTCCTGGCGCTAAACCAGCAAACTTTGTAGAAACAAACGAATCACCACTAACCCTCGCAAACCTAATCGCCTGCAATACTACAGTATCTAACTATACTGAAGTTATCATTTCAGACACACGAGTTAAATATACCGGTGGAGCAGATCAACTCACTCAATCAGAAAGTATTGAGATAGACTTCTTTACTGTACATTATGACGTAGAACCTGATTCAATAGAAGTACTCTCACAAGTTATGAGTCAAACCGACCGCACTGTTCTTCGCTTTGTTGGTGATAAAGAACTTGATTCACTCGGCTTTCACATTGAACTCATTGAGAAAGGAGCAACTGAAGCGACTATCGCAGTGGTAGCATTTACCAACTCAAACAGCCTTACCAATATAGAGTTTGACCTCTTTACATCAGGCATTCTTGCAAGCCCAACATCACTTGTATCTATACCAAGAAATATTTCGTGTCGCGATGGCGAAACCCCAAATTCTTCTGCAGAATTAGTAAGTTCCGTTATCGGAACAACAAGTAGCGCAACAATTATAGATATCAGCTCAGCAATTGCAACAACAAGCTCAGCCGTTGAAATCGCAAGTAGCACAACCGTCACAACAACAAGTTCAGATGGATTGACCCATACAAGTTCAGCCAATGGCACTATTACTCTCAGCGGCTCAACCCTATCAGGCTCAAGTTCAACAACTGAAAATGGCACCATTGATCTTACTGGTGAAACACTTACTGGATCAAGTAGCGCTTCAGAATCAGGAAGCATTGACCTTACCGGCAATACTCTTGAAGGCTCAAGCAGCAACGAATCAGGATCAGTGACCCTCGATGGCATTCCTACCAATGGAACTCCTGGCAATTCAAATAATGGCTCCGTTTCACTCAAGGGTTCAAACACTAATGGGTCTGAAGGGGGCGCCTCTGATATTGCTACAGACAAAACTGATGAATGGCTCTTAACACTACTCGGTAGCTTAGCAGAAAACCCATCAAACAACAATACCAATGGTTCAAATGGTTCTTCAAACATCTCTTTAAACGGAAGTACCGTATCCGGCGATCACAAAAACACCACCAGTAAAGAAACATACCAATACAATGATTTAAACCAAGGCTCTTTCAACACTGCAATTGCATCTATCCCTGATAACACTGATAACAATAGCAATAATGGATCATTCAATATTAATGGATACACCATTGATGACTCATACACTGTACAAAGGAAAGATGGCGCAATGCCTGGAACAAAAAACCTTACTGAAACTTTTGGAGATGATTACATTCAATCATACGTAGCACAACAGGACCTTGGTCTAAACTTAGATTCATCAGAAGCATATATTAAAAACGCTTCTATTGTTACATCGGAAACTGGTAGTGATACACTGATTCTTTCATACAATACAGATGTGTCTGACAAAAGAGGTGCCGTTAAGAAAGTATTTGTAAATGGTGAAACAGTACTCTTTACCATTGCAGAAAATACCAATAAAAACAGCGTGAAATTAATTCTTTCTGAAGGCACAGTAATTACTGATGGCGAATACTACATTGAGATTCAAGACTCACTTGCTCAAAGCGTTTTCAATGACCAATTTGCAACCCTACAGACCATTCATACACTCCCTAAAGTAAGTAACCACGGTAATGGATTCTATGATCTCAATGTAGATGGCTCAATGGATCATATAAAAATCACCTTCAAAGCAATGGTCACTCCTGCACTACTTGAAGGCGCAACATTTACTTTTAGCTGGTTAAACGCTATGGGCATTGCAGAAGAGTTTAACGCACCCATTTCAAATGCTCACATTGATGAATCTAATTCTGCAGTCATCTATTGGAATATCGAAGAGTTTTTTGCTCCTGCACCATTTACAACCCATATCAACAAAAGCACTTTTGGGTCCGCAACTCTTCACTACGCTTATACTGCAGATGGTATTACTAAAACCCGCACGGAATCTATCGTAATGAAAGATTGCATGGCACCGGTTATTATGGATGTTAAACTCGACATTAAACTTGAATCGAGTGAACGTGACACCCTAATGGTAACCTTCTCTGAGGACATCAATACCGGAAGAGTAAACAGAGACGACCTCTTTGTATATAAATCAAATGAAGGCACCATGGCTATAACAGCTGAGTCACAAAAATGGCTCAGCACCAGAACCATTCAATTAATTGTTGCCCAGGGCGACGTTCTACTCATTGGCGATTCAGTTCGAGTTACAAATGACCTTATCGCTTTTGACGGCTACCTTATTGATTTAACCGGTAACTCTCCCCACCTTAACCCTTACTACTCTGTTATTGAGGGAAACCCACGAGCTATGGTCGAAAAAATCGTACTCAACAGCTATGACCCCAATGCCCCTTCACACTCAGACGCGCCAATTACCGAAGAGGTATATGTTGATGTATACACCACCGCCGCTGACCTTAAAGAAGAAGGGAAAATTGGTCACCTTATTGAAATCGGCCCCAACACATTCCCACAAGCTTTAGAAGACCAAGCAAATGGTGTATTCAATCCAGAAGAGTATTCGTTTGATTATCGCATATTCTACTATACTCAATCCGGTGCATATGTTGCTGATACAAAAGGTACCGTAACCTGTTCAGACGCTGGGTTTTCAGGGAACTGTCTAGAGAACCCCAATAAACTCTTTATACAATGGAATTATAAAGCTGATAGCCATCAAAATATTGCAACAGGCACCTATATTGTAACTATGCAACTCATGGTTTCAACGCCTGCTGAACGTTTTGTGCAACAGAATTCTGACACTTGGGGAGTAATACGCAATTAACCTGTTTTTGCCCATAAAAAAGTGTTACATTTTAGACAGCACTTATACCAAGACAGACAATATGGCTGACGCATTATCAATTATTTTACTCGACAAAGACAAGGATCATCTTCGGTCCTTACTTGAATTTTTAAATGCAACCGATATACAGGTCTACACGCTTACTGCAATTGAAGAGCTGTATGATAAAGCTACATCAATACTCCCGAACGCAATACTCTGTGATCACAAAAATATTGATACTGAGTTGGCACAAGCCCTCATGAAAATTAAAAACGACCAGGCAACTAAAAATATTCCGTTTTTTGTTCTCGGTCATAAAATCCCAAAGCCCCTTGCGAATCAGTACTCTATTAGAGGTGCTGAAGTTATTTCTCAAGAAACTAACCCGTTAGAGCTGTTCACCAACATTTTCCCTGAGTATATTACCACTCTCACCAATTTGGCCGAAATGGCAAAACTTGATGAGACCACAGGAACCGTGGGCAGCAAGCGCTATATGGAACTTAAAGTTCACGCTGAAGGCTGGGATCTACTCAGAACATGGTCTTCAAAAGAGATGCATCGAATAAAAGGCGAAATACTCGTTGTAAACCTCCTTGAATGTGACTTTGTAAACAGTGAAGGAATCGGCACACTTATTACTCTATTGCACGAATGTCGCAATTTTGAAGTACAATATTATATTATGTCTAACGATGATCACTTTAAAAATACCATAGGGCAGACAGGATTGCTAGAAATTTTTACAATTGTCTCAGATCATATTGAGCTAAAGAAATTAGCATCTGAGTAACGTGAAACTAGATAGTACTTTTCTCGACACATATAATGTAGCCGGCCCACGATATACATCATACCCCCCAGCACCCTACTTTAAAGAAAATTCTAATTGGGACTATTATTCCGATCTTATAACACAGTCTAATTCAGACTCTCAAAATATTTCATTTTATATACACATCCCTTTTTGCCCGACACTCTGCTACTACTGCGGATGCACCACTGAAATTACAACTAAAAAAGATCGCATTGAGTCGTATTTTGAAGCAATGCGCATTGAACGAGAATCCCTTTTTTCACTGATAGACAGCTCTCGTCCGGTAACTCAAATACATTTTGGAGGCGGCACTCCCAATGCAGTCCCCACAAGTTACCTCAGAGAAATTGTAGATTCTATTCGAGATCGCTATACTTTTGCAGAAAATATTGAAATCGCTATTGAAATCAACCCTAATCAAGCCACTTTTGAGCAGCTCAAAGAATTGAGAGACATTGGCTTTAATAGAGTTTCTATTGGACTTCAGGATTTTAAAAAAGATGTACTCGATTTTGTGAATCGAGGATTTCCAGAAATCCACCCAAAAGAGATGATAGCCTATTGTCGCGAACTCGGGTTCACTGGCATCAACCTTGATCTCATTTATGGACTCCCAGGACAAACAGTAGAGAGCTTTAAGAATACCATTAACCAATCCATAGATGCGGATCCAGATAGAATCGCCGCGTTCTCTTATGCCCATGTACCATGGGTTAAAAAGAGTCAAAAAATATTGGAGAAAAAGGGACTTCCATCTCCTGCCGATAAAATAGCAATGGCCGTCGATACCCATAATATTTTTGTAGAGAACGGATATGATTGCATTGGCATGGATCACTTTGCCAAACCAACAGACCTTCTTTCTATTTCATTAAAAGCAAAACGCTTACACCGAAATTTTCAAGGATACTGCTCTCAAGAGACAACGGGACAAGTATATGGCCTTGGTTCTTCTTCAATATCCCAACTGGACCGAGCCTATATTCAAAACTGTAGGACATCTAAAGAGTATTGTGAATCAATTGCAGATCGCAAAAACTCTTTCAACAAATGTTATGAGCTCACCCAAGAAAACAATTTCTATCGTGCCGTAATAAACCAAATTATGTGCAATGGTTCACTCGATATTTTAGTACTAGAAGAACATCCTCATGCAACCCAAGAAGTGCTCCTTAATGTTAAAGAGCATATAGCTGAGTGTAAGCAGTTCTCAGACGATGGTTTATTGAATTTTTCTGACACTGGATTTACATTAACTGAATTGGGCTTACTCGTACCGAGAGTTGTTGCGATGAAATTCGACCCAATGCTCACCAATGAATCACTCGGGACCTACTCGAAAACTATTTAATTACTCTCGCTAGTATTTAAATCTAGACACAAAAAAAGCCGTGTTCCCACGGCTTTTTAATTTTATGAGTAAAATTATTTTTTAGAATGCAACTTTGGTAAAAAGGCCAAGCTGTTGAGCAGCATCCACTCCATCTTTTACATTTTTATCATCAAATTGATATGCATATTTAATGGCAAGTTTAATTTGTTTTTCAGGAGCATACTGAAGCCCTAAAAATGTTTTATTTTGAGCGGTTTTATCAGCATCTGTCCATACTCTACTGTAAGTTGCAAAGGCTTCAACTTTATCAATTACTTTTGAAGCAGCGAAAACTTCCAATGCTTTTACTTGACTTCCATCAGCATCACTTCCATCTTTATTAATCTCCAATGCAAATACACCGCCAGCTCTGAAATCAGGTAATTTAACACCAACAAATGGAGAAACAACTGTTTGCATTTCTGTTTCGTACGAACCATCATCGGTTACTATAACATCAGTACCATTATATGGTTTTACACTTCCATAAATATTTGCCTGGATAACTCCTTTTTTGTATCCTGCATTTACTGCATATACGAAGTCTTGATGTTTACCCATTTTAGAGTAACTATTCCCAGAGAAAACACCCGCTTTGACAGTAACATCTTCAGTTGCTTTATATTTCAGAGAAGCACCACCATCAGAACTACTAGTCCCATCGTTAACTCCAGAATAAGTTATAGGATTATACCCTACATATGCATATCCAAATAATTTATAAGGTTCAATATATGAGAGAGAGGGCTGTAAACCAATTGTTGCGGTTAACTTATCGATCACCGGCATTGAAAAATAGCCATATTTCAACACTATCGGCATTTTACTTGGATTAGGATAATCGATTGGCTTACCTGCCATATCAAGTGTAATACGTGCCATCACACCGTTATCATATGTCTTTTTTAAGGTGACATATGCACGAGTTATAGCAAATTGTGTTTCTGAGTTATCTACATCCCAGTTTATATTAGATCGAATCAGACCAGAGACGTTGTCATCCGCAAATGACGGTGCCATTAAACACCCGACTAGACCAATTGTTATTAATAGTTTTTTCATTACATCTCCTTATTGATTTATTATAGCAATTGTTTGATATTGTAAATTATACGACTATTTTAAATCTTATTTGATTTTAAAACAGAATACTTGTTAACAGCGCAAAAGTCTGCCGAGTCTCATCGTCTCGTTTTGCATCATAAGAATGAAGGTCATATTTCAAAGTCACAATAATTTCTTCATATGGTTTTGATTGTATACCAGAAGTTAATCTATTTGACCCTTTGTCAGAAGCTCCACGGAGCTCCAAATCATATCGGGCAAACAACTCAATGTCAATGAGATTTTTTAGGGGAGAAACGGGAATAACACCATATGCAGCAAAAGCATGTATTTGATTAATATCTTCTGAAGAACCGTTATCATTGCCTCGGTAGCTGTATTCTAAACCACCACGATACATTTGAACATCAAGGCCTGCAAAAAGGTTTGCAGTGTATTGCAGCTCTGGCTCATATGACCCTGTTTCAACTACTATTGAATCTCTTCCATTAAATGGCTTGATGTCTGCATTAACATTTAATGTAAGTATATCGAAATCCAATGCAACCTCAGCGGCATATAATAGGTTGTACCCTTCTGATAGATCTCCCAGTCCTTGATATCCCTGTGAGGAATACACTCCAAGCGCCCAAACACCATTATCAGAAAATTCTCTTGATAGTTTAAAACCAAGGTCTGTTTCAGGCTGCTCGATAAAAGTTACTGGCACAGGGTAGATATAATAGTCATATGCATAAAATGCCATCGCTTCTTGGTATCCCATTGTTGGCATTAAACCACCTTGTATAGAGGTGTTTCTAAAAAAGTCATTATAGATGAAATACCCTTCTTTTAAATAAACTTTTTGTTTTCCAGCTTCTTCAGGGAGAACCTCTAAGACAAGCCCCCCCTCAATTCCATTAGCAAAAACATTTTTATATCCAAGCAATACTTGATCAGTAGTAAAGCTTGTTTCTTTAGATTCAAAATCATAAGTAAATGCATTAATTACTCCTCCCCACACTTCAGAGAGTACCTCTTGCTTTTTAACATCTGGTTTCTGAGACATGGTGGGCACCACTGCAACTTTTTTAACTTCTGCAATTGCCGGTGAATTTTCTTGAACAGGTTCAACCACTTGTTGCACAGGCTCAGTTACTTTATGTACAGGTTTTTCAGACTGTTTGTCCACATCAACAACTTGAGTTTTTTCAGGTTGGGTTACTGGCTCAGCTGATTGCTTTTTAACTGCCTCAACAACAGGAGTACTTTTTTCTGCACCGCTGCTTTGTTCTGTAACCGGAACCTCTTTAGTCACATCTACTTTAACAGTTTGAGTTTTTTCTTCTGCTTGAACGGAAAGGCTCAGAGATAACACTGCTGTAGCAATAAGTAACTTGAAATTCATATTTTACCCTAATTCATCATTTTAATTCATC
>JAOPTS010000122.1:0-49002 GCA_051531955.1 Reichenbachiella sp.
CGCCATTTGAGTCTATAGTTGGTGATGCCAGCTTGAGCGAGATATTGTTTCAATTCCTTTCGAGTGAAAGACTTAGCGACTGAGAGGACACTGTCGTATTTTACCATTTCGGATTTGGACCATGCGGTGAGTAGCCACTTGGTGAAGTAGTAAGAAATGGGATGTCGATGCAGATCATTGATCATGATGCCAATGTTGCATTGCTGTTTTAGTTGTTTTAAAAGCGTTACGATTTGCTCTTCGTCAAAATGATGAAGAAACAAGCTGCAATGCGCGATATCAAATCGTTGCTTTTTGAAGTCTTCGCTAAAGATGTTGATGGCCTGAAACGCGAATTTTGAATTCGTGTTTTGTATAGCATAATCCACTATATATGGGTTGGCATCTATCCCGGTAAGCCGCAGGTCTAGTTGCTTCCTTTTTCCTAATTGTGCTAATAGGGACAAGGTATCTCCACCACCACAACCCAAATCGACTATAGAATATTGGGATTGAGTTTTATTCTTGATCAATTCTAATATTCCGTCTGTTGAGATTTTATTCCCTCCCAGATAGGTGTTGATCAGGTGCAGTTCCTTGAGCGTTTGGTCTACTACTGTTCCATCACAGTTGAAGTCATCCATGATCTCTTCCTCTTTGGATCGATGTTTTAGGAAGTCAAGCATTTATACTGCTTTCAATAATAAACTCTCTAGCGTCAGCCCAGGGCCAAAAGCAAACGCTAAGATGTTTTCACCTGATTTAACTTTCTTAAGCGTTTCGTTGAGTACGAATAGGATCGTAGGGGAAGACATATTGCCATATTTTTTGAGCACCCCATATGCACATTCATTGTCTTCTTTTTTCAACCCTAACTCAGATTCTATTGTCTCCAATATCTTTTTTCCGCCAGGGTGAATAGCGTAATGATCAACTGATGACAAGTTGATGGCTGCTTGATTCAATAATTTGGTCGTGAGGTCTTTGATGCCTTGTTTGATGATGTTGGGGACATAGGAGGACAAAGACATTTCAAAACCAAAATCACCTATCTGCCAAGCCATTTCATTTTGCCCATTGAAAGACAAATGGCTGGCACTGGATGTGATCTCCAATGCTTGCTTGGTTGGTTTAGTACTGATGACAGCTGCTGCAGCTCCATCTGAGAATAACGAGTGTGCTAATAAGTTATCCTCAGTTTTGTTTTGTTGTAAATGAATCGTGCAGAGCTCGACGCTTACGAGCAAGATCTTTGCATGGGGTTGTCCATCACAAATTTGTTTGGCGAGTGCCAATGCATTCATCGCGGCATAACATCCCATAAAATTGATCGAAGTACGGTTGATGTCTGGTTGAAGGTTGAGTGCTTTGATCAGGTCGACATCCAAGCCAGGTGCATACATACCCGTGCAACTCACTGTGATTAGATGAGTAAACGACGACATGACGGGTTTGTCTTTGAGGCAATCAGATACGGCTGCTAGTGCCAATTTTTTGGCTTGCGCTCTATAGAGTCGCATGCGTTGGCTTGTGGGAGGAGAAGGTTGAAGGTCAACGGTATTTTTAAAAAAGGTGAAGTCACCATTTTGTTTACTGTAATCGTCTAATACCGAATACCTTTCTTTTATCCCTGTGGCACGATATAACACACGTAATTTTTTTTGCTCTTCGTTATTCAGAGGAATGTTGTTACACATGAAATCAGCTATTTCGTCTTGCGTGTATTTATTGGTTGGAACGGCAGTTCCGATTGCTGTTATATATGCTCCCATGTGATAGTAAAGTACCAAATAATTGGAAAAAATTCTATTTTCAAATGGTCAAATACTTGCTATCTTGTTGAGATGACAAGCGCCACTTTTTTGCATCTTAGATTTCCGTTTTCATTTTTCTTACTTCCTGTATTCTTATTTGCACTAGCGGTATTCGGGGAGTTCGAATTGATGCGGACGTTGTTGATCTTTTTGATCTTACATGTGCTTGTCTATCCTGCCAGCAATGGCTATAATTCTTATTTTGACAAAGACGAAGGGAGTATTGGCGGATTGAAATCACCACCCAAAACTTCCATTGAACTGTATAGATGGGCCTTGATATTGGATGGTGTAGCATTGTTGATGTCGTTGCTTATTTCTTGGCAGTTGGCTTTGATGATTTTGATTTATGGCTTGGTGTCCAAAGCTTATAGTCATCCCATAGTTCGATTAAAAAGTATGCCGACTGTCGGTTGGTTGGCGACCGGTATATTTCAAGGCTACTTTACGTTCTTAGCCGTCATATTAGGGTTGGGGGATATTGAGTTTGCCCAATTACTCAATTGGCAATGGCAGTTGCCTGCCGTATTGAGCTCTATGTTGTTGATGGGGAGTTATCCGATGACGCAGATATATCAACATGACGAGGATCGCGAAAGAGGTGATATTACACTGAGTATAAAATTAGGCTTGATCGGAACCTTCCATTTTACTGGGTTGTTTTTCTTTGTTTCTAATTTGGGTTTTCTGTTTTATTTCTATTTCAATCAAGAAATAGGGGCGTTGATAGGATTTCAATTGGCACTTGGTCCAGTGGTTGCATATTTTGGATACTGGTATTGGCAAGTCAGAAAGGATAGGCGTCAAGCTGATTTTGAACACACGATGCGATTAAATTTGATCTCATCCACTATGCTCAATATTTTCTTTTTGGGGTGGTATATAGTAGGCCTACTACTTAAGTGAAAAACCAGTAATCTTTGACGGGTTCTTTTCCCCATTCAGATAATTCCTTCTTGATCTCTATCTGTCCATCTGGTGAAGACACCACGATCATGATTTGAGGGTTTTCCAACCCGGGAATCACATCGTAGTGTTCCATGATCGTACCATAGACATCCTTGCCAATCTTGTTTTGATTGTCACAAACCCAATGAAAAGTGTCTTGGTGTTGTATCAATATTTTGGCCATGTCTTTTCCATTTCGACCTGCTCCCCACAATACAAGTGGCCTACTCGTATCTCTGTCCAATTCGTAAAAGAATCTGGTTTTGAGATTGAAATATCGGTTGTCCTTATATTCTTCCCAAGTACGAGAGATCCTGTCGGATCGGTCACGCCAGTGGTGTAGTACCACATCTATGCCAATAACTTTAAGCTGTGCTCTATAAAATCTAAAACAAAGGTCATAATCTTCGGGATAGACAATAGGGTCAAATGCACCTACTAGATCAAAGTCTTCTTTGTGAATGATCCATGAGTGAGAGGGGATGACACATTCTTTGTAGATTTCCTCGTAGTGGGCACTCCTTCGTGCAATGTCATTGAGCCAGAGTTCATAATTACGAAATCCTTGACCTACTTCACCTTCATCTACAAAGTGCTCTGTCCCGCCTCCAATCACATGGCCTTTTCCATATTTTAGCCATTCGTCAACCAGTACTTTTATTTTATAATCAGGCATCATATCATCCGAATCCATCCGGTTGATGAGTGTGCCAGTCGCCTGAGCATAGGCGACCTGTAGGGTAGGGATTAGCTTGGGCTTGTCACTGTCGAATACTTTGATTCTAGCATCTTGGTCAGCGTAGGTGCGTAAAATGTTGGGTGTGTCATCCAAACTGTGGTCATTGACAGCTATGAGTTCCCAATTGGAATAGGTCTGACCAATGATAGAGTCGATACATGCATGTAAATATGGCGCGGTGTCTTTGACCGCCATGATGATCGATACTAATGGAAGATTGTCTGATGACATTACAACAAATTGATAGGTAGAATATTATAAAGCATCAGCATGGTTATCAGCATTGACAACCATGACCATTTAATTTTCTTAAGGAGATAATTAATCTATAGGAATATTAACATGACGTTCAGCGTGGTAAGAAGATCTCACCAATGGGCTAGACTCTACGTGTCTGATTCCTCTTTTTTCACCTTCTTCTTTGTACTGAGCAAATTTATCCGGGTGAATGAATTCCGCTACTTCAATATGCATTTTAGTAGGCTGTAGGTATTGTCCCAAGGTTAAGATGTGTAGGCCATGTTCCACGAGATCATCCATTGCTTTGAATAATTCGTCTTCGGTCTCACCCAAACCCAGCATGATTCCAGATTTTGTTCTCTTACCATATTCGTTGGTCAATTTTATTTGATCCAAACTTCTTTGGTACTTGGCCTGTGGACGAACTCTTCTATAAAGTCTTTCTACAGTCTCGACGTTATGAGAAACAACCTCTTGCCCAGCATCTATCATACGGTATAGCGCGTCCCAATTACCTTTAGTATCCGGGATCAATGTTTCGATTGTAGTCGTTGGCGTCAGCTCTTTGGTTTTTACCACGGTCTGATACCAGATTTCTGCGCCTTTGTCTTTTAACTCATCTCTATTGACAGAGGTCAATACAGCATGTTTGACTCCCATCGTGTGGATGGCTTCAGCTACTCTTTGTGGTTCGTTTTTGTCGTATTCTGGAGGTCTACCAGTAGCAACTGCACAGAAGGTGCAGCTACGTGTACAGACATTACCTAGGATCATGAAGGTTGCAGTTCCGGCTCCCCAGCATTCCCCCATGTTGGGACAACTACCACTTTCGCAGATTGTATGGAGTTTGTGCTCATCCACAATCTTTCTCACGTTGGCATAGCTCTGGCCTACGGGTAATTTTACTCGTAACCAATCTGGTTTTTTACGTTTTTTTGCTTGCTCCCCGTCTACTACTGGTAATTCTATCATGACCTAATAATTTGTGCAAAGAAAAGCACTTGCAGCTTATTATCATAGTCGTATGGGTTTTGTTATTGTCGTTACTTTCTATTTCCGTAAAATAGCGTGAGGTAGACAGAACCAAAGACTGCATTGTTCTGCTCATTTGGCATTAACTCAATCTCCTTTGTGAAAGCTTCAAGTACCGCACCTATTTCAAATCCAGTGACATTGCTCTTGAATGCTCCCATTTCAAACATAAGGCCCGCACGTATGTTGAGCCCCAATGCTAAACTCGATTCGCCAAAACCTTCGAAAACATGTCCTGTACTTACTATTGATTGTGGATTTGGGAATTCTTCGAAACTGAACTGTTGACTATTGCCATCAGCATCTCTAACATAATATGGGGCAATGATACCAAGTGTCGGTCCAGCCGAATAATTTAAATTAATTTGCACCCCTTGGTTGGGTGCTTTTTTGTATATTAAATGATCAAATCCATATTGCGCCCTGACCGAATATAGGAAGTTGGACTTTCCATAGATAAATTGGCTCTGTCCATATGAGATCCTATTTTCTTTGGGATGTTTGACGTTCATGAACTCAATTCCAATTGATCTCATTTTGGTTTCACTAATAGAACTCGACCATCTAAAAATGAACCCGCCAATCAAACCACCATTGGTGTTTTTATTGATACCCCAAATGAACTCTTTTGAATAATCATAATTACCATCACTCTGTGCTTTCAATAGCAAAGAGCAGCTTGACAATATGATGATCAAAATAATTTTTTTCATGTGGTTTTTCAGTTTTCTATTCAATAATAGCGAAAATCTTGATCTAATGTTTTTTCTTTTATCAGAAAGGGTGATTGAATGCCATAATTATCATCTTATGATTCACTTAATTCTATTTTGGGAGCATTCATTTAATAGATTGGCTGAAAGAACATTGTTGACATTCGGAGAATAAAATTTTATTGTTCACATAACTTTTTTCATTGAGAGCGTATAAGCAACTTTGCAATACAATTAGAATTACCCTGCCAAATGTTAAAGGATCTAAGAATTAATAACACACTTACTGGAAAAAAAGAATTGTTCGAACCGATTCATGCGCCTCATGTTGGGATGTATGTGTGTGGACCGACTGTGTACAGCGACGTGCATTTAGGTAATGTGAGAACGTTTACCAGTTTTGATGTTATATATAGGTACCTCATGCATCTTGGCTATAAGGTTCGCTATGTGCGAAATATCACCGACGTAGGACATTTGGTCAATGATGCAGATGCTGGCGAGGATAAGATTGCTAGAAAGGCCAAGTTAGAGAACTTAGAGCCAATGGAAGTGGTGCAGAGATATACGCAGGATTTTCATAAGGTGATGGCGCAATTCAACGCCTTGCCACCAAGTATCGAGCCCAGTGCTACGGGGCATATTCTAGAGCAAATCGAGTTGATAGAGGTGCTCTTAGAAAAAGGGTTGGCCTATGAGGTCAAAGGTTCTGTATACTTTGATGTCAAGGCCTATCAAGAGAACCATGATTATGGAAAATTGTCTGGACGTAAAGTAGATGAGTTGTTGTCCAATACAAGAACATTGGATGGCCAAGAAGATAAAAGAGATGCTGTTGATTTCGCCTTGTGGAAAAATGCTGAGGGGACAGAGCACATCATGAGATGGAAGTCTCCCTGGAGTGATGGCTTCCCGGGCTGGCATTTGGAATGTACCGTAATGGGAACCAAATATCTAGGTAAGACTTTTGATATTCATGGAGGAGGAATGGATTTGAAATTTCCTCACCACGAATGTGAGTTGGCACAATCTGTAGGAGCACATGGACAAGACCCTGTTAAATATTGGTTGCACACCAATATGTTGACGGTAAACGGTCAGAAGATGAGTAAGTCACTGAACAACTCTTTTTTACCTCATGAGTTGTTTTCTGGAGATCACGAATTATTGGATAAAGCGTACAGTCCGATGACTGTTAAGTTTTTTATGCTACAATCTCATTATGCGAGTACTTTAGATTTTTCTAACGAAGCATTACACGCTTCGCAGAAAGGGTATCGCAAAATGATGAATGGCTTGAAGACCTTGAGGAAAATTGATGTTGATGCAGGAGAGAGAGAGCTGAATGAGAAAGCTATTCAGCAAATCAATCAAATCTGTGACAATTGTTATAGAGCAATGAATGATGATTTCAATACGGCGCAAACAATTGGTCACTTGTTCAACTTGTTGAAGAAGATCAACAATATCTATACGAAGAATCTTAGTGTCGCGGAAATCGGAGTGGATACTTTCAATAAAATGAAAGATACTTATGAGCAGTTTACCTATGATGTATTAGGTCTAAAAGAAGAGAATGATTTGGATATCGATGGTTTGATGGACATTCTAATTAAAGAATATGCTGAAGCCAAAGAACAGAAGAACTACGACAAAGTAGATGCTATTCGTACCCAACTCAAAAATTTAGGAGTTGTGTTGAAAGATATGAAAACTACGATCGACTGGGCGTTTGAGGAGTAATAGTATCGTATAGTAGATTGCTTCGTACCTCGCAAAGACGAGTCCACTGGCGTCATTGCCTTTGGGTACGAAGCAATCTTAGCACTATTAATTTGTCTATGCGCCTTATCATTTCATAATACTGGATGAACGATCTATCAAGCGTTAATTCCTATTCACGATAGTAGAAGAAAACGAACAGATACAAGGGTAGGCCTTGGAGATTATACGTAATCAAATTTCAAAGTTATTTCATCCAAACTGTCTTTGGACCCGACAAAGGTGACCATATCACCTAGTCTCAGTCTGGTGAAGCCATGAGAAATAATCATTTGTCCACCCCGGTGTATTGACAGTATCAATACATCTGCGGGCATTCTGAAATCTCTTAGCGCAATGCCATGCAAACTTGGATCGAGCAATTCTAGATCTCGTGTATCCTGACCTGGCTCCATACCTAATAAGAGTGAAGTAGCCTGTGGAGACCTTACAAAGTGATCCAATAGACTGACGATGGCAGTTGATGGATCTACAATTCGAACACCAAGATTCAAGAACTTATCATAGTAATGTCTTTCCCCAAGACGAACAATCATATCAGGTGTGCCAAAGTGTTTGTACGCTAGTTCACAGGTCTCTAAGTTTCTTCGATCTGACATCAAACATACGATGGCTTCAGATTTGTCAGCATTTAGATCCTTTAGGGTTTCTAGAGAAATGCCCTCGATATATCTAACAGTCACCCCTTCTGGTTCGTCGATAGCCCCTTTCTTTTTACGCGTTGCAATCTGTACTTCCCATCCATTGTCAATGAGCTGTTTAGCTAATGAGACACTTTGGTTTTCAAACCCAAAAATGATGGCATCACGAACACCATCAAATTTGAAAGTGCCTTTGTTTCTATTTTCGCCAATTTTTGTCAAAGCATATTTAAACAACGGCGGTCCAACCATCTGGTTGAAGACGATTAGTGCAATGACGACAGTGGCAAATGGAGGGCCCCAAACAGCAAATTCATTCGAGACGAGTGTTGCCAAACCCAGTGCAACACCTGCTTGTGTGACATAAGGCATCCAAGACATGTGAATCATTTTCCAAGGATCGCGTGCCATAACACCACCAAAGTATGAGCCACCAATGATGGTCACCAATCGTATCACAAAGAAGAAGAGTGCGATAGCCCAGACAGTTATCAATATATAAATATCTAGTGATGCTCCTGTCAAGGTGAAAAAAGCGGCATAAACAATAGTGCCAGTTGTGTTGAGGATGTTGAGGAACTCCGCTTTGTTTTTGGTGTAATTGATGATATACAAACTCGCGATGATGCAAACGATAAGCGGTTCTAGTCTTAGTTCATGCGCCATGTTTTGAGTTAGCTCTCCTATTACTTGATTGATGAAATAGATCGAATACCCAAGAGAGACGACCAGTATGGACTTTATTTCTTGTCTGATTTTGAGCCCCAACAATAATTCCAATAGCCGTCCTAATAAATACCCGATACCAACAGATAGTGCCATCTCTCCTACGGGTATGACTATGCTAAGCCATTCTAATTCTCTACCACTATCTAAAGATTTGGCCATGGAAAAGCAGATGGCAAAAATAATGATGACAATAAAGTCTGTGAGCACCGTAACACCCATAACGGTTTGAGTGAAAGGACCTTTTGCTCTCAATTCTTGTATCACGGCAATGGCAGATGCAGGTGATCGTGCGACAAATATGGTTCCGGTCAAAAGCGAGGCTCCAATTTTGGAGGCCATTGACATGTCTCTCATGTATGGAATGAGGTCTGACAAAAAGAATACAGCAATACTGCCAAAGACAAAGGAGAACGTTAGTTGTCCTATGGTATTCCATTTGATACTATTAATTCTACCTCTGAGCTCTCTGAAGTATAATTCTGAACCCGCAGCAAAGGCGATGAATGCAAGAGCGGTTTCATTGATGAAATTTAACCTGGTAATGGATTCCTTTGGTATTAGTCCTAAAACAAATGGGCCACAAATAATCCCTGTCACCAAAAATCCCGTTATAATAGGCAGGTTGAACTTTTGAAACACTACAGCGATCTTACTGGACGCAATGCAGATGACTCCAAATGCAATGGTTAACGTAATGAGTTGTTGATACGCTTCAAAAGTGAAATTCATTTATCGTTTTTGGCTTAGTCTAATTTCCAAAATAGTCAATATCTTTAAATATGTGAATGGAAGTCACAAAATAAGTGAACATTATAATAATTATACATATTCTGAATGATAGTATTGATAACAGGAGGTAGTGGATTAGTAGGTTCTCATTTGACTCTATTGTTGGCCGATCAAGGTCATACCGTCCGGCATTTGAGTAGAGGTAAATATGCTCATTTGAAAGCGGAAGTGTTTGAATGGAATCTTAAAAAAGAATATGTAGATCCTGCTGCACTAAAAGATGTTGATATAGTAGTCCATCTTGCTGGGAGTAATGTGGGAAGTCAGCGCTGGACTCCTGTAAAAAAAGCCCGAATGTATGACAGTCGTATTTTGTCTACAAAGTTATTGTTCGAGGAGTTTTCAAAACTGGGTAAGAAACCAAAATTGTTTTTGAGTGCCTCAGGATCATCTTGTTATGGTCTTTTACCAAGTAAGGATGTTTCTGTTGAGTCGGATCCATTTGGTGATGATTACCTGGCCAAAATATGTAAGGATTGGGAGGCTGAGGCTGATAAGTTTGAAAGTCTAGGGTCAAGAGTAGTAAAAGCTCGGTTCGGTATGGTATTATCAGAAAATGGGAGCGCTTTATCTAAAATTACTTATCCAATTAAGATGTTTGTTGGAGCCCCAATGGGTAGCGGAGAGCAAATTATCAATTGGGTTCATATTAAGGATCTAATAAGTATGTTAAATTATTTTATAGTTAATGAAGATACTAGTGGAGCTTTTAATGCTGTAGCACCAAACCCAATATCAAATTCATCTTTTACTCAGTTATTGGCTAAAGTGTTGAAAAGGCCAGTCTGGCTACCAAATGTGCCCTCTTTTATATTAAAAATGATGTTAGGAGAGATGTCACAAATTGTTTTAGAAGGCAATATTATCTCAAACCAGAAGGTTATTGACACGGGTTTTAAGTTTGAATTTGAAAATCCTGAAAAAGCAATTCGGGACCTCCTTATTAAAGCTTAGTTTATATACTTAAATTTGCCACCCCAAAAACGAGGTGACTACTAACCAACAACAAAGAATGACAGAAGAAGCCAAAAACGAAGAGAACGAAAAAAAAATTAGAAAAGCGTTCAAGCGTAAAGATTGGAATGAAATTAAGACCCAAGATTCATGGGTGATTTTCAAGGTGATGTCAGAGATGGTAGAAGGCTTTGAGAAGCTAGCCAGGATTGGTCCTTGTGTATCCATATTTGGCTCTGCCAGAACCAAATCTGATAACCAGTATTACAAAATGGCTGAAGATATAGGTGCAAAATTGGTGCGTCATGGGTATGGTGTCATTACTGGTGGAGGTCCTGGTATCATGGAAGCAGGTAACAAAGGAGCCAACAAAGAGCACGGCCGCTCTGTAGGTCTCAATATTGATTTGCCCTTTGAGCAGTCAGGCAATATTTATATAGACCCTGATAAAATGATTAATTTCGATTATTTCTTTGTGCGAAAGGTCATGTTTGTGCGTTACTCTCAAGGCTTCATCGTGATGCCTGGAGGATTTGGTACACTGGATGAATTATTCGAATCATTGACTTTAATTCAAACAGAAAAGATCGGTACTTTTCCTATTATTTTGGTGGGGACTGAGTTTTGGTCAGGATTGTTAGATTGGATTAAAGGTACGATGCTGGAAAAATATTCTACTGTAAGTCCAAAAGATATTGATCTATTCCATATTGTAGACACTCCAGAGGAGGCCGTCGGTATTATCGACGAATTCTATAATCAATTTACCTTGTCTCCTAATTTTTAGTATGCCAAAGCAATTCGGAATTCTTTTTATCGGCATCCTTCTTGGCGGATGGTCGATTTATATGTTTGGCCCCAAACAAACGGTTAATGTTGAAAGTGAGCCAATGTCATTTCCAGAACAAATTAATAATGCAACCATCACAGGGTATGCACTGCCTTCTTCAATTTCTTTTGCAGGAGAAGAAGTGCCTTTGGATCGTGCAGATGTGATGGAGCGTTTGGACCGAGAGGTTCAGGTCAATGCTTTTTGGCATTCCAATGCAGTCATCATGATTAAGCGCTCACATCAGTGGTTGCCGATACTTGATTCGATATTGGTGGCTAATAATGTACCGAGTGATTTTAAGTATTTGGCAGTAGCGGAAAGTGGCTTGCAAAATGTTGTTTCTCCAGCCAACGCAGTAGGTTTTTGGCAATTCCTCAAAGGTACAGCTAAGGATTTTGGATTGAAGGTGAATAGAGAAGTTGACCAACGTTATGACCCGATATTAGCGACTGTAGCTGCTGCCAAGTATTTGAAGCAAGCACATAAGCGGTTTGGTGATTGGACAATAGTTGCAGCTTCTTACAATATGGGTGTGCATGGAGCAACACAGGTTGTAGAGAAGCAACGTGCAACTAATTATTATGATATGGTGATGAGCGAGGAACCATCGCGTTATGTATTTCGAATTATTGCTTTAAAAAATTTGTTAGAAAATCCTGCCAATTTTAGTTTTGACATCAAGGACATAGACAAGTATAGTTTGCCAAAAACAAGGTTAGTGAAAGTTAAATCTTCTATTTCGGATTGGAATGATTTTGCTCAGCAATACCACATGACCTATTATCAATTGAAGAAGAATAACGCTTGGATCAGATCATATAGCATGATTGTAAAACCAGGTCAAGTTTACCAAGTAAAAGTCTTGGTAGAATAAGAAATTATCATGCAGACAACGCAAAAAGAAGAGAATAAAGATACGATTGATTTTGAACACACCGAATACTTAGAGGTATATGGAGCACGTGAGCATAATCTCAAAAACATAGATGTTAAGTTCAAGCGTGATCAATTAGTCGTGATCACAGGAATTAGCGGTAGTGGAAAATCATCCTTGGCATTTGATACCATATATGCAGAAGGCCAGAGACGTTATATGGAGAGCTTCTCTGCATATGCGCGTAGTTTTTTGGGAGATATGGAACGTCCTGATGTGGACAAAATCAATGGTTTGTCTCCAGTTATCTCGATTGAACAAAAGACGACCTCTAAAAACCCAAGATCAACGGTGGGAACTGTGACTGAGGTTTATGATTTTTTGAGACTTTTATTCGCCCGTGCCGGAATAGCATATTCGTATATGACGGGTGAAAAAATGGAAAAGCAGACGGAAGAACAAATCTTCTTTCATGTACTTTCATTTTATGATGCGCAAAAATTGACAGTGTTGGCCCCTGTGGTCAAAGGACGTAAAGGGCATTATCGCGATCTGTTTGTGCAGATCGCCAAGATGGGGTTTGCCAAAGTTCGAATTGATGGTGAAATCATGGATTTGGAGCCCAAAATGCAAGTGGATCGATACAAGACCCATGACATTGAGATAGTCGTCGATCGATTGGTTGTTGGTGACAAAGATAAAATTAGAATTAACGCATCTCTGAAATCGGCCTTGCAGCATGGTAAAGGCGTGATGATGTTGTTGGATGAAAAGGGAGCGCCACATCACTTCTCAAAACACCTAATGGATGCCCAGTCAGGGTTGGCATATGATGACCCAGCTCCAAATATGTTCTCATTCAACTCACCGTATGGCGCTTGTCATGAGTGTAATGGTTTGGGTAATATTGAGACGATAGAGGAACAAAATATCATTCCGGATTTGGAACTGAGTGTGAGTAGAGGAGGCTTTTTGCCTTTGGGTGAGTTCAGAGATATTTGGGTTTTCAAGAAAGTGGAAGGAATACTTAAGAGGTACAAGTATAGTTTGACAACTCCTCTTAAAGATATTAAGAAGGAAGTGATTGACATTCTGCTTTATGGTGATTCTGAACCTGTAGCGGTTAGTTCTAAGAAATATCCTGGTACAGATTGGAATACGAATTTCGAGGGAATTATTAATTTCTTAGAGAAGCAAAAAGAAAGTGGGACAGAGAAGATTCAAAAATGGATCAAAGATTTTACCAGTGTCACAACTTGTCCTACATGCGAAGGAGCAAGATTGAAAAAAGAGTCTTTACACTTTAAAATTGCAGATAAAAACATCTCTGAGTTGGCCTCTATGAATATTGAGGAGTTGTTAGGGTGGTTTGAAGGGGTAGAAGATAGATTGACAGATCGTCAAAACCTTATTGGAGTAGAAATTCTCAAAGAGATTAGGAAACGTCTAGGGTTCCTTTTGGATGTAGGTTTGAGTTACCTTGAGTTGAACCGACCGTTGAGAACCTTGTCAGGTGGTGAGGCACAAAGAATAAGATTGGCGACCCAAATTGGCACTCAACTAGTAGGGGTATTATATATTCTGGATGAACCGAGTATTGGTTTACATCAGCGGGACAATGTCAAACTGATCAAGGCGCTACAGGATTTGAGAGATCTTGGCAATACGGTGATTGTTGTGGAGCATGACAAAGATATGATGTTGGCCTCTGACTATATTATAGATATTGGCCCAGGAGCAGGGCGACATGGTGGGCAAGTGGTTGCGGCCGGACCTCCAGAAGAATTCCTTAAGTCAAAGACTAAAACTGCAGGTTACCTCAATGGCGAATTAGCGATCGAGATACCAAAGAAAAGAAGAGAAGGGAATGGGTTGAATATCAAACTGACGGGTGCAAACGGTCACAATCTAAAAAATGTCACTTTGGACATTCCTTTAGGGAAGATGGTGGCTGTTACCGGAGTTTCTGGTAGTGGAAAGTCGTCATTGATACATGAGACCTTTGTACCGATTCTGAACAAGAAGTTTTATCGGTCTAGAAAAGATCCTTTACCATATGAATCGATCGATGGAGATCAGCATATTGATAAAATAATTGAAGTAGACCAATCCCCGATTGGTAGAACACCACGTTCTAACCCAGCAACTTATACAGGGGTGTTTACCGATATTAGGGCTTTATTTTGTCAGCTTCCAGAAGCTAAAATTAGAGGGTACAAGCCGGGGAGGTTTTCCTTTAATGTGAAAGGTGGGAGATGTGAAACTTGCGAAGGAGGAGGAATGAAACTAGTGGAAATGGATTTTCTACCTGATGTACATGTTCTGTGCGAGACCTGTAAGGGGAAGAGGTACAATCGTGAGACTTTAGAGATTAGGTTTAAAGGGAAATCGATTGCAGATATTTTGGACATGACTGTTGAGCAAGCAGTGGAGTTTTTCGATCATCAACCCAAAATCATTCGAAAGATTCATACACTAAGTGAAGTTGGATTAGGTTATTTGACCTTAGGACAGCATGCAACAACACTGTCAGGTGGAGAGGCACAAAGAGTCAAGTTGGCAACTGAGTTGTCCAAAAAGGATACGGGTAAGACATTCTATGTACTGGATGAACCGACTACAGGTTTACATTTTCAAGATATTCAGCATCTACTCAACGTATTGAATATTCTGGTAGACAAAGGAAATACAGTGATGATTATAGAACACAACTTGGATGTGATTAAAATTTCGGATCATGTTATTGACTTGGGGCCAGAAGGAGGGAATGCAGGAGGGACTATTGTAGGTCAAGGAACTCCTGAAGATATAGTCAAATTAAATAATTGTTATACGGGTAAGTTTTTGGCGTTAGAATTATAACATTCTGAGCAAATTAACTTGCTTTGCAGCAAAAATAAAGAGTAGAAAGTGGGACAAGAATCAGAAGGTAAAGTTAGAAAGTACAATAATAGATGGGTGCCTTATCAATGGCCATGGAAGGACATGTATGGTAAAAATTATACCTCCTTGAAGGCATGGGTGTTATCAAGGAAGTTTAGCATCGGTTACTTACTCATTGTTTGGGCTTTGCTAGCAGTGTTAGGGTTTGCTCCACGTAGGAATTGTGATGGGCCTTGGGAGGTTCAGTTCATGTGCTATATGACGATGTGGATGTTAGAATTCAAGACCAATTTTTGGCATTTCATTGTAACCTGCTTTACCACGGCCTGGTTTCACAATGATTTTGTACATATCCTGTTTGTCACGATTTTCGGATTTCTATTTCCTGTTCAATCATTTGAAGAACAGTTTGGGACTAAGAGTACAATTAAGATTTATTTTGCCTCGTATCTTTTTATTGGCCTTTTTACTGGTTCTCTGTTCAATTTTTTAATGATGTTTGACAGTATCAATGAGACTTATTTTGTAGCCAATGGGTTTACTCGAGCATGGATGGGTGGCTCTGTAGGAGTTTTTGCCATTATTGGTGCGCTGTCTTATTTCAGTAGCAAAAAATGGTTTTTGTGGGGTATGGTTTTTGTTTTTGAAACGTTCAATCATTTGGTATTGGGTAACAATGTACACATCTCGTTTATCCATATTTCATGCACATCGTTTGGTTTAGCTTATTGTTGGGTGTGGGATAAGTACTTCAATAAAGGCTTGAGTATTTATGCTAAACTTGATGCTCAACCTTAATATTGTTTCCTCTTTCATTTTATTCGAGTCAAATTGCACTTAAATAATTCAGATTTTGGTACAATAAAATTACCTTGAACAATGCTATGAGTAAATCCAAGATTTATTGGTTGTGTCAAGGTTTTGGGTGGTCATTTTATGGCCTGCTCAATTTTGCTATATACTTTTTTATTAGAGGGGAGTTCGTTCAAACAGAACTCCTAGTAGTACTCTTTCAAATTGGCTTCTATATCCTGTCCACGCACATTTTGCGTAACGTAATCAAACGGTATAATTGGGTGCTCTTCTCGTCTTTGAGATTGATTCCATCTATTATCCTCAGTGATCTTGTTCTAGGCTTATTCAACTATGTGTTTCTGATTGGTATATCGTATCTGATGGGGATATTAGTATTGTCGGTAGAGTTGAAACCCGTCAATTTCATTTTTGGTGTAATAGGCCCAGCAGCGATGTACTTCTTGTGGTCGCTGATCTATTTTGCTTATCATTACTTTGAGCAACACAATAAGTCTCTTCAATATGAGGCGCTCATCAAGGATGCGGAATTACAGCATTTGAGGGCGCAACTCAACCCGCATTTTATCTTCAATGCTTTGAATAGCATCAAAGCATTAGTGGATGAAGATCCGGAAAAATCGAAACATGCAATCACGCAACTGTCAAGCATTTTTAGAAATTCACTCAGTGCCGAAAAAAAGAGATTGGTTAGATTAGAGGAGGAGATGAATACTGTTCATGCCTATTTGGGACTAGAGGCTATTCGTTATGAGGAACGCCTGCAGGTGAAGGTAGATATCGAAGAGAGTACCAATTATGTTGAGATACCTCCCATGATGATTCAGACACTAGTTGAAAACGGGATTAAACATGGTATCGCTAAGTTGAAAGAAGGAGGTGTAATAGGGTTGAAAACGTATTCTCATATGGATAATGTACATATTCAGATCCGTAATACAGGTGTGTTTTTACCCTCTGAAAATATCAAGGAGAAAGGCTATGGCCTTGAAAACACGAAAGAACGGTTAGCATTGATTTATAGAGAGGAGGCTAAATTTATGATTGGCAATGAATCCGATAATGTTGTGCTAACAGAAATTGTTATACCCAAAACGCAAAAAGGATGAGAGCATTAATCATCGATGATGAGAGATTAGCACGAAAGGAGTTGAGGTCATTATTGTCTGAATACAGTGAGATAGAAATAGTGGGTGAGGCTGCCAATGCTGATGAAGCTTTGGATCTTGTGGATGAGTTGACGCCAGATTTATTGTTCTTGGATATTCAGATGCCGGGTAAAACGGGTTTTGAGTTACTGGAGGAATTGGATAAGAGTCCTTTGGTGGTGTTTACCACTGCATATGATCAGTTTGCAATCAAAGCATTTGAGGTGAACGCATTTGATTATTTGTTGAAGCCTATTGACCCTGAAAGGTTGTCGGAGGTAATACAAAAATGTTTGGCTATTGTCAGAGTCAATGAGATCACACCTGTTTCGTCAGAAGATAAACTGAAATCTAATGACCAAGTATTTGTCAAAGACGGGGAAAAGTGTTGGTTTGTTAAATTGGAAAAAATAAGGTTGTTTGAATCAGATGGTAACTATATCAAAGTTTATTTTGATACCGTAAGACCGATGATACACAAGTCTCTGAATGCGTTGGATGAAAAGCTAGATGATAAATATTTTTTTAGAGCAAGTAGAAAACATATCATCAATCTCGGTTGGGTAGAGAAAATTGAACCCTGGTTCAACGGAGGTTTGATGGTAGAATTGAATGGAGGAGAGAAAGTTGAAATAAGCAGAAGGCAAGCCGTCAAATTCAAAGAAAAGATGAGTCTTTAGGCTTCTCTTACTTTGAGCATTAATTCTTTGTCGATTTCCCAGTCTTTGGCGAGGTTCAACATAGCGGTAGCTTCCATTTCGGTTAGATATCCTTTTTGATTATTGTCTTCCCACACAGAAAATAAGTGATCCACTCTAGTTTCTAGTGGTAGATTCCCAATAACCTCTTTTAGATATTCCCTCGATCTTTCAAAAGCAGTAGTGAAGTCTTCGGCAATATAGGAGTTGGCCCATTTGAGCTCTTCATGAGCGTCATGTTTGTCGGCCGTAGTAGTTAGTAGCTTTTCTTCATCCTCATCTAGTCCATGATAATGGAATATCACGGATTTGAGTAATAAGTATGCTTTTTTTTCTTCTTTTTCCATCCAGGTGATCGAAAATCAGACGATGCTTAAGTTAAAAATTGAATGAGTTTTTAATTCTAATATTCATTCTCACAAGAAAGATACTTAGATTATCAATTTTTCAGTTACATAATCACCAACTAATTTTCCTTCTCGTGTTAATTTTAATGTTTGATGATCAAAAAACACCTTGTCGCTTTGTGTGAGTTGACTTAATTCCTTTTTTTTTATTTCTGATAAATCAATCTCATATCGTGATTTGAGATAGTCTAGGTCAACCCCTCGACTTGTTCTGATATGCGTTAGTATGTATTCATTGATTTTATCGTCTTGACTGAGATATTCTATTTCATAATTAACTATTCCCTCATCGAGTGATTGTAGGTATTTGGCATTATGAGCAATGTTGTACTGTCGGCTTTTCCCATTGTAGGAGTGGGCGCTTGGGCCAATACCTAGATAATGATACTCTTTCCAATAGGAGGAGTTATGTTTTGATTCAAAGCCCGGTTTACAAAAATTAGATATTTCGTATTGCTCGTAACCATGCGCGTCAAGGAAGTCCATGATTAACTCTAACTGACTTGCAGCATGTTCTTCTGGCAAAGGAACGAGTTTTTTTTGTTGATACCACTTGCCAAATACTGTTTGTTCTTCGATGGTTAGTCCATAGATAGATACGTGTTGTGCACCAAGCTTCATGGCTTGATCTAGATCGGACTGCAGACCTTCGAGGGTCTGGTTGGGTGACCCGAAAATTAGATCGATACTGATATTGTCAAACCCGACAAGTTGTGCGTCAGGTACAGCTTGACCTGCCATCTTACTGTCATGGGCCCGATTGAAATAACTTAATGTTTTATCGTCAAAAGTCTGAATGCCAATACTCAGGCGATTGACCCCTAATGTTTTAAACATTGCTAGCTTTTCAGTAGTAAGATCATCGGGATTGGCTTCTAGCGTAATTTCTGCATTTTCATCTACCGTAAATCTTTCGTGAATTGCATTAAGCAATTGCTGTAATTCGGGTTGTGATAAAATGGAGGGCGTGCCTCCCCCAAAATAGATGGTGTGGATTTTCTCATGACTCAGATAGGATTGACGGATCTCAAGCTCTTTGATTATGGCATTGATCATGGCTGGTCTAGCTTTTTGATTCGTAGAAAAGTGAAAGTCGCAGTAATAGCAGGCTTGTTTGCAAAAAGGGATATGAAGGTAAATTCCACTCAAAATGTCATAGTTTTATCATGTGGTACTAAAGTATAGACATTCGAGTTGTTTTTGGTGGGTCTGCATGCTATTTGTTCTCACTAATAGTGGTCAGCTCATGGGGCAATCTGTCCTGCGAATGGATATAGATGGAGTAGAGAAAAAATATCTGCCTAAAAAAATGAGCATAGACTCTGCAAGTGTGCTCTTATCAACTAATCAAATTCTAAATGAATTACGAGAAAATGGCTTTTGGTTAGCGAGTGTAGAATCGGTAAAGTATGGGGAAGAGTCTGTGAGTATTGTCTTTTATCAAGGGAGAAGATTTAATGAAATTCATTTTGATGTGCGATCTATTGATTCGTTGTATTATGTAAATATGAGTGTTAAAAAAAAACCTGCTAGTATAACCAATGTGCCTGACAAGCTCAAGCAGGTTTTAATCTATATGGAAAACCATGGTTACCCTTTTGCTAGAGTGTTAGTGGATTCATCAAGAGTAATTGATGATGCGCTTTATCTCAGTTTGAGCCTGGACCCTGGGATGAAAATTGTATTTGATACAATATCAATCAATCCTAAGGGGATTTTGAAAGAGAAATTTTTAAATAAGTATTTGGGACTGGATATCAACAAAGTGTACGATGAGTCTTCGGTCAAAAACATTCCTAAGAAATTGGAGAACTTGCCTTTTATTGAACTGATTTCAGTCAATAGTTCATTTGCTTTGAAAAGGGCCAAAGTTGCTTTAGATGTCAAACCAGTTAAAGTGAACTACTTTGATGGTATACTAGGATTTATACCTAATCGTGAGGATGGTAAATTGGAGTTCACTGGTGAGGTTAACCTAAGTGTCAAAAACCTTTTTAGATCCGCAAAAGCAATTGATATTCATTGGGAGAAGGTGAGTGAAAATACTCAAAAGCTTCAGGCCAGTTATTTACACCCTATATTTTTAGGGACTCCATTGGATTTGTTTGCTTCTTTTGATCAAATCAAACAGGATACGCTATTCTCCAACAGGAAATTAGAAATTGGCTTGGCATATTATCCCTTTCCAAGCGTGAGAGTAAGTAGTCTTTATGAAAATTATTTAGGGAATGAGCTCAATGATGATACTGGGCAAAGTGGGAATTTTACAGTTGATAATTATGGTCTGTCAATAAACCATTGGAATTTGGATAGTAGGTTAAATCCTAGAAATGGCTATTCACTGACGATTAATTCAAAGGTTGGGAAGAAGGAAGTTAACGATGTTGATTTATCGAGCTCATCTACACAATATGCTGTGGATGGCTATTTTGATGCCTATAAGTTGGTTTTGAAACGTTCAGTTATTTTTGCGTCTATTAGTTCAGGCTGGATTGGTAATGAGAGTTTGTTTATCAATGACCTCTTTAGGTTGGGAGGGTTGTATTCAATTAGGGGGTTTAATGAAGGTGATTTTTTCGCGTCTGAATATGTGTATTCAAATTTGGAATGGCGTTTTCTGATGGATGACAAATCTTATTTGTTTGCCTTTTATGACCAAGCCTATTTGGGCTATGATATAATCAGTGGTTCTTTTGACGATTATCCTTCGGGTTTGGGTTTGGGGATGCAGTTTGCCACGGATTCTGGTAATTTTTTGATGATATATGGTATGGGTAAGAGGAAAAATGAGTCCTTTTCATTCGATTCATCAAAAATCCATTTTGGATACAGCGCTTTATTTTGATATCCATTTAATATTTGTCTTACTTTGGCCCCTGTTGCACAATACTAATCTATGATCGAGTCGTTATTGATTTTTTTCTGGGCTATGCTCATATCCATGTTTTCTATACCTACCATTATTAGTGTAGCTCATAGCAAGCGTATTCTTGATGAACCTGATTATCGCAAGGTACATGATACAGATACGCCAAGATTGGGTGGATTGGCAATTTTTGCTGGGTTCATGACAGGAGTGGCTATTTTTGGTCAAATGACCCTTGGGATTCAACAGTTATTAGCTGGGTCACTTATTATATTTTTTGTAGGTGTCAAGGATGATATTAATGGAGTTTCTGTTTTTAAAAAATTCTTTGTTCAAGTACTTGCTGCTGGGATTGTCTTGTTTTATGGCGATGTAAGAATTACAAGTTTTCAGGGGCTATTTGGTGTATACGATTTGGATGTGGGGATTAGTTATGCCTTTTCATTTTTAGTAATTCTGTGTATAACCAATGCTGTCAATTTAATTGATGGTATCAATGGGTTGGCTGGGACTATTGTTATTATCATCTCTGTGGTATTTGGGGTGTATTTCTATACAAACGGAGAGGATAATTATGCCTATGTGTCTTTTGCTTTGTCTGGTGGTATGCTGGGTTTTCTTCGGTATAATTTAGGAACTGCAAAGGTTTTTATGGGAGATACTGGAGCTTTAGTGAGTGGGTTTATTATCAGTGTTTTGGCCATTCATTTTATTGAAATAAATGCTGTCGTTTCTGCACCCTCTATTTCAATAGCTATTCTTTTTATCCCGATTTTTGATACGATAAGGGTTATTATTATTCGAGTGTTTAATGGAGTATCTCCATTTATGCCAGATAGAAATCATATCCATCATTACCTTGGGGATTTGGGGATGACTCACACTCAAACTGTATTGGTGTTGGGTGGGTTAAATCTTACCGTTATCTTTTGTTCAATACAATTTGCCTATGTGGGCAACACGACACTATTGATGAGTCAAGGAGTATTTGGTGTGATATTCAGTGTGGTCTTGGAGGTATTGGTTAAGAGAAGAAGGCGGAAGAATGTACATGCATAAGCTCCTCCTTTGTGTTTGGTTTTGCTTTTTTTTATCTCCTTTGCAGACTGAAAACCAATATGTGGTGGTCAAGGATTTAAAGTCAATATGGAAAGTGTTGAATGTCGAGACCAATCAGTTACAGCCTTTCAATGCGTCAAACGATATTCATACACTGTATTTTGACCTGGAATTTTCCGCATATAAGAGATATAGTCTCCAGCTGAACCTGCCTAAGGATCACGCTGTTTATCTGGGTGGACAGTTGGTGTATTATGTGGAGAAGGGTCAAGAGTTGAATTGGAGGATAGACAGTCTAATGTCAGTTTACAATTCTTCTCAAATAGTGGTTTCTGTTTTTAGTAATAATCTAGATCCAAATGTTATTACGAGTCAAATCGTCAAGACTCAAGAATATATTGATGAATCAGATTCTATTTTCAGTTGGAGCAAGAGAGGTTTTACCAATTCGAGAAACATAATCATACTATCATCCCTTTTTGTGCTATCACTAGTTGTGTTTTTTAGAGCAACTTCTTATAGATTATTTAGTGAATATGTTTCGATCAGTAAGTCTACGAAAGTAAGACAACGTTTTGATTTAATAGCGGCACATGCACCTTGGTCACCGATCACTTTGAGTTTTGTATTATTGTATGCTGTCTTGATTGGGGGCTCAGTACTTAATTTGATGTTGATTACTGATGTTTGCTTTGCAAATGTAGGGGGTATTAACTTGTCTTCTAATCCAATAGTATTGGAGTCACAAGTGTTTTTGATTTCATTTGTTCTCATGGGATTGAAATACCCACTGATATTGTTTTTGTCAAAAATCTTCAACTTTAATAAGTTTATTGAGATTCATTTTTACTCGTATTTGCGATTTTCGCTCTTATGTGCATTAGGAACGTTTGGAATGACAATCATTCTTTTTGTTTTGCCCGTTAACCTTATCGGAATTACGTGGATAGTCTTTCAGGTCATTTTATTTGTTTTAATTACCATTCGGGTAGTCCTGATGTTTCTTGTTCTAAATAACAATTACAATTTCAGAAAGCTTCATTTATTTTCCTACCTTTGCAGCGCGGAAATTATACCTCTGTGTATTGTCGTGAAAAACCTATTACAATAACCAACTAATCATCAACGAGGACCTAAATGAGCGAAGATTTATTGATAGAGAATAAAGCTAGACTGAAAAAAGTGACAAGCATATTGGTTTCACAACCAAAACCAACGGACGAAAAGTCACCTTATTTTAAATTGGCTGAAAAGTACGATTTGAAAATAGATTTTAGACCTTTTATTCAAATTGACCCTGTCGACATAAAGGAATTTAGAAAGCAGAAAGTGGATATTTTGAGCCACACAGCTGTTATCTTTACTAGTAGAAATGCAGTTGATCACTTCTTTAGATTAGCGACTGAAAATAAGGTTGAAATACCTTCAGGTATGAAGTATTTCTGTATTTCGGAGCAGACGGCTAATTACCTTCAAAAATATATCGTAATAAGGAAGCGTAAAATATTTACTGGAACAAGAACTGCTACTGAGTTACTTGAAATCTTGAAGAAGCACAAAGGTGAAAAGTTTATCTTCCCTTGTTCAAATATCAGAAAAGATGATATCCCTAATTTTCTAAAAGAAAATGATATCGCATACTCTGAGGCTATTATATATAAGACAGTAGCGAGTGATTTGTCAGATTTGGATGATGTTAAGTATGATATCATAGCATTCTTTAGTCCATCAGGTATTAATTCATTGTTGGTGAACTTTCCGGAATTCAAACAGAATGACACAAGAATCGCTGCTTTTGGCCCAACTACTGCCAAAGCGGTAACTGATGCGGACATGGTTTTGGATGTACAGGCACCATTGCCAAATGCACCTTCTATGACTGGTGCCTTAGAGGTGTATATAAAGACAGTTAATGGTATCAAATAGCATTATTGTTTGAGCCGAAATATTTTTAGTTTAATATTGGTTTGAAATTAATGCATCTATATTCTGGTGCTTCCAAACAAATTATGATTAAACGATTTTGCTTTTTGATGTGCGTACTTGCTTCTCAGAGCCTACAAGGTCAAAATGGGCCCACGTTTAGTCATTTCATGTTCAATAAGTCTTATTGGAATCCATCATTAGTATCTATTGATGGAGGTTCGTCAGTTTCCTTCATTAGTAGGGGGCAATGGGCGGGATATGAGACTTCCTTTGAACAGCAAGGAGGGGCACCCGTAACTCAATTCCTGAACTATTCCACTTTGATGGATATTAAAGGCTTACCTATTGGGTTAGGTGGATCTTTGATGTATGATCAACTTGGGCCAGTGACTAATACTGAGCTTCACTTATCCATTGCTTATCACAAGGACTTCTCTAGAGGTAAAATTAGCTTTGGTGTAAGTCCCCGATTTATAAATAGAAAATTGGATTTCGGGCAATTAGTAGCAGTTAATCCTGAAGATTTAATTGAATCCGGGTCTATTCTTGAACAACAATTCGATTTGTCTGCGGGAGTTTCATTTGTAGCGAATGATTTTGGGGTATCGTTAGGCGTGAATAATATTCTAACACCAGAATTTGAGTTTATTGATGGTGGGTCAAGCGGGCAGAACGGCGAACTCATGGAGTATGTCTTAATGGCGGATTACCGATACTTGGTCAACTTGAATACAGTTATTCAACCTTCCGTCTTGGTCCATGGGAACTTTGCCTATCTCACTTATGATATAAATGTACGTGTTATATATCAAACTAAAATATGGGCAGGATTGTCATACCGTGATGGTGAGGCAATGTCTCTGCTTTTAGGGTATTCATTTTTGGAAGACCAAAGTTTAGAAGTGGGCTATGCATTTGATTTAGTTATTGATAATCAAAGTGCGAAACAACCTACATCGCACGAGTTATATCTTAGATATAACCTACCTACCTTAAATTCCCGATCGAAAAAAATCATTAGAACTCCTAGGTTTAGGTTTTAAATGACGTTTTTTCAACTTAAACTTGTGCAGAGGTAAAATTGATTTTTTATTTCGGTGCACAGAATGTATTTTTATAGGCTGTAACTTGATGTTTAAATGTATGAAGCATTATATTTATGGTTTAAATGAGACAATAATTTTTGTGTATACTTGTTATGTTAAAGTATGAATATTTTAAATTTAGTGTTATGAATAAATTTAGTGTAAGCAAAATTTTTTCTTTGCTATTCGTACTAAGTGTGTTATTAGGTAGTCAAGCGTGTAGCTTGCTCGGCATATTTGGAGGCGGAGGTAGCGGTGGTTATGAGAGTAATGGTGAACTCATAGGTGCTCAAGGAAGAGAAGGTTTTGAAATGGTTAGACCATATGGTATGGTTGCAATCCCACCAGGGACTTTCCACATGGGTCAAGCAGATCAAGATGTGGCCGCAACTCAAATTAATTTCAATAAACAGGTGACGATAGGGCCATTCTATATGGATGATACCGAAATCACTAATAATGAATACAGACAGTTTACTGAAGATTTGACTGAAGGTTCTGAGGCTGAATTGCCGGATGGATTTGTTGTTGAGGATTTGGTGCCTGATTCAACTGTATGGGTAAAAGATTTTACACATCATATGGGTGATCCTTTGATGGTGTATTACTGGTCTCATCCAGCATTTGACAATTACCCTGTTGTGGGGGTTGATTGGGATGCTGCCAAGTATTTCTGTAAATGGAGAACAGATCATTTGAATAATTTTAGAGCAGACAGAGGGTTGTTCCCTATGCCTAACTTTAGATTACCTTCTGAAGCTGAATGGGAATATGCCGCTAGAGGTGGTAGAGATATGAATAAATATCCTTGGGGAGGACCTTATATTAGAAATATGAGAGGATGTCTATTGGCTAACTTCAAACCAGGTAGAGGTAATTATTTCGATGATGGTTTTGCATATACTAATCCAGTAGCAACATTCTTTGCAAATGATTATGGTCTATATGAGATGTCAGGTAATGTGGCTGAATGGTGTGAAGATGCATTTAACCCATCTTCTATGCCGTTAGTTTGGGATTTAAACCCGACTTACTTTGATGATTCAGAACCTAAAAAGGTTATTAGAGGAGGGTCTTGGAAAGACATTGCCTATTACCTAGAGACTGGAACAAGAACTTACGAATACAAAGACTCTACAAGAGCTGCTATTGGATTTAGATGTGCAATGACACATTTGGGCAGGTCATCAGGATCAGAATTTTAATCAAAACATACAAATTAGTAACCTAAAATCTTTAAAAATATGAGTGCAAATAAAGGTGGATTTAAAGAACTACTGTTTACCACAATAATGCCTAAAGTCTACGGTATAGGTGCAGCCGTAGTAATTGTTGGAGCTATGTTTAAAATCCTTCACCTTCCAGGTGCAGGAGAAATGCTAGGAATTGGTCTTACTACAGAGGCTATTATTTTCTTTCTTAGTGCATTTGAACCCCAAAAGCATGAAATTGACTGGTCTAAAGTTTATCCGGAATTAGCGGATGACTATGATGGACCTAGAGCTACAACTAGAGCTGCCGTAGCTCCTGCTGCAACTGGTGCTTCAGCGCAAATGGACAAGATGCTTGGTGATGCTAAGGTTGGTCCAGAGTTAATCAAGAGTTTGGGAGATGGAATGAAAAACATGGCCGAATCTGCTAAAAAGATGGCGAACCTGGGTGATGCGGCAGTTGCAACTAACGAGTATGCAACTAATGTGAAATCAGCTTCTAAGTCATTGGTAGAAATGAATAAGTCATATGCTACTACTGCAAGTTCTATCGCTGCAATGGCTTCTGCTACTAAAGAGACTGGTGAATTCCATTCTCAAGTGCAAAATGCAACTAAGAATTTGGGTGCTCTGAATGCTGTTTACGAAATGGAATTGAAGGATGCTAATAGTCATGTGAAAGCTATGAACAAGTTCTATTCTAACGTGACTTCTGCAATGGAAGGGATGGCTGAAGCAGCTAAGGATACTGAAAACTTTAGATCAGGGATGACTAAGCTCAACACCAACATTACTTCTTTGAATGGTATTTATGGGAATATGTTAGCTGCAATGAGAGGTGGCGATAATTCTGCTAAGTAATTTGATTTTTTAACCTTAAAAAACAAAAACATATGTCAGGAGGTGAACAATCCCCTAGAGATAAGATGATCGGTATGATGTACCTGGTACTGACTGCTTTGCTAGCATTGCAGGTGAGTAACAGTGTACTTGAGAAGTTCGTCTTTATAAATACAGCTTTCGAAGATACAAATGTCGGCAAAGCTGATGAAAGTGTTAAGAAAGTCGAATCAATTCAGACAGCAGTAGCAGATGCGGGTAACCGTGACAAAGATGTAGCTGTTCTGGATAAAGCAAAGGAAGTTAGAGCAGCTACTTTGGCTATTTACAATGTGATTGAAGGTCATAAAGAGGATTTGGTGGCTAGATCAGGTGGTTTGGATGAAAACGGAAACTTCGTTGGTACCAAAGATCTTGATGCATCTTCTGCACTTTTTGTGAACGAAGGTGAAGGTGATGTCTTGAAAGAAGATATTAATTCTTATTCTGCATTCCTTCGTGAAGTTACTGGAGATGAAGAAATCAAAAACCTGGCAAAAGATGCTAATGAGATTAGTGTCTTCAAAAATGATCCCAATCAAAATAAGAAAGGTTTCGCTGAATTGAACTTTGGACACAATACGCCGATGGTAGGAGCTTTGGCTTCTTTGAGTCAGTTACAATCTGATATTTTGGCTGAGGAAACTAGAGCGCTTGGAGATTTAGCAAGAGAAGTAGGTGCTGAAGATTTGAAGTTTGATAAAATTGTACCTATGGTTAAACCGATTTCTAAGGTGGTAGCATCTGGGGCAATTTATGAAGCAGATATGTTTATTTCAGCTTCTTCTTCTGCAGTGGATCCTACTATGACTTATAATGGCAATGAGCTAGAAGTCATTGATGGAATGGGTAAAATCAAATTTACTGCAAAAGGCAGTAAGTATGATAAGGATGGAAACTCATTACAGTCTTATATAGGAAACATCACAATCAAACTACCAGGAGGTAGAGATACAACGTTTACGGATACTATTCAATATATAGTCTCTAAGCCTGTGATACAGATTCAGTCTGCATCAGTTCAAGCATTGTATTTAAACTGTGGCAATGAGTTAACTGTTAATGTTCCGGCATTAGGGAGTACTTATAATCCAAGTTTTTCTACTAAAGGTGGTAGCAGTATCAAAGGAGCTAATAGAGGTGATGTGACTGTTGTCCCTAAAGCAGCTAAAGTGACTTTGGGTGTTTCTAGTGGAGGTAATTTTATTGGGAATACGGAATTCAAAGTTAAGAGAATACCAAAGCCTGAAGTTAAAGTGTACCAAGGAGCGAAGGAAGTGGACATGAAAAGAGGAGTGAAAGGTTGTCCTCGTTCAATTAAAATTAAGGCGGTGCCAGATGAAAGTTTCTCAGCCTTCTTACCAAAAGATGCGAAATTTAGGGTTTCTGGATCAGAGATTACATTAGTGAGATCAGGTAGAGCGGTTAAGAGTCTCAAACCAAAAGGTCCGGATGTAAATTTGTCTGCGTTAGCGAGTCAAGCTAGACCAGGTGATGTGTTAGTAATTGAAGTGAAAAAAGTTCAAAGAAGGAATTTTAAAGGAGATGTAGAAAACTTCCCTAATTTTGGACCTAAAATCCTTCAGATAAGAATTAATTAAACAATTAGGATATGAAGAAGTTTTTTTATGTGTTAAGTCTAGTTGTCTTTACTGCAATTGTTAGTGACAATATTGCGGTAGCTCAAGAGCAAGAAGCAAGGGGGTACAATCCTGATGCAGTGAGACCTGTTCATGAGTCTTATAAGATGTACAAAAAGACTTTGTGGAGACGTATTGACTTGGAGGAAAAACAAAATGCACCATTCTTTTCAAGAAATGGTGAGCTTTCTTCCATTGTAATTAATGCTGTAAAATCAGGGTTGTTATTCCCATATACGAATGATTCAGTTAATACAAGAATGTCTAAGGAGTCGTTTTTGGAAAACTTGAAGTTGGAGGATGAAGCTGCAGGATTAACTGAAGAGGAGATTGCAATGGGTTTTGGCGCTGATGAAGGTGGAGATGACGACTTCTTTGGAGGTGGATTTGATGAAGAAAGTGAGGATGAGGAAGAAGTTATTGAAGAGAGTAACGAATTCGGTCCAAGAGATTTCTCAATTGCGGAGTTAAAAGAAGAGATGTATTTTGACCGTATGAGATCTAGAATGTATTTTGATATATTATCTATCACAATCTTTTTGCCTGCAAAGAATAACCCTGCTTTATTTGAAAAGCCTTTGGCTTCATTTAAATATAAAGATTTGGTTACCTTGTTTAGAAGTATGCCTGATGAAGCAATTTGGTATAATTCACAGAATACTGCTGAACATAAGAATATGGCAGATGCTTTTACTCTACGATTGTTTAGCTCGAATTTGACTAAATTCTCTAATGCTAGTGATGACAGGATTGTTGATATCTATACTAAATCTAGAAGAGAAGGTATTTTGGCTTCACAAAGATTAGAATACGAATTGGTTGACTTTGAAAATGAACTTTGGGAGTTCTAATAGAAGTTGTTTTGATTAAAATATTGAAGGCTTATCTTATGATAAGCCTTTTTTTATGTGTTGAAATACGATGTTGGCTTTGGATAGACCTACAGTAGTAGTCAATTCTTCAAGTGTTGACTCTTCTATTTTCTTATACGACTTGTAATGAGTAAGGAGTTTTGTTTTTGTTTTTTCTCCAATCCCCGCGATTTCATCTAATTCGGATGTGATTTGAGCATTACTTCTTAAATTCCTGTGAAATGTAATAGCGAACCTATGCGCTTCATCTCTTAACTGTTGAATGAGTTTGAGAGAAGTAGATTTTTTACTTATATGGAGAGGTATACTGTCTTCAGGGTAATAAATTTCTTCTAACCTTTTTGCTATTCCTATTATTGGAATTTCACCATAGATGCCGAGTTCTTTTAGCGCATCGCATGCCGCGCTTAGTTGTCCTTTACCGCCATCAATGACTATGAGTTGTGGGAATGTTTTGTTTTCTTCAGAAAGACGTTTATATCGCCTTCTGACAATCTCTGTCATGGAACCGAAATCATCTGGGCCTATGACTGTTTTAATTTTGTAATGTCGATAGTCTTTCTTAGCTGGCTTGCCATTTCTAAAGCAAACCATTGATGCTACAGGGTTGGTTCCTGAGATATTTGAATTATCAAAACATTCAATATGAATGGGCAACTCTTTTAATTGTAAATCAGTTTGTAGCTGGCTAACTACTCTATTACTTTTTTCTTTTTGTTGATTATTAAGATCTATACTCTGCTTTTTAAGGTACAGTGCATTTTTAATTGAGAGTGCAATTAAAGACTTTTTATCCCCTATTTTAGGTTCAATAATTTGGATGTTTTCGTCCCAAGATGGGAATGGTTGATTTGTGAGTATTGTACGTGATGTACTGTTGAATTTGTTTCTCATTTCAATAGCTAGAAGTAGCATTAAGTCTACATTGCTTTCTTCTAGTTTCTTCTTGATGCTGACTGTATCACTAATATTGATCATGCCATTATCAATACGCATGTAGTTAATATATGCTTTGTCTTCAGTTGTAGATATTGTGATGACATCTACATCTTTCATGTTTTTGTTTACGATGATTGTCTTACTTTGAAACTTATCTAGGAGATCAATTTTTTCCTTGTAAAGTTGTGCGTCCTCAAAGCTCATCTCGGTTGAAGCTTGGACCATTTTATTTGTGAAATGATCTTTTACTATACGTAGGTTGCCTTTTAAAATATGTTTAGTATGTTCAATATCAGATAGATAGGGTGTTTCTTTCTGTAAGTTTTCGCATGGACCTTGACAATTACCAATATGATATTCCAAGCATACTTTGAATTTTTTAGCTTCAATGTTTTCCTGACTTAAAGTAAAATTGCAGGTCCTGATGGTGTATAATTTTTGGAGTAGCTCCAAAACATTATACATGGCCTTTAGGTTGGTGTATGGGCCAAAGTATTGTCCTTCATTTTTATCATGTCTTCTAGTTGAATAGACCTTAGGAAACCTTTCATTTGATACACAAATGAAAGGGAAGCTTTTGTCATCTTTTAATAAAATGTTGAAGCGTGGTTGATTCTCTTTGATGAGGTTGTTTTCAAGTAATAAAGCATCAAATTCTGAATTGACAACAACAAATTCTATTTTGATGATTTCTTTTACAAGCTTCTTGGTCTTAAGACTAACCCCAGACTGTTTGTTGAAGTAGCTGGAGACTCTTTTCTTTAAATTTTTGGCCTTGCCTACATAGATGAGCTGATCCTCAATATTGTAGTACTTATAAACACCCGGATCGTTTGGAAGTGATTGAATGCTTTTTATAATTTCTTCAGAAGCTTTCAATAGTTTAGAAATCCATATTTTCTAATTCATCAGTAAAGTTGTCAATCTCAACTCCTAATGAATCTGATTGTAATGCGCCACCATTGTATAGGTCACAATCTAGTTCCACCCCTAATGGAACAGAAGGTTTTCTAAATAACGCTTTTTCAACTCCGGTCATGGGATCGTCGTATACTTTGAGCATGAATTTTTCCCAAATAGGACGCGCTGTTCTAGCTCCTTGCCCCATAGACCAGTGTCTAAATCGAACTACACGATCATCACCACCAACCCATGCTCCACCGACGAGATTTTCAGTTACTCCCATGAACCATCCATCAGAGCCATTTTGAGTAGTGCCGGTTTTGGCTCCTACATCGTTATTGACCTTGAGTGACCATGCTAGCCCTCTACCTGTACCTCCCACTTCTTCAACAGCTCCTTTCAACATATGTAGCATAAGGTATGCTGTTTTTTCACTGATGGCTTCTCTTCTCTTGGGTATGAAGTCTTCTAATACCACACCGTTTTTATCTTCAATTCTTGTTATGTAATAAGGTTCAGTCCAAGTTCCTTGGTTTACAAATGTTGAGTAGGCTCCTATTAATTCATATAAGGAGACATCTCCACCTGCACCTAAACACAATGATGGAACTGCCAATAAATCACTTTCAATACCACATGCATGCGCCATATCAACAGCGGTTTGAGGGGTAATCCTGTGCATGATATTGGCAGTAATAGAATTGACAGAATTAGCCATTGCTTTTCGAATAGTCATCGTTTCACCCGAATATTTACTGTCTGCATTATTGGGTGTCCAGGTTTCCCCATTATCTAGGTCCCATGTGACAGGAGCGTCTATTACAGGGTAACACGGTGAAAACCCTAGGTCAATTGCCGCTGCGTACACAAATGGTTTGAAAGTAGAGCCGGGTTGACGTTTTCCTTGTTTGACATGATCGAATTGAAAGTATTTGTGGTCAATGCCACCAACCCAAGCTTTGATATGTCCAGTATGTGGGTCCATGGCCATAAACCCAGCTTGAAGAAACTGCTTATAGTATTTGAGGGAATCTACTAAGCTAAAAGTGGTGTCAACATCACCTTCATAAGAATATACCGTCATTTTCTTTGGGAGATTGAGGTAATAGTCTAGGGAATCAGAATCTTCACCAAATCTAGATTTTAATTTTTTGTAATTCGGAGTTCGTTTGATGGTGACATCAATAAAGTCAAGGACCTCATTCCCTTCTTTGTCTATCCAAGGTGCATTACCTTGTAAATGGCCATCAAATATCTGTTGCAAGGTATCCATGTGTTGCGCAACCGCTTGCTGTGCATACTCTTGCATGCGCTTGTCGATTGTAGTATAGATCTTAAGACCATCTGCATACAAGTCATACCCATTTTTCTTGGTCCATCGTAATAGGTCCTTTTGAAGTACAAATTTGAAATAGGCAGGCCCTTCGTTATGGTTGTCAACTTTGAATTGTAGACCGAAATCTGAAACAACTAAAGTGTCATAGGAGTCTTCATCTATTTTTCCATATTTATGAAGATTGTAAAGTACTTCAGTACGTTTGGCCAAAGCATTTTCGGGGTTTCTAATTGGGTTATACCGTGTAGGTGCGTTGATCAGACTGACAATAATCGCAGACTCTTTATAGTTGAGCTTTGAAGGTAGCTTGTTGAAGAAAGTTTGTGCTGCGACTTTAATACCATATGAGTTAGAACCATACTCGATAGTATTGAGGTACATGGCTAGGATCTCCTCTTTGGTATAAGAAGTCTCAAGTTGTATGGCGATGATCCACTCTTTAATCTTTGTTATAAGTTGGCCAATTTGCCTGTTTGAATAAAGTGTCCCTTGATTGTCTGTAGATGTACCGTACAGATTCTCAGCTAACTGCATGGTAAGTGTACTTCCTCCACCTTTGAACTGAAATGTAAGAACTCCTGAGATAGCTCTCATTAATCCTCTAAGATCAATACCTGGATGTTTCGTGAAACGAATGTCTTCCGTTACTAACAAAGTAGTGATAAGCTCTTGAGATAATTCATTATAGCTAACAGCCGTTCTATTATGACGATAATAGCTGCCAATTTTTTCTTGCCCGTCAGCATAGTAAAGAATAGAAGTAAGGTCTGATTCTGGTCGTTCTAAGCTATTAAGACTAGGAAGGCCTCCGAAGTATCCTCCAACATCATTTTTGATTGAAATAATTACAGTACAGCTACCCACTATAGTTGAAATAGCGGCAAACCAGATCAGGTAAATTAGTATTCGTTTGATGTTCATGGAACGAGGTAATTTTTTCGGTAAAACTTCAGATAATTTTCCAGCTCTTTGGTCTGATAAAAGATATTGAAGTTGTCTTGTGTAATTACAAAATTATAGAATTTCCCGCTTTTCTTGATCTTTTCATCAGGCTTATCAGTTTCTATTTTTTGATTGAAAGCTTCTGCAGATTTTTTGTCCCTGAATTCTGAAATCATAACCATTGAATAATAGTCATCCAATAGAAGATTTCCAACTTTCAGACCTTCCTCTTCAGCTATCATATTTTCAAAATATGGTGGTAGGGCCTCTGCTAGTTCTGGGTCTGTTTCATATACGAAAACGAAGAGATGTTCTTGGTTGAATTCACGTAAATATTTGGCGCTAGTACTATTGGTCAGGTTTATTTGAAATTGTTCTGATGCCACAACGAGGGATTCCACATAGGGGACCAACTCGCTTTCAAGGTAGTCAGCTAAAAATTGTTTTAGCCCTACTTCGTATTGATAGATCGATGCGGTCTTTCCTGTCAGGATTATTTTGAGTAGTTGGGCATTGTCTATAAAATCATTGTCAGTATAGTTGGCCAGTGATTCATTGAGCAAAGCAAGGGATTCTTCATATAACCCTTCTTGGTAGAGCGTGTATGCTTTGGCATAGTCCTTTTGTAGTTTTTCACTTTCTAATTGGGAGTCTTCACGATAGTGAGGGTTGTCAATTAATTTGGCGTATAAACTGTCGGGGAATTCTGATTTTAAGACGTCCTTATAATAATCGGATTTGGTAGAGTCTTCTGCCTCATTATATAATAAATAAAGGAGGTATAACACCTCGGGTTTAAACTCTGAGTTTGGAAACCTGATGAGTAGAGTTTCATATGTGTCAATGGCATTGTGATCTTCATTGAGTTCAAAATTGTAAATATTGCCTAGTTTGTAAGTAGCTGTCTCAACCTCATCGAGAAGGAGTTGTTTTTGCTCGTCAGTGTTAGGTAATTGGGAGATGAGCCCATCTTTTTTGATCGCCAAAGAATTTATGTTAGCTTCATCTTCTTCTATTCTGTCTTTTTTGGTAACCTTTTCCGTAGGGTTTTCTATTTCTTCAGCTACCTCTTCGCGAATTTCACCAAGTTTACTTTTTCTTCTCCAGTTATCTTCTAACTCTCTGTTACCCCATATCGATACGAATTGTGCACTGCCTCGTGCTACGGCACTAGGGTTATAAAAGTACCAAAGAGAACCTTCATAATTATTCGAACCAAAGGCTTGATCAGAGTCTGAGGCGAAAGGGTCATTGAATTGTTGAGCTGCCAATTGCTCTTGTTCACGTTTTTTTCGTTTTTCTTCTTTTGCTTGAGCAATCTCTTCCGCTTCCTGTTTAGCAATATAATCGTCCAAAAAGAGGCTTATCTCGGTTTCGGACATGGTTGTCAAATGCAAGACACTGTCATTGTCATGAATGATAGTCAACTGCTCTACAAAATTTGAAAGTACATCAGAGCGTGCTTGAATAGCCTCATATTCAATTTCATCCCTTGGTAGTACAGACAATGTACTATCATAATAGAGTTTGGCAGTCTTGTAATCAACCAGACTATCGTAATATATTTTACCCAGTTCCCAATAAGAATGAGCCTTTTGACGGTTGTTGGTTGTGCTAGATCTTACTGATGAATTATAGTGCTCAATCCCAAGTTCTAAATTGTCATGGCGTACTTCGAATTTGGCCATTTCGTAATAGATCTTGTCCTTGAACTCGACGTTTTTTCTATCCTTAAGTAATTTTTTGAAATATTTTCTAATTTTCTTTAAGTCATTAGTGTTGGCTAGTTGTGTTACTTGAGCCATGTTGAGTTTGGTATAGAAAGACAGTTCGTAGGGAGGATTGTTACGCAAAGTTTGTTTGTAAAAAGTATATGCTTCAGCTTGAAGACCCAGGGATTGATACACTTGGCCAATGATGAAATTCATTCTAGCTCTTTCATTAGAATTGGAGATGAGTTCCTCGGCTTGGACAAGGTTTCTTACCATTCCGTCCAAATCATCTCTTTTTTGATACAAATATGCTCGCGTGAGGTAGAGATTTTTTAAGTTCTTCTTATTGAGCTGCTCACGTTTCAAATAATCTGATACTGCTATTGCATTGTTTAATTCATGGTACTCAATGAATGTTCGCATCAGGGCAACCAAAGCTTCGTGTTTTTCTGTATCTCCTTTCCCTTTGGTGTTAACATATTTAAATGTCTCAATTGCATTGACATAGTCAACGTCATAGAATCTTGCTTTGCCAACTAATAGATAGGAGTTATCTTCCCAGTTCGAACCTTTGTGATATTGTATGGATAATGATGCTTTGGTGATACAGTGCTCAATTAGCTCGTGGTAAGATTGAGCAAGGATGGTATCAAACTGAGGGAATACAGGAAGGATAAGGTTGTAATTCCAATCATAACTTTCTTCAATGATTCGCTCGATCTCTTTGATGTCCTCATTGGCTACATACCAAGAGTTGTATTTAGAAGTGGTGTTGTGATAGGAATCACTAAACGCATTGTTTTTTTCAGGTGCACAGGCACTTGATAATATAACAGTGACGAAGGATATGAGAAGAATGTTTTTAATCAAAGTAGATGGTCTGATAACGTCTAACGAATCGCAATTAATACAATAATATCTAAGTAAATATCTAATAATATCTATTTTTACTGCAAATAATACGAGCCCTACATTGGAAAACAAAAAAACATTATCAAATCGTCTCACTACGAGGTATCTTTTAATTGTAAGAAATGAAGAGAATTTTGCAGAAAAGAGAACCTACAGCTTTACATATGCCAAGATCATTCTTTTCATAGCGCTGTTCTTCACGACCTTGTCTGGTATTAGTTTTTATATGACAACTACCTTTTTGGAGGAATGGTTTGATCCCCGATATGTTCAAGCAAAAGCTACTAGAGATGTGATTCAATTGAGTGAACAATTGGACTCTTTGGCAATAGAACTATACAAAAAGGATCAGTTTGTCAATAATCTTCAAATGATCATGTCAGGACAAGATTCAGGGTATATCAATGTAGAGACCCGGTCGAATTTGGCAGTGAGTGAAATTGATGAGATTGTAGAGTCAGAGCAGATGAATCCAATTGACTCTCAATTTAGAAAAGAATTTGAGTCTCAAGGTGTAGACTTACAATCGAGTGAAACCAGATTGACTCAAGAATTACAAGACTTCTTTTTATTCAAGCCTGTTGATGGTATAGTGACAGATGGGTTTGATGCTAAAAAAGGGCACCTAGCAATAGATGTGGTGGCTAAAGAGAACGAACCCATCAAGGCAGTAGCAGATGGAACGGTAGTATTTGCTTCGTGGACACAGGATAGCGGGTATGTCATCGGGATACAACATCGAGGGAATTTGATGTCTATGTACAAGCATAATTCGGAAATCTTGAAAAAGGTTGGTAATTTTGTAACTGCAGGAGAGGTTATATCTATTATAGGTAATACAGGAGAGTTAACTTCTGGTCCTCATTTGCATTTTGAATTGTGGTACAATGGTAATCCCATTGACCCTGAAGAATTCTTAAGGTTTTAATTAATCCATCTGGTATGTTTAAAAATAAGCAGGAAATGAAAGACGTAGAAGAATTAAGTAACTCTAGTAATATTATTGGAAAGGGCACAGTTCTGACCGGAGATATTGAGACTTACGGAAACATAAGAGTGGAAGGCAAGGTAGTCGGTAATATGAAGACTAAGTCCAAAGCAGCTTGTGGGCATTCTTCGCACATCGAAGGAAACATCTTAGCCCAAAATGCTGAGATCGCAGGTCACGTAACGGGAAGAGTAGAGGTCTCAGAATTATTAATATTGAAACCTTCGGCTATTATCAATGGCGATATTATTACTAATAAGTTGGTAGTGGAGTCAGGCGCTACTTTCAATGGTGGTTGTAAAATGGGTGTTACAATTAAAGAAATCCGAATAGGAGACCATGTCGATGGAAAATCACCAATCCGAAAAGCAGAATAAGAAGGCTCCTAAGCCGTACAATTACTTAAGATTTTCTGGGCTAGCATTTGAGATGCTGGCCTTTATATTATTAGGTGTTTGGGGTGGTCATAAGTTGGATGAGTTGATGGAGACAGAACACCCATGGTTCATGATTGTTTGTTCTCTTTCAGGTGTCACTGCATCGCTGGTTAATTTGATTAGAAAACTGCCAAAAGAATAATGACAAAAACGTTAATTAAGATTACGGTTTTTTCCCTTGCCTTGTTTGCATTACAATATGCACTGAGACATGCGACAGAATCCTCAAATTTCCATCCTTATTTGGGGTGGATTATCGTGTTTTTTGGGATTCAATTTATAGCCATGCATATATTGTCAGATTATTTTCAAAAATATTTAGACGTTGATATGACTTTGATTTTACTAGGTGGAGTGACTGTTAGGCTCATTATAGCCATGATAGCCATGGTTATGGCAGCATTGATAGGCGTGGTAGACAAGAGCTTATTCATAATCAACTTTTCAGTTGTCTATTTGTTCTACTTAGTTTTTGAAATCAGTAGTGTATTATCTAACTTGCGCACAAATTTGAAGTAAGGATTAATGAAGAGTATTATCACCATTTGTAAGCAATTAAAAATCAAAGTTTTAGCTTTAATTTTCTTTCTTGTAGCTTCTACAAATACGTTCGCCTCAGAACCTGTTGAAGGCGAGGCATTTGATCCAGGTGCAATGATTACACATCATATTGTGGATGATTACATTTGGCACTTTTTCGATGGCCACTATGGTACATTGTACTTGCCAGTGATTTTATATACTGACAGTGGTTTAGAAGTGTTTTCATCTTCTAACTTTTACGATGAGGATCACAACGTGGTTGATTATAATGAGTATAGAATGGCACATGGTCATATTACTGGCTTGGATGGTAGTCATCCATGGGATTTTTCTATTACGAAGAATGTTGCGTCATTATTTATAAGTGCATTTTTGCTATTGGCTGTTTTCTTTACAGTCGCTAGAGGGTATAAAAACCCTAAAGCAGCTCCCAAGGGAATTCAAGGGTTCTTCGAACCAATTATCATATTCATCAGAGATGAAATTGCTATTCCCAACATTGGAGAAAAGCAGTATAAGAGATTTTTACCTTTCCTATTGACTTTGTTCTTCTTTATCTGGTTCAACAATCTTTTGGGGTTGATGCCAGGTGGAGCCAATCTGACAGGTAACATTTCGGTGACATTAGTATTGGCAACCATTGTATTGATCATCACTTTGTTCAGTACTAAAAAATATTACTGGAAGCATATTTTTGCTACACCGGGAGTTCCTTGGCCAGTTATGATCATATTGATTCCAATCGAATTGGTAGGAATTATTACAAAACCTTTCTCATTGATGGTTAGACTTTTTGCCAATATCACGGCAGGACATATTATCATCTTGAGTTTGTTTAGTTTGATATTCATATTTGAAAGTATTGCAGTTGCACCTGTTAGTGTTGCGTTTGCGATCTTTATGAATTTTCTAGAGTTGTTTGTGGCTTTGCTTCAGGCGTATGTGTTTACGTTGCTTTCTGCAATGTATTTCGGGTCGGCTGTCGAAGAGGCACATCATTAATTAATTGAATCTTTAATAATTAAATATATATACTATGTTAGCAACTTTGTTAATGGACATGAGCTTAGCAATAATGGGCGCTGGTATCGGTGCTGGTCTTGTTGCGATAGGCGCAGGATTAGGAATTGGTAAAATCGGTGGTTCTGCTATGGAATCAATCGCTAGACAGCCAGAAGCTGGAGGTAAGATACAAACTGCAATGATTATTGCAGCTGCTCTTATTGAAGGTGTTGCTCTTTTCGGTGTAGTAGTTTGTCTACTAATATCGTTTAAGTAAAAAGCATAAAATCTCTCCGAGTTTTCGGAGAGATTTTTAAATTTAATTCAACAAAAAAAGATATATAAATCATGGAATTAGTTACTCCAGGTATAGGTTTGATTTTTTGGCAAACGATTACTTTCTTAATCGTTCTAGGTCTTTTGGCTGCTTTTGTATGGAGACCGATCACTGATGCTTTAAGAGCACGTGAAGGTTTCATCGCAGATTCTTTGAATGCTGCTGAAGGCGCAAAGAAGGACATGGAAAAGCTGAAGGCTGATAACGAGTACCTTTTAGAAGAAGCAAGAATCGAAAGAGATAAGATTATTAAAGTAGCATCTGAAGCTGCTAATCAAATCAAAGATGCTGCTAGAGAGGAAACAGCGAAGATCACAGCTAAGATGACAGAAGATGCGAGAGTAAGCATCCAGTCTGAAAAGAATGCTGCTTTGGCTGAAGTGAAAAACTTGGTTGCTTCTTTGTCAATTGACATTGCTGAAAAGGTCTTGAAGAAAACCTTAGAAGATAAGAAGGCACAGGAAGAGCTAGTGAAAGATTTAATTAAAGACATAAAAGTAGGTTAATATGTCAGTATTTAGGATAGCATCCAGATATGCAAAATCACTTCTTGACCTTTCTGTAGAGAAAAATGCTCTAGATGAAGTCGTGAAGAATATGCAGAACTTTCATAGTATCTGTGTCGAGAACAATGACTTTGTTTTGATGCTTAAAAACCCTGTGATCAACTCAGGTAAAAAACAGACCATATTAAAAGCTGCTTTTGAAGGTAAAGTGACGGAATTGACGATGGCATTTATTGACATTGTTGTAAGGAAGAAGAGAGAGAAATTCTTGCCAGAGATAGCAGAAATATTTATTCAACAGTATCATGCTTACATGGGCATTGTAGAGTCGACAGTTACGACGGTTCTGCCATTGACTGCTGCTATGAAGAAGGAAGTGATTGATATTGTTGAGAAAATCACGAGTAAAAAGGTTGATTTGACAGAAAAAATCGACAAGTCACTAATTGGTGGTTTTGTACTAAGAATTGGTGACAAGCAGATAGATGATAGTATCAGTAGCAAACTGAGAGAATTGAGGTTAGAACTCATCGATAGTCATCACTACGAAAGTAAAATTTAACCTTCAGGGTTAACAATTAAAGAATTTAAAGAAATATAAATCTATTATACAATGGCAGATGTAAGACCAGATGAGGTTTCAGCGATATTGAGAGAGCAACTCTCAGGATTCAGAACAGAAGCTGAACTCGAAGAAATAGGAACTGTGCTTCAAGTCGGTGACGGTGTAGCACGTATTTATGGCTTGACAGAAGCGCAATCAGGTGAGCTTCTTGAGTTTGAAAATGGCTTGAAAGCTATGGTTTTGAACTTAGAGGAAGACAATGTTGGTGCAGTACTTCTAGGTGAGTCAGCTGGAGTTAAAGAAGGTGATACTGTTAAGAGAACCAAAAAGATTGCTTCTATCCAAGCTGGTGACGGTGTATGTGGTAGAGTAGTGAATACATTGGGTCATCCAATTGACGGTAAAGGTCCTATTACAGGAGAGCTTTTCGAAATGCCATTGGAAAGAAAAGCACCAGGAGTAATATATAGACAACCAGTAGATGAGCCTTTACAAACAGGTATCGTTTCTATTGATTCTATGATTCCGATTGGTAGAGGTCAAAGAGAGTTGATTATCGGTGATCGTCAGACAGGTAAGACTGCTGTTGCGATCGATACGATTATCAACCAAAAAGAATTTTACGACAAAGGAGAACCAGTATTTTGTATCTATGTTGCGATCGGTCAGAAAGCATCTACAGTTGCAGGTATTGTAAACTCTTTGGAGAAAGCAGGAGCAATGGCCTACACAGTGATTGTGTCAGCATCTGCTGCTGATCCAGCTCCAATGCAATTCTTTGCTCCTTTCACAGGTGCAGCGATTGGTGAGTACTTTAGAGATACAGGTCGTCCAGCATTGGTTATTTATGATGATTTGTCTAAACAAGCTGTTGCATATAGAGAGGTGTCTTTATTGTTGAGAAGACCTCCAGGAAGAGAAGCATATCCAGGTGATGTATTCTACTTACACTCTAGGTTATTAGAAAGAGCAGCTAAGTTGAACGAAAATGACAGCATTGCACAAGAAATGAATGATTTGCCTCCTTCATTGAAAGGTAAAGTTAAAGGGGGTGGGTCATTGACAGCACTTCCAATTATTGAAACTGCTGCGGGTGATGTTTCTGCTTATATCCCGACTAACGTAATCTCGATTACAGATGGTCAGATCTTTTTGGAAACCAACTTGTTTAATTCTGGTATTAGACCAGCGATTAACGTAGGTATCTCGGTATCTAGAGTGGGTGGTTCTGCACAGATTAAGTCAATGAAGAAAGTTGCAGGTACATTGAAATTGGACCAAGCACAATTTAGAGAACTAGAGGCATTTGCTAAATTTGGTTCTGATCTTGATGCATCAACTCAATTGACTATCGATAGAGGTAGAAAAAATCAGGAAATTTTAAAACAACCACAATATTCTCCAATCCCAGTAGGCGAGCAAGTAGCAATTATCTATGCTTCTACTAAAGGTTTTATGGATAAAGTGCCAGTTGAAAAAGCTAAGGCTTTCCAAGCTGAGTTTTCTCAAGTGTTGAATACACAGCATAATGATCTTTTAGATCAATTAGGAGCTGGTAAATTCACTCCTGAGTTGACAGGTAAGATTGGTGAGATTGCTACTGAAGTAGCGAAAAGATTTGTGAAATAATCATTATGCTAGTATGGCTAATTTAAAGGAAGTAAAAAATAGGATTACATCTGTAACTTCGACGCAGCAGATCACTAGTGCCATGAAAATGGTTGCAGCGGCTAAGTTGAAGAGAGCACAAGATCGTATCACGCAGATGAGACCCTATTCTCAAAAGCTTACTGGGATCTTACAAAACGTTTCCGCTGCATTGGATGGCGATATTGAGAACGTTTACGGAGAGACTAGAGAAGTCGAAAAAGTACTGTTGGTAGTTGTTACTTCTGATAGAGGTTTGTGTGGAGCTTTTAATAACAATGTTATGAAAGTAACGGAAAGCTTGATCAAAGAAAAGTATTCTTATGAAAACAAGCATGACGGTGTTTTCATCTTACCAATTGGTAAGAAGGCTTTTGAATATTTCAGTAAGAACAAGTTTCAAGTAATAGGAGACTATTCTCAAATGTTCCATGATTTGACATTTGATGCTGCGAAAGAGGCTGCTGAGTTTGCTATGGACGGGTTTGTCAAAGGCGATTTTGATAAAGTTGACTTGGTTTACAATGAATTCAAGAATGTCGCTACTCAGATATTGAGAACGGAAGATTTCTTGCCAATTGAGCAATTAGTAGATGAGTCAGAAGAAGTAGTGAAAGTAGATGTTGATTACATTTTTGAGCCATCGGCACAATATGTAGTAAACGAAACGATTCCTAAGTCTTTGAAGATTCAGTTTTACAAGGCTGTTTTGGAATCGAATGCTTCTGAACATGGTGCTCGTATGAGTGCTATGGATCAAGCTACTGAGAACGCTGGTGAAATGTTGAAAGAATTGAAATTGACTTACAACAGAACTAGACAAGCTGCAATTACAAAAGAGATTTTGGAAATCGTAGGTGGAGCGGAAGCTTTATCTGCCGATTGATAATATTTAAATATAAAGGACTAAGGCCTGTTTCCGTATATCGGAATCAGGCCTTTTTTGTTTAGGATGAACATTCTATCAAGGTGAATACAAATTTAAAACAGTTAGTAAAGTGGTTTCAACTTTTGTCAATTGACGTGGCAATAGGTGGGGTAATCATGTCTGCGAGTATTGCGAAGCTTTGGGATGTGGACATGCCCATTGTTGTATACATAGCGTTGTTTTTATGCATTTGGATGATCTATACTTTGGATCATTTGCTTGACGCGAAAAAGGCAAAAGAAATCCCAACCATGAAGCGGCACAAGTTTCATCAGCAATATGGGACAATATTATTCTACGTTTTGTTCATGACAGCCATGACAAGTCTTAGCGTGTTGTTTTTTTTACCCCCTCAGATCTTACTTTATGGAGGAATTACTGCTGGTATCATTGCGGGTTATTTTTTGTTGACTTGGTGGTTAAAAGTCTTCGTGGCAAAGGAAATTTTAATTGCTGTACTCTATAGCAGCGGAGTGTGCTTAGCGCCAATGGTTTTACAGAGTGAATTTTCATTAAATCAGCTCTTCATTTATGTACAAGTAGCGCTTGTGGCATTCAATAATTTATTGCTCTTCTCATTTTATGACTCGGAAGACGATCTCAAAGATGGTTACAGTTCATGGGCAACTATCAATGGTGCTTTGCAGACCAAACGATTTCTCACTTTCTCTATGATAGTTTCATTGATGATTATAGTCCTGATGTTAATTCTAGGTGGAGAAAGTGAAGCTTATTTTGTGTTTCAGATAAGTCTGTTTTTCATGATATTGGTATTAGGAGCGCTATTTATTGGCGTACGTAAGTTGCAGAGTGAATATTGGTTTCGTCTATTAGGAGATGGGGTATTTATGTTTCCGGGAGTAATGCTTTTACTTTGAGTGATTTCGACTTGATAGCACCTATTTATGACGGGTTGGCACAATGTGTTTTTCTTGGACGAATCAGTAAATCTAAGGCTGCTCATTTGTCAAAAATGGAGCCTGATTCTAATATTTTGGTTTTGGGTGGTGGCACTGGTGAAATATTGGAACAAATCAATAAGAGAGTAAATAATTGTACTATCACTTATGTTGAAATGTCAACTAGGATGATCGAAAGGGCTAAAAGGAGAAAGGGAACCAATAGGGTGCAATACCTGAATAATGATTTCCTGAAAACGAACTTGGCTCAACAGTATGATTATATTATTTGTAATTACTTTCTGGATCTATTTCATGAACAGGTGTTGGACAATGTCTTGATAAAAGTATCCAATCTTTTACACCTAAAGGGTCAATTGATTGTAACTGATTTTCAGATAACTCGATGGTGGCATAGGCCATTTTCAGTTGTGATGCATCAGTTTTTCAGACACACAGCCAATTTGCAAAGTAACGAGTTGAATAATATTCAAGATCGTTTGAGAGCTAATGGATTTGAATTAGTTGCAAAACAAGAATTCTATGGTTGCTTTATGTTTTCAGCTCTTTTTGAAAGTGTATCGAGTACTGAATGATCAGATGTTGAATCAGGAATTCATCATTTCTAAGAGGTCATCCATGTATTCTCTATTATTGGCCAATCTTGGCACCTTGTTTTGCCCGCCTAATTTACCTCTCTTTTTCATCCAATGATAAAATGTTCCTGGTTCAGCGATATGTACAACTGGTAATTTCAATGCAATGTCTTTATAGCGCTTGGCATCATAATCAGAATTAGCATGTCTCAGCGTCTCATCTAATATAAGCGTAAACCTCTCAAGACTGTCTGGCTTTTTTAGAAATTCAATGACCCATTCGTGACCACCTTCCTTTTTGTTGCCACTTGCAAAATGAATAGGAGCAGCGGTGAAGTTGTCTATTTGTGCACCCGTCTTAAGACAAGCTTCAGTGATGGCAGTTTCAGCATTTTCTACCACGAGTTCTTCACCAAACGCATTGATGAAATGTTTGGTTCTACCTGCAATTTTGATTCTATAAGGACTTAACGAAGTGAATTTGATCGTATCGCCTATATTATATCTCCACAATCCAGAGTTGGTAGAGATGACCATGGCATAGATTTGTCCTAACTCGACTTCACTTAGGTGAATGGTCTTTGGGTTTTCTTTATGAATTTGATCATAAGGGATGAACTCGTAGTAGATGCCATAATCCAGCATCAACAACAATTCATCAGAATTTTTTTGATCTTGTATACCAAAGAAACCTTCCGAAGCACTGTATATCTCAACATAATTCATTTGATCACTTGGGATCATCTCTTTGAACAATTCGCGATAGGGTGTAAATGATACTGCACCATGAAAAAACACTTCTAGGTTGGGCCAGGTTTCCAGTATATGGTCTCGGCCATACATCTTATTAATTCTTTCAATCAATAAGATAGTCCAGGTAGGAACCCCAGAGATATTGGTTACATTTTCTATAGACGTAGATTGCGCTAGTTTTTCAATTTTCTCTTCCCAATTGTCCATCAATGCGACTTCCAGGGAAGGTGTTCTGACATATTGTGCCCAGATTGGTAGATTCTGCATGATTACGGCCGATACATCTCCATAATGAGAATTTGACTTAGGGTCTAGTTCATTCAGTTGGTGACTACCGCCTAATGCCAGCCCTTTACCCGAAAATATTTTGGTGTCGGGATAGTTGTTGACATAGATAGAGATTAAATCTTTACCTCCTTTAAAATGGCATTCCTCCAGTGCCTCTTGTGAGACAGGGATAAATTTGCTTCTTGCGTTGGTTGTCCCAGAGGATTTCGCAAACCATTTGATATCTGTTGGCCAAAGGACTTTTTGTTCACCCTTCATTCTCCTTTCTATATAGGGAAATAATTCTTCATATGTGCAGACGGGGACCTGCTGTCTATATTGATCAGGATTCGTTATGTTTTTGAAGCCGTGTTCTTTTCCAAAAGCTGTCTTTTTAGCTGTAGAAATTAGCCTGGTGAATAATTCATCTTGAACATCATGAGGGTACTTCATGAAAAGTTCGATCTGATGGATGCGCTTTTTCATGACCCAGGTCAAGAAAGAATTTATGATTTCCAATAGTGTAAGGGCTAGACTTTTCTTTTCAATTCAAAATTTCGTCCTAAGTAGACTCTTCTTACTTGCTCATCTGCAGCCAACTCTTCGGCAGTACCGGATTTCAATAAATTACCTTCAAACATCAAGTAAGCTCTGTCAGTAATAGAGAGCGTTTCATTGACATTGTGATCTGTAATTAAAATGCCAATGTTCTTTTCCTTTAATTGAGATACGATGTTTTGTATCTCTTCTACAGCGATCGGGTCAACACCAGCAAAGGGCTCATCCAGGAGTACAAAGTTGGGGTCGATAGCAAGTGCTCTAGCAATTTCAGTTCTTCTTCGTTCTCCTCCTGACAAGGCTGCTCCTAAATTCTTCCGAACATGGGTCAGACTAAACTCCTCGATGAGGTATTCCATTTTTTCCTTCTGATCTTTCTTAGGGATGTTTCTCATCTCTAATACAGAAAGAATGTTTTCTTCAACACTTAATTTTCTGAAAATTGAAGCTTCCTGAGCGAGGTAACCAATACCAAGCTTAGCACGCTTATACATGGGTAGGTCTGTAATTTCTTCGTCATCCAGAAAGATCTTTCCTTCATTGGGATTGACTAACCCAGTGATCATATAAAAGGAAGTAGTCTTTCCAGCTCCATTGGGACCTAGCAACCCTACAATCTCACCTTGATTCACAGTAACCGAAATCCCTTTCACTACTGTTCTACTTTTATATTTCTTAATTAAGTTTTCAGCCCTTAATTGCATAGTATGTGATTTTTTACATGCTTACTTTACGCAAGCAATTTTAACGATTCTGGCCTATCTCACCAACTATTAGGCTCTAATATCTTTGAGCATAATTTGTAGTGAGCTTTCACCTCGAAAATGATTTTCTTCAATCGTATAGGCAATATCAAAAGGCTTGCCAATTGAATCTATAAAATCAGCGAAACCAAAGCCTATGACATTTATAATCTCTCCATTTGATTGCTTAATTGAAAACTTCAAATGTTTTTCTTTTAAAACACGACCTTCTCCATGAATGTTAATACCTCTACTAATAAAGATAGGTTGCATATTGCCTGGGCCAAACGGCCCTATCTGTTTCATTATGTTATATAAGCTGTAATCGATTTCGTCTATTTGGATCTCTAAATCGATATCTATTTTGGGATTTAACTCTTTGTCTAAGATGGTTTCTCTTACAGCTTTTTCAAAAGCAATCTTAAAACCTGCCAACTGACTTTTCTTCATCGTCATGCCTGCTGCATATTTGTGACCACCAAATTGAATGAGATATTCTTTGCATTGATCTATTGCATGGTAAATGTCAAATCCATTTACCGATCTCGCTGAACCAGCGAGTTGGCCATTTGATTCTGTCAATATAATGGTCGGTTTGTAGTAGTGCTCGATACATCGAGATGCTACTATTCCAATAATTCCTTTGTGCCAGCTCTTCTTATATAGGACAGAGGTCTTTTTTGTCTCTGGATTTTCGGAGGCAATCATATCCAATGCTTCTATTGTGATTTGCTCATCATATGTTTTCCTTTCGTCATTCTCCAGGTTTAACTTCTCTGCGAATACATGTGCATCTTGGGTAACAGTTTGAGTGAGTAGGTCGAGGGCTGTTTTGGCATGTCCAACTCTACCTGCCGCATTGATGCGGGGACCTAGCCCAAATACAATGTTAGAAATTGTTAATGGTTTTTGTAACCCAGCTTTTTTGATTAATGCTTCTAAGCCCGGAGAAGGAGAAGCGTTGAGCTTTTTGATACCTATATGTGCCAAAACTCTATTCTCTCCAGTAATGGGGACTATATCACAGGCGATACTCACACCCAATAGATCAATCCATTCATAGAGCTTCTTTTCATCAATTCCGTTTTGGATGCAAAAGCCTTGGAGCATTTTGAAACCAACACCACAACCAGAAAGCTCCTTATATGGATAATCACAATCTTTTTGTTTTGGATCTAGTATCGCAACAGCAGGAGGTAGTATGTCACCAGGTAAATGGTGATCGCATATTATAAAGTCGATATGGTTAGTTCCTGCTAATTCTACTTCTTCGACGTTTCTTATACCACAGTCCAATGAGATGATCAGTGAGATGTCATGATCTACAGCCCAATTAATACTCTTTTTAGATATCCCATAACCTTCTGTATATCGATCTGGTATATAGGTATACAGATTTGAACTGAATTCTTTGAGGAAGTTATAGGTTAGGGCAACTGAAGTAGTACCATCTACATCATAATCACCATAGATCATGATCTTCTCATTATTGAATATGGCTTGGTTGATTCTTTCTACTGCTATGCCCAACCCTTTCATTTCAAAAGGGTCATGTATCATATCTAAAGTAGGTCTGAAAAATGGTTTGGCTTGTTCTATTGTCTTAATGCCACGTTGTATTAGTAGATGACAAAGGATTGGGTTGATGCTTAATGCTTCTTGAAGTGATAGTATCTCTTCTATAGGCGGGACAGCCTTAATAATCCATTGCTTCTTCATAGATCGCAAACTTAGTTCTTAGAACTGCTCATACCAATTTATATATGTATTCAAGTTTACTCCTATATATGGTGGTTGAGTTTGATTGTTCTGGGAACTACTGATGAGTTCAAAGAATTTGTTATATGATAATGAGATGCGTTGATTGTAAACGGTTGTTGGCTTTTTTTGAGGGAGATTCTATTGTGTTAAATGAAATACTTTCAAGTATTATTTT
>JAOPTS010000123.1:0-7353 GCA_051531955.1 Reichenbachiella sp.
CTATTTCAATCTATTAGAAAATACTACTTACCTAGAGGCGATGGCCAAGTTCGGGATCGATCAGGCCAAGTTGGAAGCTGTGATGCTAAAGGTTGAGGAGGTAGAGAAGACCTTTGCCCGCTATCAAAAGGAAATGGGAGAGACGCAGGAAGCTACTTTGGTCAGAGACGAGACAGTCGATGCGCTGCAGGAGTGGTATGGTGACTTTCGTGCTGTAGCGAAGATCGCATTGGAGGAGAAACCTCAGATGCTAGAGGCATTGGGTGTGGTGGTCAAACGGTGAATGGTGAGGAGGCTATTTGGCGCGCTTTTTTTAAAGCGTGCTGATATCCACCTCGTATTTGTAAAACTAGTGGCCCACTTCACAGAAGTGGGCCACTAGTTTTAGTTCATGTCGCATTATCTAAACCAAGGTATTGATCAAACAAAAAACATTAGCGGTACCCAATACAAGTTCGGATATCAAACCTTGGATGATCAATTTATTTGGTTTTCCATCTAAGCCAATACTGAGTACTCTTCCTATTGCAAACCCTAGAAGTATCAAAATTGCAACGACAAAAGAGGCGACAGTTAATTGAGGGATAATAGTCCCCAGTAAAATAATTATTCCTCCAAACAGCATGACGGAACTGACACCCCTTACTTCGTTTAACAAGTTCACTTCATCTTCAAGTTGAATTCCAGAATTCTTTGAATAGGTTTTTATAGGATTACTGAGTCTTAATGCTCCTACAGCTAGTAATAAAAGACCTGAAATTGATAGTGTTACGATTTTGATAATTTCCATTTTGATTGCTTTAGATTATTATAATGCAAACATAAAACGGAGTTGTGACAGAGGTGTGTCAGGGGTGTTTTACTTTTTTACATAATCTTCAAAATACTTTTGCAAAGTCATCTTATGTGGGGTGAATGTTTCATTTTGAGGCATGAGTGTTTGGATGAAATCTATTCTAAAGGCTCTAAAATCTTTTCTCAACTTACAAAATGCTATGAGTAGGAAATTGCCGTTGGTGCTATAGATCGCAAAAGGCTCAATGTTGCGGGTGGTTGTGTTGTTGTCAGAAGAATGATATTCTATTTTTAAGATCTGAAAATGGATAATTGCCGATTGAATCTGCATGAGGTTGTTACTCGACTTTTCCTTGTTCTGATTACCACCAAAGTAGATTCTGTCAGCTAATAAATCCGCATTTCCTTTTTGGGAATATCTTAGAATAGATTTTATTTTTTCTATTGCGCTCGAAACATTTTCACTAAACGATTGGTCTTTGTTATTAATCGCCAACTGTTCCACTGTAATTAATGCATTGGCTTCATCTTCTGTAAATAGAACTGGGGGAAGGTGATACCCCTCCATAATAGAATAACCTTTCCCTTCTTCGGTTATAATGGGTATTCCTGATTTTTCGAGCGTACGGATATCTCGGTAAATGGTCCGTACACTTACGTTATGTCTTTCAGCAAGATGTTTTGCGGTGATGATTCTTTTGGATTGTAACTGAGTGATAATAGCCGTTAATCGCGAAAGCCTTGGTTTTTCTTCTTCCATTTTCGTCTTTACTATTCGTGGTTAACTTAGATATATGAGGATCAAGGCAAGATTCTGGTAAATATGATATCAACGAATTTAACAGTTCCAATTCATATTAACTAACACAGTGAAAGAGACTTGAGTAAGTAAGAAGCAGTCTATTGTACTGTCATTAATTCTCAAAAGCACCAATGTCTAAGCCAATACTTGCCGAAGGAAGGCTTATTGTTTCTTCGAAATAGCCAAGAGTCCCAAGAAAGTAAGCAGTCCATTTAGTAACAATAACTCAAATCCGAATTGGTAACCGTTGAGTAAAACGTCCGCATTGGCATTGATTATATAAGTAGCTATAGGGGCAAGGATGCATATAACGGGAACTAATTTATCTTTTAGTTTCAATGGTGTAAATAAGCCAAAAGCATAGAGCCCTAAAAGAGGACCGTAAGTATAACCGGCCACTTTGAACACTTGATTGATGACACTGTCATCGTTGATGGCTTTGAAGACCAGGATGACTAAAAAGATAAGTACAGAAAATCCAAGGTGGATAAACCTTCGTTTGCGCTCTTCGGTTTCCTTTGGGTCCTTTCCTAAGAAGTCAATATAAAAAGAGGTGGTCAAGGCTGTCAATGCCGAATCGGCACTAGAATAGGCCGCTGCGGTCACACCCAATAAAAATACAATTCCTCCCAAGAGTCCAAAATGATTGATGGCCAAATAGGGGTACAATGCATCTGTTGTCTGTGTAAGGTCAATGGCTTTTGCATCTACATATAGATAGAGCAATGTGCCCAACCCCAAAAAGAAGAGGTTGACAACTACCAGTACTATACTGAACCAAAACATGTTTTTCTGCGCATCTTTCAATGAGCGACAGGTTAGGTTCTTTTGCATCATGTCTTGATCCAAGCCGGTCATGACAATGGCGATAAAAGCACCTGCAAAAAACTGCTTAAAGAAATTTCGTGGCGCCTGCCACTCCCAGATGAATACTTCGGATAGGGGAGAGGACAGTACTATGTTGTTCAATTCTGAAAAGCTAAAGTCTAATTCTGATGCAATGATGACAATGCTAACGCCAACTGCCAGTAACATAAAGAGTGTCTGCAAGGTGTCTGTCCAGACAATTGTTTTGATACCGCCTTTGAAGGTGTATAGCCAGATCAAGGCAATCGTGACAAATACCGAAACGGCAAAAGGAATATTGAAAGCGTCAAAAAAAGCAACTTGTAAGACAGTGGCAACTAGGAACAATCGAAAGGAGGCACCTATTACTCTGGATATTAAAAAGTAGAAAGCGCCTGTTTTGTAAGAGAACCGTCCAAAACGTTGCGCCAAATATTGGTAGATCGAAACCAGGTTGAGCTTATAATACAAGGGTAACAGGACAGTACCAATGACTAAATACCCTGCCAAGTAGCCCAATACCATTTGGAAGTAGGTCCAATGGCTGTTGCCCACTTCGCCCGGGACGGAGATGAATGTTACGCCTGATAGTGATGCACCGATCATGCCGAAGGCAACCAAATACCATGGCGACTGTCGATTGCCAGTGAAAAATGTTTCCGCATTGCTGTCTTTGGTAGTCAGTTTGGCAATGAACATCAATATGCCAAAATATCCGGCAATGACTAAAAAGACAATCAGTGGGCTCATCATATGTTATTTATTTCTTATTTACTACCAGAGAACGCTTGGCTGAGATCATCTATGATGTCCTCAATATGTTCGAGACCGACAGATATTCTAATCAGATTAGGTGTAATACCTGTTAATTCTCTTTCGTCTTCTGTCAACCTCGCGTGGGTGGTAGAAGACGGGTGTGTGACAATGGTTCTCGTATCTCCCAAGTTGGCGGTTAGCGAGCACATTTCAACACTTTTCAGGAAATTCTTTCCTCTTTCTAATCCTCCTTTGATGCCAAAGCACACCATGCCGCCACCGCTTTTCATTTGTTTTTTTGCAATGGCGTATTGTGGATGTGAGGGCAAGAATGGATAGCGGACCCATTCGACTTCCTCATGTGCTTCTAGATATTCTGCCAGCTTCATGGCGTTTTCAGCATGACGGTCCATTCGGACAGCCAAGGTTTCCAAGCTCTTGGATAACACCCATGCATTGAACGGAGACATAGTGGGGCCACTGCTCCTAGAAAAGGTGAAAATGTCATAAACCAAATCTTCTCTACCTACTATCACGCCACCCATCACACGGCCTTGGCCGTCTATGTATTTGGTTGCACTATGGATGATCAAGTCTGCTCCGTATTTGATTGGTTGTTGGATATAAGGTGTCGCAAAACAATTGTCGACGATGAAAATCAAATTATTCTTCTTGCAAAAGTCTCGGGCCACTTCTAAATCTACCAATTCGATACCTGGGTTGGTTGGCGTTTCTATGTAGAGCATTCTAGTATTCTCTTGCACCATGTCTTGCCAGCTGTCTTCTTTGCCTATGTCTAGGTAACTGCTTTCTATATTGTATTTCGGTAAAAACTTGGTGATGATAGAATGTGAAGACCCGAAGATCGATCGCATAGACAGCATGTGATCTCCTGCAGATAGCAAGGTCATGAAAGTCGTGAAAATGGCAGACATACCAGTAGTCGTAGCAAATCCAGCTTCGGCTCCTTCTAGCTTGCACATTTTGTCTATGAATTCCGTGGTATTGGGATTCGTAAACCTGCTATAGGTGTTCCTGTCAATTTCTTCAGAAAAAGTCTGGCGCATCTCGTCCGCATCATCGAATACATAGCTAGAAGTCAGGTACATAGGTGTAGAATGTTCCTTTTCTCCGGTAGTCTCTATTTGTGTACGGATGGCCTCTGTTTCGAAGTGCTTTGTTTTTTTGCTCATATCAATCTCAAGAAATCGTAATGCGAATCGCAAATATGGCTTTTTATCTGTTGAAATTGAAGGAGGTAGCCCAACTATTATCGGACTTTTGTTAGGTTTGCGGTCGCGTAATTTATGAGCAGAAAACCAGAAATATTAAAAGTCAACAAAGCGTTCCCATTGGAGCGTGGAGGAGAGTTGCCAGAGTTGGAGATTTCCTACCATACTTGGGGCGAACTCAATGAGGCAAAAGACAATGTCTTATGGGTATTTCATGCGCTCACTGCAAACTCTGATTTAGGGGATTGGTGGCCAGATATTCTGAGTGATGCCTCTGCACTTAACCCTAAGAAGTACTTTATTATTTGCGCCAACATTCTAGGTTCACCTTACGGTACAACCAGTCCGTTGACCATCAATCCTGCCACTAAGGAACAATATTATAGCGACTTCCCACTCTATACCATTAGAGATATGGTCAATGTCCACAAGATCTTAAGAGATCATTTGGGAATTGAAAAGGTTGCCGTTGCTTTGGGGGGTTCGATGGGAGGTTTTCAAGCGTACGAATGGGCGGTACAAGAACCAGACTTCTTTGAAAAATTGATTCTAGTAGTGACTGGCCCTAAAGAATCTCCTTGGAGAATCGCCGTGCATAGTGCACAGCGTATCGCGATCGAAGCGGATCCCACATGGCAAGAGCATCATATGATGGCTGGAGAACATGGTGTGGCGGCAGCAAGGGCTATTGGTATGTTGTCATATCGAAACCATACGATATTTAACAAGACTCAGCCTGATTTAGAATCCAAAGTGGATGGCTTTAATTCTGAGTCATACATGCGATACCAAGGAAAGAAACTGATTGATAGAAAATTTCAAGGTCACCTATTGTGGTCTTTGACCAAAGCGATGGACTCTCATGATATAGGGAGAGATCGTGGAGGAGTAGAGAAGGCTTTACAGTCTATCAAAGCAGAAGTGCTACAAGTCTCAATCGATTCAGATATTCTGTTCACGACAGATGAGCAAGAGTATATTGCGTCACACACCCCTAAGGTGTCCTACAAGGAAATACAATCTTTATATGGACATGACGGCTTTTTGACAGAGTTTGGAAAGATCAACAAGCTCATGATTGAGTTCCTAGCTTAATTTAATAACCAATTCTTATTGTTTGATGAACCTAATGCTGTGCTGTATGTCAGTAGAATAGAGTTTCAATATGTATACCGAAGGTTTCAATTGATTCAAATTATTTTCAATCTCGATAGATAGATTTTCTAAGTTTTGAAGGACAGAACTTGACAAGTGTAACTGCCCTGAGATATCGAAGACTTGATAAGTAAACTCTGTTTTCGAATTACCAACTAAGCTGAGTTTGTTTGATACCGTACTTGGGTAGAGTTGTACGGTCTCTGTATTAACTCTAGTAGCCTTGATGATTGAGCTGTACTCAAATTGTCCATCAAAATCTATTTGCTTTAATCTGTAGTAAGAAGTTTCATCGCAATAATTGTCAACGAACTCATATTGCTGGATTTCATTGGTAGTACCGTTTCCAGTTACATAACCGATCGTTTCAAAATATTCACCATCTAAGCTTTTTTCAATTTCAAATCCTTCGTTGTTGATTTCTGATGCTGTAGACCAGTATAGAGAAACTGTGTTATTAAGATCTATTTCTTGATAGAATGAGATGAGTTCAACAGGGAGAGAATCACAAGTTCCCCCATCGCAACTCACATCCCCAGTCCAATCCCCAGTATCACCACCATTGTCAACAATGTCACCTGTAACATCTAATTCTCCATCTCCTTCTAGTGTTCCATTCCCGTTTATGTTTAAATCACCTCCGATTGCCAAATCGCCATCAATTGTAGCATCACCAGTAAATACGCCGCCTAGATCAAAATCACCATCAATATTTGCGAAAGCACCATCTTGGATGTCTAGATCTGCTAAACCACCTAGTAAAAAGTTGCCACCAGTGTTGTCTCCGTTTTCATCTATAACATTAAATGTACCTCCTGATTCAGTTGTTAAACTTCCTCCATTACCAAACCATGTAGTCAGTGTAATAGTGCCATCGGTAGTTATGTTAAAAGTTGCACCCGTTTCAATGATGATATTGGAAAATATATTATCGCCATCATCAAGAGTTATATTACAAGGGCTGTCTCCTACTGTGATTGTGTATGTTGCTATTGCGAAAGGATTAGTTATATCTCCAGGACTAGGGCAAGCACCGATTACATTTAAACTAAAAGAGATTCCAACAAATAGGGCTAACAGATATTTCATTTTTATTCTTTTGGTATTGTAAAAGCAGCGCGAATGTACTGAAAGTCATGTGAATGAGATTTTTTTTAGTCGAAAAATAGATGTCATTCATCGAAAAGGGAGTTGTGTAGAAGACTTGAAAAAGATTCTATCAGGTGATGTAACCATTGTTACAATCCAAAATTGTCCCTATCCGTATATTTGTGGAGTATCTTTAATAGAAGAAATAATCACGCATGAATATAGAACAGATATATACAGGTTGCTTGGCACAAGGTGCCTATTACATCGAAAGTGAAGGTGAAGTTGCGATCATTGATCCATTAAGAGAAGTAGATGCTTATATTCAAAAAGCAGATGCCGACAAAGCAAAAATCAAGTACATCTTTGAGACTCATTTTCATGCCGATTTTGTGTCTGGCCATGTTGATTTGGCTAAAAAGACAGACGCAACGATAGTTTTTGGTCCTGAGGCAGAGACCTCTTTTGATAGTCATATTGGGCAGGATGGAGAGTTGTTTGAAATAGGTAAAGTCAAAATCAAACTATTGCATACCCCTGGTCATACGATGGAGAGTAGTACGTATTTGTTATTTGATGAATCGGGGAAGGAACATGCCATATTCTCAGGTGACACCTTATTTATCGGAGATGTGGGGCGCCCTGATTTGGCGGTCAAAACATCCTTGACAAAAGAGG
>JAOPTS010000124.1:0-23873 GCA_051531955.1 Reichenbachiella sp.
GGTTTCGAGATGCCTGGGCTATTGGGATCAATGGCAAATATGTTGTCGGTGTATGGGTAGGAAATGCGGATGGAGAAGGTCGGCCAGGCTTGGTAGGCGTCAGTGCTGCCGCACCTTTGATGTTTGATGTATTGTCACGATTGGATGGAGAGATTTTGTCAGATCCGCAAACAGCGGAAACGATAGAGGAGAAGATTTGTGAGCAAAGTGGATTTAGAGCTGGACCGTATTGTGAAGATTTTAAGTTGGAAACTGTGCCGCAAAGTACTGCCAAGAGTGAAGTATGTTCTTTCCATTATTCACTGCATTTGGATCAATCTGAGATCTACCAAGTGAATAGTTCATGTTACCCCATTGCTGATATGATAACCAAGAGTTGGTTTATCTTGCCTCCCGTCCAAGCGTGGTACTACCGACAATATCATACGACCTATGAAGAAGCACCAGATTTTATTGCAGGCTGTGAGGAGACTGGAGAGAAAAACATTTTGAATTTTATCTATCCCAAGAACCATTCAAAAATATTCATTCCGAGAGAGCTCAATGGTCAATTGGGTAAGGTGGTATTCGAGGTGGCGCACAAGGATAGACAACAGACGATTTATTGGCATTTGGATGGTGAGTATTTAGGAAAGACGACTCGACCACACCAGATGGGGATAAGTGACCAAGAGGGAGAACATGATCTTTATATTATTGATGAATTAGGCAATTCTCAAACACTTAAATTCGAATTACTTAATAAGTAGCACAGATCATTTGTCAATTAGTCTTGAAAAAGAAATATTAAACTATTTTTGATTACCAATTCAAAAAACATCTTCTTGAGAAAATTCACAAAAGTATTCGGTATCCTCATAGCCTTGCTGATCGTCTTGTTAGGAGCAATGGAGGTGACACTTAAAAAGGGTTTCCATAATAAGATGGAAGAAATAATCCGTGAAGCTGCTGATGAAAACCTGGAATCAAAGCTGACCTTTAAGAAATTGGAAATCTCCATTTTCACAGCATTTCCTTTGATTTCAGTCCATCTTGATTCCCTTATTATCAGTGAGGCGGGTCTTAATTTAGTTGAGGCTAAAGAGATTCAACTTCGATTCAACATATTCGATTTATTTGAAGAGTCAATCACTGTGGAGGAATTGCTTTTGGATGGAGCGCAGTATCATTTTTTGGTAGATTCAACAGGTCAAAAATGTATGATTAAAGCCAAACCGAGACCGGAAACCAATGAGGCGAGTGGAAGTATAAGTTTGAATGTCCCAAAGATCGAAATTCATAATACGGTGTTGGTGATAGACAATCGATTCAAGAAGAATTATTACCGAATGAGAATAATGGATTCTGATTTACGGGTGGAATCATCTAATGAGCAAATGTCAATTTTGGGAGATGTATTTGGGGTAATGGATACAGTAATAATGAAGGGTAATTTGGTGCAAACAGATTTGCCGATGAGAGCAGAAGATGCAGCCTTTAGGATAGACAAACTAGATAAAAGGAATATTTTTGATGGGCTTCTATATCTAGCAGATGTTAAACTGCAAGCCAATGGCGTACTGAAACCTACTGGCAATGGCAATCTGGTAGATATTGTATTATCAAGTTCTAAGGCACCCTTAGACGAGTATTTATCTCTTTTTCCTGATTTATTAAATATGGGTTATCAGCAGGATAACCCTGATGCACATGTAAGTTTCCGATTAAGAAATACGGGGTTTATTTCACCCATTCACTTTCCTTTAGTAAACGTAGATTTTGAATTGGAAAATGCGGCATTCTCTAAAATAGGTGGTGTAGGGAAATTGGACAGTGTGTTTTTCAAAGGAAGTTATTCTAATGGCAAAGAAATGAAACCTGAGACGAGTAGTATATCTATTGAATATGGTACTGCTAAGATGAAAGATAGCTTTGTGAAATTAAGTGGGAGCGTAGAAAATTTCATTTCGCCATTTATCGATTTAGATATTGCATTCGAATTGAATATCAAAGAATTGCAAGAGATGTTTCAACTACCTTCATTTCAAAATTTAGATGGTATTGTGCAAGCGAATTTGGACCTCTATGGCAAATTGGCTGATTTAGATAAAATGAATAGAGGAAACCAAAGTCGGTTTGTAGGGACTATAGATTTCATAAATGTAAGTGGAGCATTGACCAATGATATGTTTACAATTCAGGGGTTAAATGGATTGGTTGAGGTCAACAACGAAGTGATTATAATGAATCAACTCAAAGGCAAGTTAAATGGTTCGGACTTTAGTATTACAGGTGGGATTTCCAACTATGTGCCTTTGATCCATCCTGAAGATGAGCGAATTTCTGAAGGCCTATTGGTATTTAATGTTGATGAAATGGATTTGCCAGACTTCAGTGATTTAGCTCCTGATACAACAGCTGTCGCCGCTGAAAGTAAATTCACTTTCCCAAACCAGTTAAATCTAAAAGTGCAATTCAGTTCTAATCGATTTGGGTTAGGAGACCTTGACCTTGAGAGTGTTAGTGTTGCTATGAACATGAACCAAGACTCTGTAGTCCTTAGAGAAATGGCTTTTATGTTTAAAGAAGGAAAAATTAAAGTTAAAGGGAAAAGTCATTTTGAGAATGGAATCAATAATCTCAATGAAATTTATGTTGATGCAGACTTGAAAAATGTGGATGTTAACTATTGGTTAAATAGAGATAATAAAAAGGGTAATAAAAAGAAGTTTCAGATGCCGAATAATTTGAAATTATTGGCGGAGGTTAATATTGAGAATATTTATTATAAATCAGCCATATTTAATCACTTGGATTTGACTGCCAGATACCATGATGAATTACTCATCATGGACAAAGCGAATATTAATTTTAAATATGGAAGACTGAACTCTAATTGGGAGATTGAATTGGACTCTGTTCCTGCCATAGATGGTAATTTGGACGTTGCTTTGACTGCTTTTGATATTGACTCACTCAAATTGTATGTAGGAAGTCTTAAAGGGGAAAAGAAGGAAAGCAAAAAGAGCTTTATATTAGAGGACATAGAAATAGACATTTCATCTCCACAGGTCAATTATCAAAATATAGTAGTAACCGACATATCTTCAAATATGGTGATGTATGATCGCAATGTGAGGTTACATCATGCAGGGTTTAATGTTTTTGGTTCAGACGTAAAGATTACTGCATTACTTGAGCGTGATGATAGCCTTAACACTTTTGCTAAAGCAACCTTGCTTGCCGAGAAGATGAATATGAAAAAGTTAGTAGCAAGTTTTGGTGACAGCAGTGAGATTTTTGAAGAGGAGCATTTTAATGGTGAAATAGGCATTGATGGAGCTATGATTTTGAAATACAATGAAAGTTTTGTGCACCAAGAACAAGATATGATTGGAAAATTTCATTTAGATCTTCAGGATGGTGAATTGATAAAATTTGAGCCTATCACTGAGTCTTTGAAATTCTTAAAGCAAAAAACTACGGACACCATTAATGTCGCTAATAGAAGTATCGATGTGCTCTTTTACAATGATGAAATCATGGTACCTAGTACGACATTTACTACTAACCTGACCAATATGGAATTCATGTCTTATTATACTGACGAGACTAATTTCAATTTCAACACCAAGGTGAGTGTGAGTGATTTGTTGTTCAAATCACAAAAGAAGAAGAAGGCACAAGTAGGTAAATCCAAGGCCAAAGTCAGTGGAATTAGTTATTACCTGAAAGGTAGAACCGAAACTGAGGATGGTTTGAAAATAAGTTCGTTGTCTCGCAGTGCTTACTCTAGGCAAAAAAGAAGATTAAAAGCGAGATACAAAGATGTTGATGAAATCATGAAGGTTCTTGAAAGTGAGATGATTCAAAATGAAATAGAGCATGCTGCTACTCAGTAATAGGAATATCGGCTTCAACCAATACATTCCAGTTCACTTCTACTGCCGAGACACTAAAGAACCCTAATACTTCCAAAGTATTAGCAGGGTCATTACTGATGATATTACCTGGAGTGTTACTCAATGGAGGAGAGAATAAAGCTGCAAAACCACCTTCCACTGCCGTGTTTTGAAACATGAGGTTCATGAAATTGAAAGCTTCGTTGGTGATCGAATGAAGCTCAACGTAGAGGGAGTCACCATCTACATAAGGAGAAATAAACTCATCCGGATCATCTTCAAATCGATTGACCCCTTCTCTGATTGGCTGAATAAACACACTGTTATCTGCAGAACTACCTGCGCTAAAAGAGGCATCATAGGCAAGATTAATTTCGGATGGTTGGTTCAAAAATTCTCCATTCTTAAAAGCTTTAATCCAATAGGTATCTCCAGCACCTTCTATATCAGTAGCCCAAAATTCTCCCAAAAAGAACTCTTCTTGAATACCAAAAGCATCGAATGAATCGAATTTGAATGTTACGCTATCTACTTTAGGAACTCTCTTCATTTCTGAAGCAGATTCATATAGAATACCATCTACTGTTACGTTGAGGAGAAAGTCATCGCCAACAGCACCAAAACCTGCTGGTGAAGTGTAGACACCGTTCTCTTGATGAGTAAAGGTTACTTGTGTATTGTCAGTTCCATAGATCACATTGACAAGTGCATCAGAGACACCTAATATTCTTGTTTCGTCTAGATAGGGCTGTGACATAGACACAACAATTATTTGAGATTGACTGGAATTGCTGATAAAGGCATCAATGACCACTAAGGGAGTCTTCTTCTCTAATGTTGGAAAGATTTGTTCATCACATCCCAAAAAGAGGAAAGAAGTAGCGAGTACAATTAGTAATGATTTCATATAATTAAAAATTGAAATTGTAAGTGATACCGGGAATGATTGTGGCTATGATAGAGACTTGTCTAGCTTGAGTTTGAGCCAAAGCTTCATTACCTACTATTGTGTCTTCTTGTGTGAAATATATTGAAAACGGATTTTTACGTGCATAAGCATTGTATACCGATACCACTATTTCATGATGATACTTTTTGTCAGGATCTAGAGAGCCTAACTCAAATGCGGCAGACAGATCTAGTCTGTGGTAATTAGGTATTCTCACATTGTTTCGTTGATTACCGTTGTTATGTGGGATGACGTATGATTCCTGAATCACGTATTTTGAATTAGGGTAGTTGGTTGGCGTTCCTGATAGGAATGAGAAATTACCAGAGAAAGTGACTCTTTCATTTAGGTCGAAGAATGCCGCAAGTTTAAAATTGTGTGTTTGATCATATCTAGTAGCGTACCAAGTATTATTATTGATTCCATCTACCTGCAGTTCCGTTTTGGCCAATGTGTAACTCACCCAACCCGATAACCTTCCAGAATTCTTTTTAGCCATTAATTCTAAACCATACGCTCTACCATCTCCACTAAGGAGTTCTCCTTCTAAGAATTCGTTGATCAAGAGGTCAGCACCATCTATATAGTCGATTTGATTGTAGGTCTGTCTATAGTAGGATTCAACACTTAGTTCATAATTGTTATCAGGACCTAAGTTTCTGAACCACCCAAGGGCAACTTGATGTCCAATTTGGGGTTCGATATTGTTACTACTTGGGGTCCAGACATCCAATGGACTGGAGGCAGTAGTATTGGATATCAAATGAATGTATTGCGTTGTCTTGTTATAACTCCCTTTGATGCTAGTTTTATCATTAAGCATGAATTTGGCAGCTAGTCTAGGTTCCCAATTACCATATTGTTGGATGACCTCTCCGTTTCCATGCTCGATTGTATTTAACAATGGCTTTCTTGTACCTGGCTCTGATTCTTCAAATTCATAAGAACTACCAGGCCCTAGTAGGTAATAGGATGAATATCGTAGACCATATTCTACTTGTATTTTTTGACCAATTTTCTGATTGTTCGCTAGGTAAAGAGCAGACTCTACAGCTTCTTTAGTTTCTACACTGAAGTTAGTTACTTCTCCTACAGATACGACTTGCGCATTGGCGGGATCAAACTGCAAGTAGGCTATGTCACCACCAAAAGTCAATTCATTGTTGGGGTTAATGTAGTACGTAAGTTCAGGTTTGAAATTGTAGGTTCTAACTTTAGAATTCCAATCAAATTGATCATCTTCATCTTCTCCAAAAGCCAATTCGTAATCATAGTCACTCATAAAAGCGGTGAAGTTTGAAAATAATCGTTTGCCAAAAATATGGTTCCAACGTAATGTGGCCGTTCTATTGCCCCAATTGAATCCCTGTTGACTGTCAAACATAAAGATGTCTCTGCCCAAATAACCAGAGAGATATACCCTATTATTTTCGTTGATAGTCCAGTTGGCTTTGGCTGTCAGATCATAAAAATTGAGTCGTGCTCCATTGCTCAATATATCTGTAAATGGAGCGGCTAATACATCTATGTATGACCTCCGCCCTGCTATGATGAAAGAAGCTTTGTTTTTCACAATAGGCCCTTCGATTGCCAAACGACTAAAAATAGTTCCAATACCCCCTTGCGCATGAAAGCTCTTGTTATTTCCCTCTTTCATTCTTATGTCTAATACCGATGAAATCCGGCCACCATAGCGAGCAGGAATTCCCCCTTTGATCAAATTAACATCTTTGACAGCATCAGGGTTGAAGACAGAAAAGAACCCAAATAAATGTGAAGAACTATAAACAGGCGCTTCATCTAATAGAACCAAATTTTGTCCAACACTACCGCCTCTAACATTGAATCCAGAGGAGCCTTCTCCTACCACACTAACTCCAGGCACCAACTGCAGACTTCTGACCACATCAGCCTCCCCCATGAAAGAAGGAACTTTGGTAATGGTCTTGATATCTAATCTGTTGCTACTCATTTGTAGATCTGATACATTGGCATCATCTGCTTCAGCGCTTACTACGATTTCTTCCAGTTTGGTGCTTTCTGAATTCAATTCAACATCTAATCTTTGGTCACTACCACTTAAGTTTACTGTCTGAACGATACTATTGAATCCAATATATCGCACTTCGATTTGATATTCAGCAGCTGGTAGTGTGAGGGAATAGAATCCATAGACATTGGTGACAACCCCTTTTGCTGAACCTTTGATGAGTACTGTGGCACCAATGAGTGTTTCGCCATTATTAGCATCTTTGACATATCCGCTGATGGTATAATTTTGCGCAATAAGGCTAGATGACCCTAGCAAGATTGCCAGAGCGATTAAGTATGATTTCATATGGTGAAAGGGTTAATATATCAGTAGGTAGGGTTCCTGTTTCGTTTTATTGAGGTCATTATCACTGCATAGACTGTGAATGATTGTTCTAGGTTGCAAAGAAATAAAAAAACCTTTGTAAATTTTTATATCTGTAGGGCTAAACATGATTTTTTATGTCGTAATGCCCTATTAATTCTTAGCTGTTTCAAAAGGAATACAGCTTTTACCGAAAATCATTTCCCCAGAAGTGCGATTGTCAGCTTCAAATCTAGTTCGTAAACACTCGAGGCAGTTGATATTAATGAGACCTAAAATAATTAGTGATAAATATATATGGTGAAATATGGCTTTAGATGAAGTATTGGTCACCCTTTTGATTTATTTTGCTTCATACTCAAGTGATTAAATAATATAAGATGAGTCGAGATTCGGAACAGGAAGTTTTATTGTCGTTGGAAGAATTTGGTATACTATGTTTTACCAATTCATTCTACCTTGATGATGAGATCAAAAACAAAATGGAAGTGGTATTCACTTCTAAACCATCTTATTTTTGGGTGCCTGTCATTGCGCATCTTATCAAGACTACTGATTTGACAACAGATGACATCAAGGTGTTCATCGAGTTGTCTTTGAATTCTTTAATGACCAAAAACGAAATTCGATGGAACAATCGTGCATTGGGTGTTGAAGGTATGTTGGCTACACTAGAGTCCGTCTTGTTTTACTCTTCTAGGATTAAATTTAACAATCCAGTATTGGAGCATCAGAGTTTGCTGGGAGCTTTTATTGACGAAGTACTTGAAAGGTTAGAGAACCATGGTTTGATTCGAGATCACAATATTGAGATGCTACTAGGTACCAATAGTGCGATGATGGGTTTGATGCCACTTGGTTTTACAAAAAGAACACAGTTGGGGGAAGAGATGTTTTTGAAGATCATTAGTAAATTCAGGAAAATGGAATTGCAAAATGAGATTAAGGGCACACCATACGAGTATCATTATCGTATCAACAATATTTGGGAGATATTCAAGAAAAGTATATTCACGATGGAGGAAACTTTTGGCCCTACTCAAAAGAAAAAATAATGAGTCAATGTGTTTCTGGAAAGCGGATGTTTGACACAAGTGAGGAGGCTGAAACTGCTTTAATAGAAAACCACATTCACTTTAATCACAGTAAGGGCTCTGGTCCTAAGAATTTCTATGAATGTAGAGATTGTGGGTGCTATCATTTCACGTCACAAGGGGAACTCAACTCGGTGATCATTGACAAAGCTGAATTCATCAAAAGTCAACAGCGTTCTCGATCTTGGGAAGATAAATTGAGATAGTCTTATTTCTGTTTTTGTCAGGTTGATTTGAGAGCCTTAAAGCTTGATTAAAACGTTTTGTTCAGAATGATTTCGTAGATTTATTTTATGAACGAGTTTTTAGACAAACATAGCTACAGACTCTATCAAGGAACCAACCTCGTAATGATTCGACATTATAATTCAAATGCCGGGTGTGTACATGCGATATTCATTTCTGTGATAGCAGCATTATTTAGTCTCTCTTTATTTCTTTACTATTTTGAGGGGCAAGTGACTATGTTGATCATTATGGTATTGGCCAGTATGGCTTACATACTCGAATTCGATAGACGTTCAAAACAGGCGTCTAGATTATTCATAGATTTTTCCGATGAATCATTCCAGATCAAAAAGGGGAAGAACAAAGAGGTGTATGATTTTCAAAATGTAGTGCAAGTCGTTTGTATATCAGAGTCACTCGGAGGGTATGCTTCGTCAAATAAGAGTACCACTGAGGAATTCAAACGGGAAATAAATGTATTGTTCAAAGACGGGTTTGTATTAACAGCCTTTTCATTTATTTCTGACTCAGAATCTACAGAGCCAGAAGTTGACATCTTGGTGTCTTGGTTAGAAAAGGTCATCAAAAGGTAATAATTACATAATTCAATTGAGACATTTTATTGTAGGGTTTTGTCGTTATTTGAGGTAGAAAATAGCAACAAGGTTTGTTATCAAAGTAGAGCGTTGATGGCTAAGTAAAAGCAGATCATCGCGAAAAGGGATATACTTATTGGCCCTTGCAGCTGGATGTTCTAGCTATTTTTTTGTCCAATGCAAACCGCCAAGATATATCAAACTATCTTTGCCCTTCATTTAATCATATACACGTGGCAACATTTTCCGAATTAGGCATATCCAAAGATTTGATCAAAGGCTTGAAAGAGATGGATATCATTACTCCTTCAGAAATTCAAGAAGCGACTATTCCTATCTTAATCTCTTCAGAGACTGATTTTATTGGTCAGGCGCAGACAGGTACAGGTAAGACTGCAGCATTTGGCTTGCCATTGTTGTCTAATATAGACGTGAACAATGACAAGGTGCAGGCTTTGGTACTGGCACCCACGCGCGAGCTTTGTCAGCAGATTGCCAAGCAATTATTCAAATTCACGAAATATTCTGAAAAGGTATTTGTGGAGGCGGTATTTGGAGGAGCTAAAATTGACGAACAAATGAGTAGGTTGAGAAGACCTACACAAATCATAGTCGCAACTCCTGGTAGATTGATAGATCTTTTGGAAAAGAAGGCCGTTGACTTGGGTAATGTTAAAACAGTGGTATTGGATGAAGCGGATGAGATGCTCAGTATGGGTTTCAAAAGAGAGCTGAATAAAATATTGGATGTAACATCTGGCGAGAGACATACTTGGTTATTCTCCGCTACTATGTCCTCAGAAGTAAAGCAGATTATTTCAACCTACCTTTCTCAGAATGCGCACATGGCGCAATTCAAAAAGAAGAGCTTGGTCAATGAAAGCATCGAACATCAATATGTGATTTGTGGAGCACAACAAAAACTACAAGTATTGCTTTCCTTCCTTACTTCTCAAAGGGACAATCGAGGGTTGATTTTCTGTAATACCAAGGCAGCAGCTCAGACTTTGTCCAAGCAATTGATTGCTAAGAATATTAAAACAGGAGCCCTAGAAGGGGACATGAAGCAAAAAGAACGTGATAAGGTAATGCGTGCTTTTAAAAACGAGTCTATTCAGATACTAGTGGCTACTGATGTAGCGGCACGTGGTATTGATGTCAATGATTTGGCTTATGTATTGCATTATCAATTGCCAAATGAATTAGAGTACTTTATCCACCGTGCAGGTCGGACAGCAAGAGCTGGTAAACAAGGGTTGTCTCTATGTTTGGTAGAAGAAAAAGAAATGAGAAGCGTGAGGTTCTTTGAGAAAGAATTGAAGATTAAAATGAAAGAAATCAGGGATTGATGAGATCGTCAGATTATTGGGTAGCCAAGCTTGATTTGTTGCCCCATCCTGAGGGTGGGTTTTATAAAGAAACCTATCGATCCAATAAACTCTATATGAGGGACGGTGATGGTGCAACTAGAAATGTTTCTACTGGCATCTATTTTTTGCTAAATGAGGGTGGCTTTTCGGCTTTTCATCGAATCAAGTCTGACGAAATGTGGCATTTTCATGATGGTGGAGGATTGAACATCCATGTCATCCACCCTGATGGAAGGTATGAATTAATGCAATTGGGATTGGACTTGGAAAAAGGACAATTACCTCAATTGATAGTACCCGCGCATGCATGGTTTGCCTCAGAGAACATTCAAAAAGATTCATTTACTTTGGTTGGCTGTACTGTAGCCCCCGGCTTTGACTTTCGAGATTTTGAATTGGCTAGTCAGGAGGAACTGATTCGGTTAGTGCCTAGTCAGGAAGAACTTATAGAAAGGTTGGTGATTAGATAATTTATTTTTCTGTTCGTTTTAACTCTTCTCCAATAGTGGATTACAGAAGGGTTCAATCCGCAAAAACAACTTGTAGATTTGAAAAATATTAAGTTGTGAAATAATTTCAATTTATAAAGCTAGCTTAAGTATCAATCGACCACTTCAAATTCAGCTTGGGTTACATCTTGCGAATTTGTACCCACAAAGACTTGAAATTTTCCTGGTTCATGCCCGAAGTTCAAATCACTTTTGTAGAAGCAAAGATCAGCGACTGTTAGCTTGAAGAGTATTTTTTTGGTTTGACCTGCTTCCAGTGATACTTTCTGAAACCCTTTCAATTCTTTCACTGGTCGCGTTACGCTACCGACCAAATCCCGGATATATAATTGTACGACTTCCGAGCCTTTTCGTTGGCCGGTGTTGGTGAGTTGTATAGATACGGTTAAAGTGTCTTTTGAAGTAATGATTGAATGATTCAGTTTCGGTTCGCTGTATTCAAACGTGGTGTAGCTCAAGCCATATCCAAAAGGATAGAGAGGTTCATTGGATACATCGAGATAGTTGGAACGGAATTTTTGAAACCATTGCCCTTTTTCTTGTGGACGACCCGTATTTTTATGGGCATAGTAGATAGGGAGCTGACCAACGTTTTGTGGAAAGGACATGGTTAATTTTCCGGAAGGGTTCACATCGCCGAATAGTACATCCGCGATGGCATCTCCTGCTTCGCTTCCTCCGAACCAAGTATTGAGAATGGCGGGGATATGTTCGTTTTCCCAAGTCAATACAAGAGGTCGGCCTGTGAATAAGACCAAAACGACGGGCTTGCCTGTAGCCAGCAGTGCTTGGAGCAATTCACGCTGCGTCTCAGGAATATCAATAGACGTACGACTGGATGATTCGCCACTCATTTCGGCCGATTCGCCCAAAGCAGCGATGATGACGTCTGCGCCTTTGGCCAATTGTATTGCTTCGTCTCGCAAGGCTTTGGCAGATCGGTCATCACGATGGAGAGACTTGCCAAACATGGTGGCGCGCTCTTCAATCACTGCATCAGCATCCAAATTGGACCCTTTGGCATAGGTGATTTTTGCTTGATCACCCACGGCATTTTTGAGTCCTTGCAACAATGTAATGGACTCAGAGAATCGTGCGGCGACACTCCATGTCCCAGTCATATTTTCTGCAGAATTGGCCAATGGGCCGATCACTGCAATGGTTCCTTTCTTTTGGAGAGGTAAGGTTTGATCCTCGTTTTTTAACAAGACAAAACTCTCTGTGGCTGTTTTACGAGCGACGGCACGGTTTTCGGTGGTGAATATTTCATTTTTGGCCCGAGTGTCATCACAATATTTGTAGGGATCGTCAAACAATCCCAATTGAAATTTGGCCTCCAAGATCCTTCTGCATGCTTGGTTGATTTGTAACTCTGTAATTTTTCCTGTTTGGAGTGATAGACTCAGTGTATTCAAAAATCCCTCGCTGACCATGTCCATATCCAGTCCAGCGGCAATGGCTTTGGCTGCCACATGTTGGAGATCACCAAAACCATGTTCGACCATTTCGGAGACGCCCGTATAGTCCGAAACAACAAACCCATCAAAGCCCCATTGGGTACGAAGGACGTCATCGAGCAGCCATTTGTTGGCCGTAGCGGGTACGCCGTCTATTTCATTGAAAGACGCCATGACACTACCTGCACCAGCATCCAAGGCCGCTTTGTAGGGTGGAAGGTATTCGTTGTACATGCGGTGGTGACTCATGTCTGTGGTGTTATAGTCACGACCTGCTTCAGCAGCGCCGTACAAGGCAAAATGTTTGACGCAGGCCATGATGGTATTATTGGCTGATAAGTCCTCTCCTTGATACCCTTTGACCATGGCTTGGGCAATCGCTGACCCTAAAAATGGATCCTCTCCACTGCCTTCAGAAACACGTCCCCAGCGGGCATCACGTGAGATATCCACCATGGGAGAAAAAGTCCAGTTGATCCCATCCGCACTGGCTTCTTGTGCGGCGATGCGGGCACTGTTTTCAATCAATGGCATGTCCCAGCTACAGCTCAACCCCAATGGAATAGGGAAAATTGACTCATAGCCATGAATCACATCCATACCAAACAGTAAGGGTATTTTTAGCCTGCTTTTTTCAAGGGCTATCTGTTGCATTTCTCTGACAGAAACCACTGTTTTGATATTGAACAAGCCACCGACCATTCCTTTGGCGATCTTGTTGGCAATATCAGAACTATTGGCTTCTCCGGTAGTAAACTGACCTGCCGAAGGCAAGTTGAGTTGTCCGATTTTCTCTTCAATGGTCATTTCATTCATCAAAGAATCAAGAAAAGTATCTTGCCTATTTTGGATCGAGACTTCTGAGTTGTCTATACAGCTAGTTAGGATCAGTCCTGTGCATAGCATAAGGATGAGCTGCTTGATGAATTGGGGTGACATTGTTTTGAAAAATAGCATATGGGTATTTATTGATATTTTGAAATTGTATTGCTTTTCTTGCCTGCCGTGACGGAAGAAGTATTTAATTCTCCAAGGTTTGATCTTCAAAAATCAATGTCTTGCTTATTGAAGATCAAACTTTGGAGGTTTTCGGCCTACTCCTTTTGATAAAATCCTAATGGACCCAAGCCATTTTGTACTTCGATTGATGATTTCAATAAGAAGTAAAATCTAACTTGACCAATCCTTTCACTATCTCATCATCCTGCATTAATAAGTCCCAAAACAACCCTGTTCGATGATTTTCAATCATCAATATTATAGGACCCTGATCGATGGCCAAGAACGAATTAGCATACCAATTTTCGGTCACATTGAATGCATCATAAAAGCCATAATTACCCCATAGTTTGTCACCCATTAGGTAGTAGAAATGTCGGATAGCAGCCATAGATTCAACGGGCGTATATGGTAAGGAACTGATGGCTGCAGTAGGGGTGATGACACCCAAGTCATTGTTGGGGGAATGAGCGGAATAACCGGTATGGTTATCACTTGCTGTAAGTCCCCAGCTAGCTGCTGAATAACCGATATAGTTTCTAGGGTTGGCTTCACAATAAGCCTGATTGATCAATGAGTGACTAACATTCTGATCCCAATAGTTGGCATATTGATCTTCAAGATTTCTTGGATCTAGTCCAAGAAAAGAATAGTGGCTAAAAAAAAGTGGACCCCCACGATCATCACCCAGTGGTAAAATGTTATCATAAAATTCTTTGCCATTCGCCATGTCACCATTTCGAGCCCATCCTTGGTGATAGACGTCTGCACTGATGGGATGAGTGGGTGAAGCTGCCGCCAATACATAAACGATCAATGATTCATTCCATCCTTGGATTTTATGATTCATTTCCCACCCGACATTTGGAGACCAATGCCAGTACAGTTCGTTTTGTCCTCCTTGTGTAAACCAGTCCCATTCTACTTCTTCCCAAAGTTGTGTAATGTTGGCTTTGATTGTTGCCTCTTGTGAATTGCTGTCATCGAGGTATTGGCGAATGGTGAGCAATCCTTCAATCATAAATGCCGTTTCTACCAGATCTGCTCCATCATCTTTGGAGCTGAACGGAATAACTTTTCCTGACGTACCATTGATCCAATGAGGCCAAACTCCATGAAAGCGATCTGCTATTTTCAGGAAATTGACAATGGTTTCCAGTCGATCGACCCCTTCCTGTCTTGAAATAAAGTTTCGTTCGATTCCGACGAGGATTGTCATCACCCCGAATCCGGAACCGCCTATGGTCACGATTTCACCTGAAGTATTTCGTTCTCTAGCCAATCCGCTAACGGGGTGACCAAAATCCCAAAAATATTTGAAGGTTTGTTCTTGTACTTTGGTAAGTAGGAGGTCGTCGCTGATCTCCGGGAATTTGAATTCTGGATCCAGTTGGGTGTAAAATGATTTTGTGAATCTATCAATTGTAAAACCAGCTTCACTTGTAAAGTCCTGTGAAATGATTAGTAAATATTCTTTAAGAAAGACGGCATTTGTTTTTAATCTTATGTTCAAGTTCTTTTTATCCGTACTGAGTTGAAAGTCTAGATCTAGTGAACGAATATTGATAAAATCGGAGTACTTAGTATTCTCTGAAAGTGGATCGGAAAAAGTTAAAGCAATGTCAAAGTCAACTGGTATATTTTGAATTCTAGTGTTGACCATAAGATTGTTGTCATTGATGGTGGCAGAGACCAATGAAAAACTGCGATTTTCGGTTTTGAACCTATATTCTATGCCTGGGAAAACTTTATTGTTGGTAGAGAGTACTTCGTCTATACGAAGGACATATTCGGTATTGTTTTTCAATGCCGCGTTGGGTGTTCCTACAATGATATGGTCGTTATTGAGGTAAGCATAGGACAGCGCTACAGTTACTCCGTCTTCATCCTCTAGGACGATGGCGTTTTCAGCTGATGCTTTGTCTAATGGTTGACTAAAAGTAAGGACGAATCCTTTGTCAACAGGTATTAAATCCACCGTCTGTGATGGATCGAGATCAATGGTACCCATTTTGGCATTGATCAATTGGAAAAGATCTTTGACCTCTGGTGATTCGACGTTATTATCACAATTTGCAAAAGTCAGAATAATAAATAGATAGATGATTCTTTTCATAATGGTAGTATTAATACTGGAGACTTCTAACAAAGAAGTCTCCAGAAATTAAAGTTAATAAATTAAGGTTTCTCTGCGTTGTATAATTTAAGTGCATCATCAGCATTGTATGCTGCATGGAACACTCTCAAATCATCCATTTCACCTTTGAAGTGATTATTGTCAGGGAATCTAATTGGGTTTGCCCAATCATCCGCAACAATTCGGTCTTCACTACCTTGGATAAATCCGGATCACGTTAAAAACAGCTCCCCATAGTTTTTAACGTAAATCTAGAGTATCATCGTAAGTATACCTTAGAAGCCTCGTTATGTCTATGAAGTACTCCATCAGAGAGTAAAAATGTATAGCCCAAACCAAGTTTGGTTATTTTTAAGCATACTCAACATTGTGAAATATTCTTATTTGGATCAAGCCAGAGATTGGAATTTTCTAGTGGGAAAGAAAATAGAAACGGAATATTCATATGCACGATTAATCATCAATAGTTAAAGTCCCAATTTTCAAATCTACAAACTTGAAGAAATGGAGCGGTTAATTAACATATGACAAAGTCGGTGACAGTTATTGGTTAAGGTAATATTACTATCCTACATTCAAATCGAACCCATTAAGGTCAGTAGTCAAAACGTCACTCATGTAGTCAAAGAATGGCAACATGTTTTTGAATTGTTGTGCCATCTTTTGGGCAAAGTCCTTTTGCAATACTTCTTGATCCGAAAAGTGATGCCTGACCAAGTACTGTTTGTATCGTAGTAACTCAATGGCTGGATCATCTTTCTCAAATCCACGAGGTGCAGTTTTGAGTTGGTTACCCAAGAGTTGCCCAAAATGGGAAGTAAACTCTTTAGAAGAGATAATGTTTGTTAATGCGTCAGGATCTTGCTGAACTTGTTTTCTGATCTGAAGCAAATCTTTCGCATTGGGGCCCCAAAACCCTCCGATAATATGTGTGTTGCCTGATTCAATATGAAAATAGAAACCTCCTCTTCTCGCTGCGGTAGCTCGTTTAAACCCTCCCCCAAAATAAGTGCTATAGGGTGTCTTGTCTTTTGAAAATCTAACATCTCGATATATGCGATGCAAACTCTTTTTGCCAGTTGGTGTTTCAATCTGGTCAAATTGATTGAGTTCGGATAACAATTCGTCGCTAAATGAAATGACCTCCTCTCTGACGGTCAAATAATTATCCTTATTGGAGTTGAACCACTCCCGATTGTTATTGTTGCTAAGCTCATTTAAGAATGTTAGAGCGGGCTTAAGCGAGTAATTCGACATAGATTATTTCCAGTTTTTTTTAGCCGTCTCATAAGACGCCTCAGTATTGAGCATAAAAGTCATTTTAACATCTCCTCCATTGAACATGAGCAATTGATCATTGTAAATGGTAAAGACCTCTGGGTCTGGAGTGGCGGTGAACCCAGTCGTCACGAAAAATGCACAATAACCACCAAACTGCGGGGCAAACTTCTCTGGGTTAGCCATAAAATCAGACTTGTTTTCTTCAGAGACAAACTTCCATGTGCTGCCTTTCCATTCAGTGGTGAATTCATCGATTCCTTCTGTGCCCTTGTTGGCCTTGAAGTAATTGACAGGATCGAATCCTTTGATCGCCACACCGGAATACGAGTTGTACTTGCTCGTGTCTACCAAACTAATGGGCGTAATATGATTCATCTTGGCAATGATGAATAACACGGCAATTAATATTATGATTGATAGACCTAAAAATTTGGCAACTTTCATGGCGTATAAAATTTGAACACTCCTATTTTGTTATACGAGCATGGGATTATAAATATATCACATTTCGATGATTTATTTTGAGAATGATAGCGTAATTAAAATTTGGCAACTCTCTTGATCTTAGAGACGTTACTAATCTTTCATTCAATTTTTAAAAGTCTAGCTTTGGAGAGATGATAAATCGACAGAAATTTGCTTCATGGCCTTTTCGACCTGAGAAATGGCCTTTTTTTTATGGTTGGGTTATCATCTTCAGTGGTACGATAGGCGTGATCATGAGTATTCCGGGTCAGACCATGGGTGTATCAACTTTTACTGATAGCCTTATTGAAGTATTGGGAATGTCTAGGACTCAATTGAGCTTTGCCTACATGTGTGGTACTTTATTGAGTGCGTCGATGTTAACCTGGGTAGGTAGAAAATATGATGTCCATGGCGCACGACCGATTGCTGTATTGTCTGCTGTTGGTTTGGGAGTCGTGTTGATCTACCTGAGTCAAATAGACAAAATCCAAACTTTGATTGGCGCTGATGCTTCCTCTCTCATTCCTAATTTTATCATCATGTTTGTTGGGTTTTTTGCTCTTCGATTCTCAGGTCAAGGTGCGCTGACTATGGTGTCTAGGAATATGATGATGAAGTGGTTTGAAAAGCGTAGAGGTTTTGCGCTAGGGTTTAGCAATGTGGCTACTTCATTGACTTTCGCCTCTGCGCCCGTATTCTTTGAGTTCTTGATCCAGCGATATGACTGGAATGGTGCATGGCTCATTTTGGCAGTCATTACTGGGTTGGTATTTCCATTCTTCATCTTATCGTTTTTCAGAGACGATCCAGAAAATAATGGCCTTTTACCAGATGGAGGATTGGTTGAAGTGAAGAATAGTAAAGTCAATCGATTTCCTGTGGTGAGAGATTTCACCTTAAAAGAAGCGCAAAAGACTATTGGTTTTTGGGTGTTTTCAATAATGCTTGCCATGCAAGCCTTGTATTGGACTGGACTGACTTTCAACATTGTATCGGTATTTGATTTGGCGGGCTATACGAGAGAGCAGGCGGTTTCTATTTTTGTTCCCTCGTCTGCTGTAGCTATTCTCGTGACCTTAAGTGTCAGTAGTTTGAGTGATTACATCAAGCTAAAAAACCTCTTGTATATCATGGGGGTGAGTTCCATGATGGCGTTGGTTGGGATGATCTATTTGGCATCTAATGATTACATGTATTACCTGATGATTTTCGGAAATGGCGTCATGATGGGTTTATACAGTGTGATATTGTCAGTTACCTGGCCAAGATTCTATGGCAAGACCCATTTGGGAGCCATCTCTGGTAGAGCCATTACCTTCGTGGTGGTTGGCAGTGCTATCGGGCCTATATTGTTTAGTGAGTCATTGGCTTTTTTGGGTTCTTATACCGCTGCTGGCTGGGTATGTTTGGTATTATATGCCATTCTTACTGTCATGTCCTATTGGGCCAACAACCCTCAGGAGAAGTTGAAAAAAACCTAATTGGGGGGAGGTCCTTATTTTGTTGTCTTTATAGTGTAAACTCTATTCTAGGGTAAATAAAAGTATTCATTAGCATTATATAGAAATGAAAATCACGTCGTTTTTGGTTTCTGCTACAGCAGCAATTTTTTTGGCATTTGTGCCAGTCGATCCTAGTTCTGTGATGGACAAAGTACAAGGGATATTTGACTCGAATAGAAATATTAAGTCTTTAGAATACGAATTCATAAGGACAGAAAGAATAGACGGTGAGCAGGTGGAAAACATGGCTATGGTCAAGTTTCAGAAGAAGCCTTATCAAATCTACATCAGAGAGGTATATCCTAATGAGGGATTGGAAGTGCTCTATCCACATCCTGATGATGAGACGATGGCATTGGTTAACCCTAATGGGTTTCCTTGGATGAACGTAAAATTAGACCCAAGAGGTGATATCATGACCAAGGGGCAACATCATACGATATTCGAAGGTGGCTTTGATTATCTGATATCGGTGGTGGAGTATATTTTCTATAAGTATAAAAGTAATATAGAGGAGTATGTGTCTTATGAGGGAATTACCTTATTTGATGGCCGTACATGTGATGTCATTGTTATGGAAAACCCTAATTTCAAATACATCAATTATACCGTGTCCAAAGGTGAAACAATCGCCAGTATTGCCAAAAAGTATCACCTGAGTGAGTACATGATATCTTCACTCAATGACCATTTGGGTTTCATGACAGAATTGACTGTAGGGGATGTGTTGAGGGTGCCTACTGATTATGCTTCTAAAATGAAATTTTTGGTAGATAGAGAGCGACAGATCCCATTGAGATTAGAAATCTATGATGAGAAAGGTATTTTTGAAAAGTATGAATTTAAAAATGTCGTCATCAACCCCACTTTTGTCCATGACGAGTTTCTCATGACTTTCAGTGACTACAGTTTTAATTAAACGGATTCCAGTTTATCACTTGATCGAAGAACGAAAAGATCACATTTGGTTCCATTACAATACTGAATATCAAGCCGAATAAGGCGCCATAGAGGTGGGCATTATGATTGACATTGTCAGACATATCTTTTCCTTTGTAATAAGAGTAGATAAGATACCCCGTCCCCAATATAAATCCTGGAATGCATACAAATCCGTAGAGGCAAATTGGGTTTGTGGGGAAAAATAAGATACTAGAAAAGACAACAGCTGCTACTCCTCCTGATGCTCCTAGTGAATTATAATATGGGTTGTTTTTGTGTTTGAATACTGATGGTAGATCTGATAAAAATATACCCAGTAGGTAGAAACCTATAAAATATATGGTACCTAATGGCCCTTGTAGCGATCCGAAAATCATTTCAACAAACCTTCCGAAAAAGTAGAAAGTAAACATGTTAAACCCGAGGTGCATCCAATTGGAATGAATGAAGCCAGAGGTCAAGAGACGGTACCACTCTCCATTCTCCCTGATTCGGACAGGGTTCATGATGAGCTTTTGTTGAAGGTTAGGATTCTGGAAACTGAAATAGCTAATCACTACAGTGATGGCTATGAGGATAGTAGTAATACTCATTGATTAATGATCTCTTTCGATTAATGCCTGTGTGAATGCACGTAAGGGTGCAAGATTGTAGTGGTCGGTTTCTAAGTCTTTCAATTGAGTAAAGCCCTGGTCAAAGTAGAAGTTCATTTTGTCTTCAGCTAATGATTGGATATTCAGTTGACCATAGATGTCTTTGACCGAAGCGACTTTTTCTTTATGGTCAAAACTATCTTTAGCAATCCATTGATCTAGATTGTTTTTTGCGTCTCCTTCTGCCAACTCAAGTGCTTTGAGTAGTAGAAAAGTTTTCTTGTTGGATATGATGTCTCCTCCTACTTGCTTTCCAAATTTGTCAGCATCTCCATAGACATCTAGGATGTCATCTTTGAGTTGAAAACCAATGCCAATATTGACACCAAACTCTCTCAGGTGGATGGCCTCTTCTTTACTCATACCACCTAATAGACCACCAAGTTCCAAACTGTAGCCTAACAAGACAGCAGTTTTCAATTTGATCATGTTGATGTATTCGTCCTCTGATACGGTCTCGTAGTTTTCAAAGTTCATGTCAAACTGCTGCCCTTCACATACTTCGAGTGCACACTGGTTGAACAACCGGAGAATGTATTTGATGTCACTGTGATCAGCCTCTAAGAGCATGTCATACGCCATGATCATCATTGCATCTCCTGATAGGATGGCAATATCCTTGTTCCATTTTTTGTAGACCGTCTCACGGCCTCTTCTCAATGGTGCTTCGTCCATGATGTCGTCATGTATCAAAGTAAAATTGTGAAACAGTTCGATTGACAATGCTGGCGCAAGGATTTTCTCCCAGTCTTTTTTTGTGATGAGATAGGCCATGATGGCCAATATAGGGCGCATCCTTTTGCCTCCTAACTCTAGCGTGTAGGCAAGGGGCTCATACAATTCTTTGGGTTGTCTATCAAAATCAATCTCGGCAATGGCTGCATTGAGTTTTGATTGAAATTCCTTGATCTGATCAGTCATTTAATTCTGTAAATTCTAAATCTATCGTTCTTCTTTCTATGTCTGTAGCGACTACTTTGACCACTACTTGATCACCCAAAGTAAACCTGCGTTTGTTACGTTTGCCAATCATGCAATAATTTTTTTGATCAAACTCATAGAAATCATCCGTCATATTGACCGCACGAATCATTCCTTCGCATTTGGTCTCGGTGATCTCCACAAAGATCCCCCACTCGGTTACGCCTGAGATGACACCTTCAAACGGTTTGTTCTCTACGGATTGCATGTATTCAACTTGCTTGAACTTAATAGAAGCTCTCTCGGCATCTGCTGCTCTTTTTTCTCGCTCAGAAGAATGACGACACAACTCATTGTAATCATCAGCATTAGGAGATTTTTTCTTGTCCAGATAGTGTTGCATCAACCGATGAACCATCACATCTGGATACCTCCTAATAGGAGAGGTAAAGTGTGTGTAATGAGGGAAAGCCAAGCCAAAGTGCCCTTTTGGCTCAGTGGTATAGACCGCTTTGGACATAGACCTGATGGCCAATGATTCTAACACGTTTTGTTCTGGTTTGCCTTGGATGTCATCCAATAGTGTGTTCAAAGCAGCTGATACATCTCCTTGGATGCCTTGGACTTTGTGCCCAAACTTCGCTGCGAATTTGGCGAATGTATCCAATCGCTCCGCATCAGGGTTGTCATGCGTTCTGTAGACAAATGTGCTTTTCCCTTTTTCAAGATTGAAGACGTTTTCTGCGACATACTTATTCGCTAATAGCATGAACTCCTCGACCAGTTTATGAGCATCTTTTCTTTCTTTAGGAATGATTCCTAATGGCTTTCCCTTTTCATCCAGTTTGAATTTTACTTCAGTAGTCTCAAAGTTGATAGCGCCTTTTTTGAATCGCTCTCCTTTCAATATTTTGGCCAATCCATTGAGGGTGTTGATTTCCTCTTGGAAGTCTCCTTCTCCAGATTCGATTCTCTCTTGTGCTTCTTCATAGGTGAATCTACGATCAGAATATATGACCGTTCGTCCAAACCAATAATCTTTGATTTTGCCAGTTGGCGTTACCTCAAACACTGCTGAGAAGGTCAACTTTTCTTCTTTTGGCCGTAGCGAACAAACACCGTTTGATAATTTCTCCGGAAGCATCGGTATCGTACGGTCTACCAAATAGACAGAGGTAGCACGATTTACTGCTTCTACATCCAATATGCTCTCTGGTTCCACATAATGTGAAACATCTGCAATATGAACACCAATTTCATAGTTGCCATTCTTCATTACTTCGAAAGAAATAGCATCATCAAAATCTTTGGCGTCTAAGGGATCAATCGTAAAGGTGGTGACCTTACGGAAGTCTCTTCGTTTCTTTATTTCTTCTTTTGGTATTGCGACCTCAATTTGATCCGCAGCTTTTTCTACATTCTTTGGGAATTCGAATGGCAGGTTGAACTCCGCCATGATAGAATGAATTTCTGCTTCGTTTTCTCCTGCTTTACCTAGTACACGAGATACATGACCGATTGGATTTTTTGCTCTCCCACCGTGCCATTCTTTGATTTTCACCATCACTTTGTCTCCAGTCTTGGCTTTCCCTACTTTCTCAGGATAGACGAAAACATCGACATAGACTTTTCTGTTGTCAGTTACGACAAAGGCATATTTGGGGAGAATTTCTATTTTGCCGACTAATTCCGTACGGCCTCTTTCAATTAGGCGAATGACACGACCTTCGGGTTTAGATCCATCTTTGCCTTTCTTATTGATCTTGACTTCAACTGTATCGCCATCTATGGCACTCATGAGGTCTTCTGTTTTGACCCAGATATCATCATCCAATTCTGGAGAGACTACATAGGCAAATCGTTTGTTGACATGGTCAACACGTCCGGTAATGCCTGCTGCTATTCTGGTCTCCGTAATTTTAAAATTGCCGTTTTGCTCTTGATTTAGGAAGCCTTCATGCTCCATCTCCAAAAGATAACCCATGGCTTCTCTACGACCATTTTTATCATGAATACCACATTTGCTAAAAATCTGCTTGACCGAAAAACTATCACCAGAGTTTTGTTCAAAAAGATCGGTTACTTGACGTCTAACGAGAGATGCATTGGTCGTCTTTCCTGATCCTCCTATCTTGGGTTTTTTCTTATAATTTTTAGCCATATGATGTAATTGCGCTGTTGTGTGCAAAGTTATACAGTAAGTTATAATATGATTCGTTTTAAATTTAGTAGTTCCGCTTTATGTTTGAAGTAAATTCCAGTTCATGAAAAACCTTTTCCTATCTTTAGTAGTAGTGTTGATATCGATTTTGAGTGCCAATGCTCAGTATTATGAGAATCCAGACGCTGCAAAAACTCCCACACAAGAGTCCAATGAACAGCTCTATTTGAGGAAAGTTCAGCAATACCAGAAGTTAAAATTGACAGGGTTTAAATTATTGGCTGGTGGAGCGGTTGCCACAATAGGAGGTATTATTATGGTGAGTACAGCAGATTGGTATACGGATCCATATGGACAGACAACTACTGA
>JAOPTS010000125.1:0-2477 GCA_051531955.1 Reichenbachiella sp.
AACTAAGGGGCTTTAAAGCTTATTGCTCTGTAGCGGGAGCTGGACTCGAACCAACGACCTTTGGGTTATGAGCCCAACGAGCTACCAACTGCTCCATCCCGCGATATATTCGATCACTTATTTGTGTATCGCGATGCAAAAGTAGACGTACAATTCGTGTAAAACAAGTATCTTTGAGCTTTATTTTTAGATATGAGTGAAAAAAAATTTAGAGCTGGTTTCGTTAGTATAGTGGGGAAGCCTAACGTGGGTAAGTCAACCCTTATGAATCAGCTAGTTGGTGATAATGTATCCATTATTACATCCAAAGCACAGACGACTCGTCATAGAATAATGGGCGTGTTGACCGGTGATGATTTTCAAATCGTATACTCGGATACCCCTGGGCTTTTGAAACCACAGTACTCTTTGCAGAAGTCTATGATGAGTTTTGTGAGTTCGTCTCTAGAAGATGCTGACTTGGTCTTGTATGTCGTGGATCTGATGGAGAAACATGATGAAGAGGAGGAGATCTTAGAAAAAATACTAGCCGGTGATCAGAAAGTGTTGTTCATTATCAATAAGATAGATCTAAATAAAGGATCTAGACTTAAGGATAAAATGGATTATTGGTTGTTGATGTACCCTGAGTTGGAGATTGTCACCGTGTCTGCCTTGGAGGGAATGAATATAGAAAATTTGTTTGGTAGAATAATAGAGTTGTTGCCAGTTCATCCTCCTTATTTCCCTGCAGATACCTTGACAGATAAGCCAGAGAAATTTTTTGCATCAGAGATCATTCGGGAACAGATATTTAAAAACTATAAACAAGAGGTTCCTTATAGTACGGAGGTAGAAATAGAATCCTTTCACGAAGAGGAGGATATAATTCGTATGCGTGCTGTGATTATAGTAGAACGAAAAACTCAAAAAGGGATAATAATTGGTAAAGGAGGGGAGGCTATCAAAAAAGTAGGGATTGAATCAAGACAAAAATTGGAGAAATTTTTTGGGAAGCAGTTTTTCCTTGAGACTTTTGTCAAAGTAGAAGCTGATTGGAGAAAAAAGGATCAGTTTCTTAAGAAATTTGGTTACAAAGGTTAATTGTTCTTCGTCAACTTATAAGCTATCATAATAGTACTAAATGAGAGAATCAAAATTCAAGTCAACCCTAGTTGGGAGAATTCTAGTGAGAATTTATAACCTCTACTGTTTGATCATGTTTATAGGGACTTTTCTGTGCAATTTCCCATTATTCTTTTTGGCTGATATATTGAATAAACCAAAATTTGGTTTGATCATTAATCATTATTGGGCCCATGTTTATTTCTTTCTGATAGGTGTCCCTATGGAGATCACCACCAGTGATCAGCTCGATAAGGATGATAACTACATATTGTGTTCCAATCATTTTTCTTATTTGGATGTGGCGATATTGCCATTTTTCCCATTACCTTTCAAATATGTCGGGAAGGTTTCGATTGCCAAAGTCCCTTTGTTTGGGTACATGTTTAAGAAATTTCATATCACGGTGGATCGTTCTACGATGAGAGAACGATACGCTTCATTCAAAGCGAGTACGCAAGCATTGAATGAAGGGTTTAATGTTGCTGTTTTTCCAGAAGGAGGGATTAAGAGTGCTTCGCCCCCTCAGATGCATAAGTTTAAAGAAGGGGCCTTTAGGATGGCATTGGAGACGGGGACTAAGATAGTGCCCATTACGCTAGCTGATACTTGGCACATATTCCCCCTCGACGACAAGTTCTATTTTAATAGAAGAAAGTGCAGGATCGTTATTCATGATCCTATTGACCCATCTAAGTATTCTCTAGACAATTTGAAACAATTTCAAGATGATGTTTACGAGCTGATTCAAAACGAATTGAATAAATTGAATGACCTATCTTTAAATTAATGCAGGTCGATCTCCGAAGTGATACCGTCACCAAGCCAACCGCTGAGATGTTGAAGGCCATGCAAAATGCAAAGGTTGGAGACGATGTCTTTGGCGAAGATCCCAGTGTCATTGCGTTAGAACAAAAAGTAGCTAAAATTTTCGGTAAGGAAGCAGCATTGTTTTGCCCATCGGGTACGATGACCAATCAGATTGCGGTCAAACTCCATACCCAACCCGGCGATGAAGTGATTTGTGATCAGACGGCTCATATATACAATTATGAGGGTGGAGGTCTGGCTTTTAATTCCGGTGTATCCAGTCGGTTGTTATCTGGAAATTTGGGGCGGTTTACTGTGGATCAGGTTGTGGATCAAATCAACCCTGATGATATTCATTTCCCTAATACGTCATTGATCTCTATTGAAAATACAGTTAATAAAGGTGGCGGTAGCGTTTGGGATATGGATGAGATAGAAGATATCTCAATCCTAGCTAAGCAGAACCAGTTAGCGATGCATTTGGATGGTGCACGCGTGTTCAATGCTCTTGCAGTCAGTAGAGATAACCCTGAGGAGTTAGGTGCTTGGTTTGATACCATCTC
>JAOPTS010000126.1:0-13764 GCA_051531955.1 Reichenbachiella sp.
ATAATTCTAGGAGGAGTCATTTATCACAAGTATGGGCCCAGGTAGCTGCGAGATTCTATGGCTGGAGTCATGTATTTGCCTACTCGGGTGGAACAGAAGCAACTGCGCTTTTCCCAAGTGCTGCGGATGCCTTAGCTAAAACGGGGCTAGAGATCACCAAACTTGCCAGTGACACTAATCCAGTATACAGCATCAAGTATGATAAAAACGAACCTGCGATTATAGGGTTCTCTAAGAGGTATGATGATCAATTCAACCCTCAATCTGAACATGCTGCTATTATGACTTGTAACCATGCGGATGCTAACTGTCCTATTATTCCTAATGCTACTCGTATATCATTACCCTTTGAAGACCCTAAAGCATTTGATGGAACGGACCAACAAGCAGCCAAGTATGAGGAAAGATGTAGAGATATAGCACGTGAGTTTTTATATGTTTTCTCTTTGCTGTAGTATTACAGCAAAGCTTAATGCTTGACATCACTAAACTTCTAACAACCAACCACATGTATTTACCTAAAACCAACCTTTCTCCTATTCTAATAGGTCTACTTTTCATGGTATTCGTATCGTGCAAAGATGATCAAGAGTCTCTTCCTACTATTGAATTAGGTAAAAGCATTCCGGGGTGTACCAACCCATTGTCGGATAGTTATAACCCTGACGCAACAACCAATGATGAATCTTGTGCACCAACAGATTGTGCTAAATGTGACCATTTCATTGCAGGAGATGATTTTAGATTCAATGGTTTGACTAATAATGTGCAGCCAGGAGATATTATTTGCTTAGATGCAACAGTGCAATATGATTTCCCAATTGCGCTAGATTCCATTTATGGTAGTGAATCCAATCCCGTACTGATTGTCAATTGTGGTGGACAAGCGACTATCACAAGAGAAAAAGAATCTAGCTATAGCATCAGAACCAATAACTGTAAATACTTCAGACTTTCAGGAACTGGGTCCAATGATTTTGAATATGGAATCAAAGTAGATGGAAGTCACCTAGGCGTACAGTTGGATGTATTGTCAACGAACTTTGAAGTAGATCACTTAGAGATTTCAGACATTGGTTTTGCAGGCATTATGGCAAAAACGGACCCAACTTGCGATGAAGCAACACAAAGAGGCAATTTTACCATGACAGACATTTCGATTCACGACAATTACATCCATGACACGAGTGGAGAAGGTATGTATATTGGAAATTCATTTTATGTAAAGGGAATGAATAGAGACGACTGTGGTACCGTCTACCCTCACGATATCAAGAATGCTGACATCTATAACAACCGTGTCATCAACGCGGGTTGGGAAGCCATACAAGTAGGATGTGGAGTGGAGAATGTCCAGATACACCATAATTATGTATCCAACTATGGTACGGTCGATCGTACGTTCCAGAACAATGGTATACAAGTGGGTGAAGGTACAGGAGGACTCTTGTATAACAACTACATCGAAAAAGGTCCTGGAGCAGGCATCATCATGCTAGGTCTTGGTGACAACATTGTCTTTAACAACATAATAATAGAAGCTGGTAGTTTTGGGGTGTTTTGTGATGAACGTTATAGTCCAGGACCTGGATTCAGTTTCATTAACAATACCATCATCAACCCTAAGAGTGACGGAATCAGGATATACGCTGAAAAAGTAGACCTGAACCACATCAAAAACAACATTATCATCAACCCTGGTTCATATGGCGAGTTAGGCGAGGATGCCTATGTAAAAACACTAAATGATGAGGTCAATATTGATATGAAAAATAACCACTTTTCATTAGATATCAATACGGTACTTTTTGAATCCGGTAGTTATCAATTGTCTGATGAATCTCCTTTGATAGATACAGGAAGCGATGCGACTGACTATGGGGTAACATTTGATTTCAATGATCAAGATCGACCACTAGGAGCAGGTTTCGATATCGGTGCATATGAGTCGAATTAAAAAAAATCAAATTACGCCACCAACCTGACTAACTCATATTCGAATAGTTATCACTTATCAAATTGGGTATAAGATTTTATATCTTCAATCAAGGTGTCATAGCTTCTTTCAACAGTCTTAAGTGTTTTGATGTCTGGCAATTCATTGTTTTGATAATTTCTCATCATTGGTTCGGTAACCAGAATTTTCATAATGATTTGCTGGTCCACTAGAGACTTTTGACTCAATTCAATGTTTGAAACAATTGTATTGAGTGGTAACACCTTACTTGTATAACGATCTTCCAACCTCTCAACCACAAGGTTCAAATCATCTCTCAATAAGGTGTCATTTAATTGATTAATGTATTGGTTAAGCGTATTCCAGTAATCTTGATTATTCCTGATATAAATATTAAAGCGCTCAAGGCTATCGTTCTTCACTCCTTCTATGTCATAGATCCTTTTGTTCAGTGTTTTCAATTGTTCATCGTGCGCTATGGCTTCATCAAACAACCGTTGGATGATATCACTGTTCATTCGTTTGTTGTATGACGATAGGTTAATATCACTTTCATTCTTGTCCAAAACATCAGGTGTCTGATCTTTTATCAACACTGCTTGAGAAGGGGTTTTCTCATCGGAACAAGAAAAGGTTATCAATACTGTAAAAATGGTAACTATAAGTCTGTTTATCATCGTAATAGATTGGTTTAGAATGATTTCAAGTATTACTTGATTGCTTTTCCCAAAATCCCAATGTAGTTTTTCGGGTACCCCTTAGATGTGAATTTAATGCTCAATTCAAGTCTATGAAACAGTATTGATGACATTAATGAGCAAACCTTGAAAGCCAGCATAAACGGACATAGAATCAAACCTAGAACACCTCCATTAAGATCTTTGGGTTTAAAAGGTATGTAACGCCCCATACGGTTGAGTTGATAAGCCACTGTACCAAAGTACCCTTCGCCCCACTCCAACTGTTCTAATTCAAATCCGGTTTTAGAAAATAGATGTTTGAGTCCAAACTGTGTATATCTATAATAATCATAAGGCACCTCATGCTCTTCATAGAACAAAGGACCTGAATAGATCATTTTCCCACCAGGTTTCAACACTCTATTGAGTTCATTTAATACTTTGGCTGGCTCAGGTAAATGTTCCATTACTTGATTAAAAACAATGAAATCAAAACGATTATCTTCTACAGGCATTTGGCTCAAATCACAAACGTAAGTCGATTTAGCATATGGCTTGTCTACTTTCTCAAAATCCGCTGCTTCATATTGCGCATGATCAAAGAGGTGCTTATACGTTTGCTCGCCAGCACCTGCATCCAAAACTAAAGCACTCTCAGGCACAGTAGATGCAAAGCGTTTGTTTGCCTCATACAGTCTCACTCTTGATGAATTAAAATTCAGGAGTTTTATTAATAGCTTCATATGGTAGAATTTGTCATTATTCAATGACCTAGATAGAATCAGTAACCCATTAGGATTGAATTAATCGCCAAACTTATTCAAGTTTTTAGTTAGAGACAACCTGTCCTACCACATTACTTCTCAAATAAGATAGTTCTGGATATTTGATAATTCGTTATTCTATTATTCTGCAGACGAACACACTGTGGTAAAATTCACATTAGTATTATCATCTTCTGGTGGAAATGGAGAAGCCCATACAATTGCCAATCGATCAACATCAAATCTTTAGAACCCAAATTCTTTACTCATCCTACGACAAGTAAACACATCAGATTATCAGGTATGTACATACTTTTTTATATATGAAATAAGAGTTCCTCAGACCTCCGGATAATGAGATTTATTTACTATCATTGATTTTTACAACAAACTTAACCTTACCTAATATGCAACTCAAAATCACTGACTTATCCAAGACTTATTCCAATGGTGTACAGGCACTAAAGGGAATCAATCTCACTATCTCTCAAGGCATGTTTGGGTTACTCGGTCCCAATGGTGCTGGCAAATCCACTCTCATGCGAACCATCGCTACGCTGCAAGATGTCGATGCTGGTAGTATTATGTTAGACGACCTAGATGTATTAGAGAGCCCCCAATTGGTTAGAGAGAAACTGGGCTATCTCCCACAAGATTTTGGATTATACCCGCGTATTAGTGCTGAAATCATGTTAGATCATATCGCACAAATGAAAGGTGTCGGTAACAAAGGAGAGAGAAAAGATCTCGTTGCAAGTCTTTTGGAAAAAGTGAACTTATACAAAGATCGTAAAAAGGGTCTCGGTACATTTTCGGGTGGTATGCGTCAGAGATTTGGGATAGCACAAGCTTTAGCGGGTAACCCTTCTCTAATCATCGTAGATGAACCCACTGCGGGCCTTGACCCTACAGAGAGAAATCGCTTTTACAATTTGCTAAGCGAAATCGGAGAAAATACCATTGTAATCCTTTCGACTCATATCGTAGAGGACGTGAGCACGCTTTGCGCCAATATGGCGATCATCTGTAGCGGTGAGGTATTGATGCAAGGCAAACCATCAGATGGCCTTGCACTAATAAAGGACAGCATATTCGCGAAGGTGATTAAGAAAGATGAGCTAGCCGCTTACAAGGAAAACCACAAGGTCATTTCTACCAAACTAAAAGAAGGCAATCTGGCACTAAGAGTAGAAGCAGAAAGCAACCCTGGTGATGGCTTTGAACAAGACGAACCAAACCTCGAAGATGTGTATTTCAGCCACATCTCTAACAAAGTTGATCCTGTAACGCTCTAAACTTCCTTTCAATGCTAGATATTTTCATTTTTGAGTTGAGGTATAGATTTACCCGACCAGCGACTTATATGTATTTTGGTCTACTACTCTTAGTATCCTTATTACTATTTGCATCAGGCAGTACTCCTGCCACCGAAAAAGTATACCACAATGCCCCCATGGCCATTGCGAACCTCATGCTCATTATTTCCTTGTTTGGAATATTGATAGCATCAGCTATCATGGGAGTGCCTTTGTATCGTGATATCGAACACAAAACAGGCACTTTTCTGTTCAGTCTACCGATTACCAAGTCAGCTTACTTCATGGGTAGATTCTGGGGTTCTTTTTTCACCCTATTATTTGTTTCTTTAGGGGTAGTAATTGGGATTTACCTGGGTACTATTATTGGCTCACTTACAGGCTGGACTCCTGCCGAAAGATATGGCCCCAATTTGTTCATGAACTATTTCCACCCTTGGATCACACTGGTAGTACCCAACTTATGGTTTTTTTCGTGCCTCTTTTTTGCACTTATTATTTTTACTAAAAATATCAAGGCCATTTATTCTGGAGGTATCATTGTCTTCATTGTATATCTTCTAACTAATTTTCTAGCCAATGATCTAGATAACAAAGAACTAGTACAAATACTGGATCCGCTGGGCCTCAATTCCTTTATCTTCCAAATTGAATATTTGACACCATTTGAACAAAACACATATCGTGTAGATATTTCAGGGAATTTATTAATCAACCGAATACTTTGGGTCTCAGTTGGCTTTGCTTTCTTCATTGCATCCTACCTGAGATTCAGCTTCAAGTACTTCTTTAACTCGTCTTCCGGGAAAATTCAAGAAGATGATAAAGAAGACAGCCCAAAACATGCATTTGACAAAAAAGTAAGCACTTCATTTTCTTCTGGGTTTCAATGGCAAAGCCTGATTACGTTATCCAAGCTTGAAATGAAAAATGTCTTAAAAGACAGTTATTTTAGAGCTATTCTACTCGGAGGACTTATCTTCTTAGCTATCGATTTTTGGATTGGAAACACCATATATAGTGTCCCTAATCTACCATCAACTTCTTTTCTGATGGAGTACAAAGGTTTCACCTACAACATTTTCGTATTTATCATTTTGGTGTTTTTTGGTGGAGAAACCTTACATAGGGACAAAGGCACTGGGTATTCTTCCATTAGTGATACATTCCCAATCAAAGATGGAATATTGATTGGATCCAAATTCTTTGGAATGACATTGACTTGTTTTTTCTTGGCCACTATACCTGTTTTTGTAGGTTTTATAGTTCAAACGCTGCAAGGTTATTTCTACTATGATATGAGTGTATACCTCATAGATAGCTATTTGATATCCTTTCCAGATTATTTACAAATGCTCATGTTGGTATTTGCTGTTCATTTAATCGTGAACAACAAATTTGCAGGCCATGCTGTGAGCATCGGGATTTGGCTTTTGATGATTGTATTGAGAGTTTTCGCTGATTTCAATTTCAACCTGTTCTTTTTCTCCTACAAACCCAGCTACTTGTGGTCTGACATGAACGGATTGGGGCATTTTGGTACGCCACTCTTTTGGTTCAACATCTACTGGACAGCTTTTGGTCTCTTTTTGATTCTGTTTTTCTCCCTCTTCTATTCCAGAGGGTCAGATGTCAATTTCAAGAAAAGATTTTCACAAGCCAAAGGACGTATGACTTCCCCTACCGCAATCATATCCTATGTATTTTTATTAGTCACAATGGGTGTAGGAGGATACATATACAAAACAGTAGTATACACCAATGGATATGTGACAGTGGACGAACAAGAACAACAACAAGTCGACTATGAAAAACAGTTGAAGCAATATGAATACATTGCACAACCCAAGATAATCAGCGTAAAAATAGCGGCTGAAATATTCCCTAATGAACGGGATGCATACAGCAATGCTACCGTACAACTCGTGAATAAAACCACAGAGGAGATTGATTCTCTTCACCTATCATTTAGTCAGGCGAGTTACTTTCATGCCATATATAAAGGAGACACCTTACAATATCGATTCCCCTTGACATATGACAAGCCTAAATTCCAAATTCTAGGTAAAAAGAAAGATAAGCCTTGGTATAAAATCTATGCCCTACCCTATACCATGCAACCAGGTGACACATTGGAATTAGCATTTAATTCAGCATTGATTAATACTGGTTTTGTGAATTCTGGTTACTCAAGAGAAGTCGTTTATAACGGAACATTCATTGGCACCAGCATGCCTTCTATTGGTTACTCTTCAGAAGCTGAACTCAGTAGCGATGAGAAGCGTAAGGAACACGACTTGCCTGAAAAAGAAAATGATCTTCCTACATATGACGACCCATATGGAACAAGTATGATGTTATTTAATGATGATGCAGACCTAGTAACCTTTGAAGCTACTATTGGCACAACAATAGATCAAATGGCTGTGGCTCCTGGTTATTTGCAAAATGAATGGATAGAAGGTGATAGACGATATTTTCATTATGTCCAAGACAGTAAAATATCGCTATTTTTTAGTTTGGTATCGGCAGATTACGCTGTTTTCAATGATGAAGCAAAACTACCTGACGGCTCGAAGGTTGATATTGAGATATTCCACTTGGCTACTCACAAGTATAATCTGGAACGATTCTCATCTGCATTTAAAGATGGAATCGAATACTTTTCAGAAGCCTACGGTCCGTATCAACATCGTCAAATACGGTTATTGGAGTTTCCTAGATATGCTGGGTTTGCACAATCATTCCCCAATACTGTCCCCTATTCAGAGAGCTTTGGTTGGGTAGCAGATTTTAGTGATCCTGATGATTTTGATTATGGTTACTTTGTAACGGCTCATGAGCTCGCCCATCAATGGTGGGGGCATCAGGTGGTACCTAATTACACACGAGGGTCTAACCTCATTTCTGAGTCTCTGGCCGAATACACTGCTTTGGTATTATCTGAGCAAAGATATGGCAAGGCCAATATGAAGACATTTCTGGAAGATGAATTAAACAAATACCTAAGAGGCCGTGCGAGAGAAGGTAAAAAAGAAAACGTCTTTATTGATTGCAATAGACCTTACCAATGGTATAACAAGGGCAGTTTAATACTATATGGCCTGCGTGATTACATCGGAGACAGTGCCATCAACCATGCGCTACGATCCTTTAGAGATGAGTATGCCTTTAGAGAAAATCCACCATTTGCAGGGAGCCATGATTTATTCCGACACTTAGAAGAAGTGACACCTGATAGTCTACAATACTATTTGGATGATACTTGGAAGAAAATCACGTTATACGAAAACAAATGTGAAGAAGCCACGGCAACAAAGAAAGAAGACGACCTCTTTGAGGTAACGATTAAAGTGTCTTCTCAGAAATTATATGCAGATAGTTTGGGTCAGGAATCCAATGCCAATTATCAAGGTGACTACATTGATGTCGGAGTATTCGCAGCAGAAGACCGTGATAAAAATGGACGTAAAAGAACCAATCCATTGTACTTGCAAAAACACAAGCTGTCTCCCGGTGAGCACACCATTACGATTGTGGTAAGTGGTGAGCCTGTCAAAGCAGGCATTGACCCCTTCAACAAGCTGATCGATAGGAGAAAGGATGATAACACCATCAGTGTTGATATAGAGTAAGTGAATGTTAATCTAGATGTGATACCAATAAGCCATTGTCAAAGTTCAATCTTTGACAATGGCATTTTATTTTATAGCCTAAGACTAGACTCCACTAACCACTTGCTCTTATTGATCAAACAATAAAATGAAATGAGTAATCAAACAACATTTCATCACAAACATTAAAACAAACCTTACTTACTAGGGTTCTGCAAGAACTTACCAACAAAGGTGGCAATCACCACCACCATATAAAATTGGGATAGCAAGCCTAAGACGATAGCTACATTTCTAGAAGCAGGAATAAGAGGAACAATTTCTCCATAACCAATAGACAACAAAGTGATATAAGCGAAATAGACCAAATCCTGCATTCCTTCTTTTCCCGAGCTTACATTAGCAAAAGCGTTATCATAATAAATGTTGATGACTATGAAAAGTAAAGCGCCAATGTAACCTATCAGTATATAGCCACTCAAAGCACCAAATATCTCAGGAAGTTCAATACTCTTCTTCTTGATTAGATCATGAAAAAGCTCAAAAGTTACGATACCAATGAATATAGAAAAGACGACTAAGCCTAACATATACCAATACCCATCAAAGAGATTAAAAAAAACACCAATCACTCCAAAAACAGCCACCCACTGTGCAGTTTTAGCCATTTTCTGAATGATGAGCAATCCCGACCCAAAAATCAATAAAGACATAAGAGGAGTAATGAATTGACTAAAATAGTTCGCCCTAAAAAAGCCCGGCAAGATTAGATTACCTAACAAAACGATGAAGAGAATAAAGTATCGATTCTTCATCACGAAGTTTTCCGGTTTTGGCTTTTTAATCAACATCGCTACTATTATTTAGCTTCAGAATATTCTTTTTCTGTTATCCATCCGCCACCAAGTGACTTATATAGCATGACATAAGAACTTAATAACTCACTTCTTACAGATGTCAATCCCAACTGTGCTTCGAATGCTTGTCTTTGAGATTCCAAATACTCTAAATAACTGGTCACTCCTTTGTCATAGCGCTCTCCACTCAAATACTGCGCATTAGTAGCAGCTCTAACATGGTTCTCCCTAGCCACTATCTCTCTTTGCAAAGTTTCTATAGCTACCAAAGCATCTTCTACTTCTCTGAAGGCATTGAATACTACCTGTTCGTAATTGAAGTAAGTTGATTCGGTTCTTATCTTTTCAATCTCAACCTGTCGCTTATTTTTACCCCAATTGTAAATAGGGCCAAATAGGTTAAGTCCTGCATTCCAAGCGGCTCCAGCCCCTGCATTGAATGCCTGTAAACCATTACTGATTCCGCCAACTCCTGTCAACGAGATAGATGGAAATCTATTAGCCTGCGCAGCACCAATCCTAGCATTTTGCGCTATGATTTCTTGTTCGGCCGCTAAAACATCGGGTCTTCTTAATAGTATCTCCGATGGCAAACCAACAGGAATATCTTTCACAACAGATAAACTGTCCAATGATATACTAGAGACCAAAGGTCTTGGATTCATCCCCAATACTACACTGAGTGCATGTTCTGTCTGTCTGTAACCTCTTTCATATAAGGGAACGGCATATGCCGCAATCGCTTGCTGGATTTGTGCTTGATTCAAATCAATTTCAGCTACTACCCCTTTGTTATATCGTTCTTGAATCAAATTCAATGAACTATCTCTAAGCGCTAAAGTTTGGTTGGCAATATCAATACTTGCCTCCATCTCTCTCAATCTAAAATAGATATTAGCTACCTCACTCACCATCATCAGTCGATAGTTGTAGTAACCATATTCTGTCGCTAGATACTCTGCCAATTCAGCTTCGTTGAGTCTTCTCAATTTTCCCCAGACATCCAGTTCCCAACTCAATTGTGCGCCTACAAAATAGCTCTCAGTAGGTGATTCTAATCTAAACCCTCCATAATTACCATAGCTCCCATTACCCGTCGCATTTAAATCTGGATACAGGTTCGCTTTTTGGATTTTGTACTGCAACCGAGCTTGCTCTATATTATTAAAAGCAATACGCAAATCACGATTACTATCTAGCGCTACTAAAATGACAGAATCCAAGACAGGGTCATTGAACATCTTCCACCATTTAATTTCTCCCATTGAGTCAACTTTATTGACGGCATGGTTATACTCCTCAGGAACCACCATTTCTGGTGACTTATAATTTGGCCCCATTTTACAGGAAGCCAAAATGGCGATCAGCACGATTGCTGGTATATATTTCATCGTATTTCTAAATATCATGATACAACCTTCTTATCCCTTTTCTCTTCGTATTTAAACAATTTACCAATGGCCACATACAACATTGGGTATAGAAAAACACCTAACAAGGTTGCCATTCCCATTCCTCCTAACAATGCCATTCCCATTACTTTTCTAGATTCTGCACCTGAGCCTGATGCCACCACCAATGGGAAGACCCCTAGAATGAATGAAAAGGCGGTCATTAGTATGGGCCTAAACCTAGATCTGGCAGCCATAATCGCTGCATCAAACAAAGAAGCGCCTTTAGAAAACTCCTCATTGGCAAACTCCACAATCAAAATAGCGTTCTTAGCCGCCATACCGATTAACATGACAAATGAGACTTGGGCGAAGATATTATTCTCAAAAGTCGGACTGCCCAGACGAGCCAACCATAAGGCCAAGAAAGCACCAAATATCGCGAAAGGAGTGCCTAAAATAATACTCATCGGTAATGACCAACTTTCATATTGTGCTGCCAATATAAGGAAAACAAATACCAATGAAAAGGTCAATATCATCCCAAGCGAGCCTGAAGCCTTTTTTTCTTGAAAAGACATCGCATTCCAAGCAATTCCCATGTCTCCAGGCAATACCTCATTAGCCACTTCTTCTAGCGCCTCCATGGCCTGGGTAGATGTGTAGCCAGGTGCTGGAGCTCCTGTAACTTCTGCAGATCGATACAAATTGAACCTAGTAGTAAACTCTGGACCGGTAATTTTACGTACGGTAGCCACGGTAGCCAATGGCACCATCTCTCCTAGGTTATTCTTGATAAAGAAGTTGTTGATATCACTTTCCTTATTCCTATAAAGTGGCTCTGCCTGCAAATAGGTTTTATACAACCTACCAAATCGAGTAAAGTCATTGACATAGGCACCTCCCATGAATGCACCTACCGTTGAATAAAGATCATTTAGATTTATCCCTAATTTCAATGCTTTTTCCTTATCCACATCCATATACCTTTGTGGCACAGAAGCTCTATAAGTAGAAAAAGCACTTGCGATTTCTGGCCTATCATTGGCAGCATAGATAAAATTCATGAGGTTTTCCTCAAGATACTCAGGTGTATTTCCAATTTTATCTTGAATCATCACACTGAAACCCGATCCATTTCCAAGACCAGGGATGGCTGGTGGGCCAAAAGCAAAAGCCTGTGCTCCTTTGACCTCAACAAACAGTTTTTGATTTACCTTTTGAATGATTTCTTTAACTGTCTTTTCTCTATCTCCCCAATCTTTTAAGCTAGCGAATGCAAACCCTGTATTGGTAGACATGGCTCCAGAAAGCAATGAATAACCTGTAGCATTGGTAATGTAATTCACTTCAGGTATCTCCAATATGATATCTTCGATTTGTTTTGCAATCACATCTGAGCGCTGCAATGATGACGCATCTGGCAACTGATAATTGATAAAGAAGTAACCCATATCCTCTTCAGGAATAAAACCACCTGGTACTATCTTCCCAAACACACCTGCTCCTAAAGTAAGAATTACAATGAATACAACACTACGACCTATTTTTCGAGTAACGATATTGGTGAAACTCATGTAAGATTCAGTAGTTTTTCCCATCCATACATTGAACTTGGCAAAGAACCATCCCAACGGCCCTCCATAAGGCTTTGGTTTTTTCAATAGAAGCGAACACAAAGCAGGACTCAGGGTCAATGCGTTAATAGATGATACACATACAGAAACAACAATTGTAATAGCAAATTGTTGATATAAGATTCCGGTTATACCTGCCATCCCAGCTACTGGTATAAATACCGCTACTAACACCAAAGTAGTAGCAATAACTGGTGCTGTCACCTTACGCATTGCGTCCAAAGTAGCCTCCTTGGGTGACATTCCATTTTCAATATTCACTTGTACTGCTTCTACCACTACGATAGCATCATCCACTACGATACCGATCGCCAGTACCAATCCCAACAATGAAAGTACATTGATCGTAAACCCCAACATAGGAAAAAATATAAACGCACCAATCAAAGACACAGGTATAGCCAGTGTTGGTATCAATGTCGCTCTCCAGTCTTGTATAAATATGAATACTACCAATACCACAAGTACTAATGCCTCAAGGAGTGTAATAAAGATATCTTTAATTCCAGCCGTAATTGGCTCTACAGTATCAATAGATACAGTATAATCCATTGATTCTGGAAAATCTTTTTTGATCTCTTTCATCTCAGCTAATATCTGAGACTTCAGTTCAACTGCATTAGCTCCAGGTGCCTGATACAAGGCTATAATAGAACAGGTGTTTTTATTGAACCGAGTAAAAGCACTGTACGTTTCTACCCCTAAATTGATAGTGGCTAATTCTTTGAGTTTCACCTGTGAGCCATCACTATTGGTGCGGATCACTATATCTCCAAAGTCGTCCGGAGAGTTGAATCGCTCCGGCATGCGTACGGTATAGGTAAACTCTGTCCCATCAGGAGCAGGTTCAGCACCAAATTTCCCTCCGGGAACGACAAGGTTCTGAGAGTTGATCGCATTAAGTACATCAGACACGGTCAATCCCATCTGTACTAAGCGATCAGGTTTTACCCATATCCTCATGGAGTAATCTGAAGCTCCCATTACATTCACATCGCCTATACCTTTAATTCTTGCAAGCTTATCCTTGATATTGATCAAAGCATAATTACCCAAAAAATCTTGATCAAACCGACCATCTGAGGTCAATGAAATCAACATCAATATACTAGGCAAGGATTTCTTAGTTGTCACGCCTAATTTAGTCACAGCTTCTGGCAGTTTTGCTGTGGCTGCCGATACCTTATTCTGTGCCAATACCGTATTCATATCTGCATCAGTACCTACATCAAATGATATTTGAATATTCATGGTACCATCATTGGCGTTGGTTGACTTCATGTAGATCATGTTATCTACTCCATTGATCTCTTGCTCCAAAGGAGTCGCTACTGACTCCTCCACATTCAAGGCATTGGCACCTGTATATGATGCTTTTACTTGTACAATTGGTGGTGTCAAGTTAGGATACTGCTCTATTGCCAACCCCATCAAACTAACCAATCCAGTAATTACAATTATGATTGCAATCACCATCGCTACTATTGGGCGATGAACGAAAAAATTCCCTTTATTATCAGCCATATTTTCTTAAAGGTCTTCGTTTAC
>JAOPTS010000127.1:0-10308 GCA_051531955.1 Reichenbachiella sp.
GTTTCAGATACGGCGCACAGATAGGTAAATGAAAATAACATAAACTCGTTGTAGATAACGCCTGTCTATGTCCTGTGGCGTTGGTGTAAGATAAAGTGTCGGATTCAAAGTAGGAAAAATCTCCGATTTTTCATCATAACTTTTTGACCAATGTGAAAAATCGGAGATTTTTCCGGTGCAGACAGAAAGCAGGAGAGTAGAGTCTACAGCCGAACGTCATTGGATATAGACCATGTTATGTGTCTTTAGTCTATTGATTCGTATATCCTGCAGTTCGGTAAAGCTGCTTTCAATGAGTTTACTTGTTCAGTGGTAAATTGATTTCCTCCAATTGCCATCCGTTTTAAATTTTGGAGTTCATATATTTCTGATGGCAGTTCGATCATGTTACAACCTATTATCTCAAGTATTTCAAGCCCAGTTAGGTTCTTAATAGCAGGTGCAAGGCTTAAGCCGTTGTTTCTATATAAGAGTAAAGTCTTTAGGTTCTGGTTGTTATATAAGAAATCAGGTAACTCTGTCAGCTTATTCCCTTTCAAATTGATAAAGGTGAGGTTTTTTACATCAGCAACTTCAGTAGGTAGTGAAGTAAGGTTTTGATTCGATATATCTAGTGCTACAGAAGTATCAGAACTTTTTAAGGCTCGTTTTAGTGTTTTCCACTTGTATGATTCTCCGTAGAATTCATAGGTGTTTTTATTGCAACCTTGAAAGCACAATAGAATCGTTAAAAAAAGTAGTTTAAATTTCATGTATTGCTGACACATAACGCCGCTGCATCAATCGTGGCGTTTGGTATAGTTTAAGTTTCGGCTACAAGATAGACAAATCTCTGATTTGGTCTATCCCTTTTTCAAATTCCATAGAGCAAATCTGAGATATGTCGGGGTTTCCAGAAAACAGAAAGCTCTCCTTGACAGCTGAACCGCCATGATTTGATCGCAGGATGTTATATACCTTTAATTTTGCTTAGGTAGGTAGCGAAAGCCCCGTTTAATCTCCGTTCCATTTTTGTCGTAGAACGTCTGTTCAACCCACAGTGGATCCTTATCTTTCATAAAGGCTGGTGGATTGCTATCTGGTTTTTTAGTATAGTCAAAGACAATTCTTGCAGTTCCGTCTACGAGTTCACCTAAATTGTTGTAGAAAGATTGTTCTATAACTCTACCCAGATCATCATACTTTGACTCGAGGATCGAATAGTTGTGGCCATCTTCAATCTTTACCAGTTTCTCTTGATCATTGTATTTTTCTTCTTTAAATCTCCTTCCTTCTTCGTCATAGTAGAATTTGGAGATGCATGCTTTACCACTAAGTTTCTTGTTGTGATCTAGTTCACGTTCTTCAATCAAATTGTCTTTAGAATCAAATTTTGCTTGAACAATTGCAAGTCCGTTAGTTAGTGGCTTCCCAAACTCATCAAGATAAGTTGTCTCGGTTTTGTTACCTTTTTTATCATATTTGAATGTTACAGATGCTGGGCCTGTAAACTCCGTTCGAAATGGCTTTTTATCTTGATCGAAGTAACTCTGCTTAATCAGGTTCCCATGTTTATCATATAATCTTTCAATAACTGCAATTCCAAAAGGAGTGTCCTCCAAGTTCCCTTGACGATCATAGCTTATTGTGTAAATAAGTTTATCAGATTCGTTATAATAATCTACTTCCTTAGCATTATAGCCATTGCTCTTTTCGATTTTTTTTAGACCATCCAGATTCAACTTGATATTAGCAGGTTGCTCCTGTGAAAAGCAATTTAGAGAAAGGAAGATGGAAAGTATTAGGTGAATTAGTTTCATTCAGTCTGGTATATAACGCCTGTCTATATCCTGTGGTGTTGGTGTAATTTAAAGTGTCGGACTCAAAGTAGGAAAAATCTCAGATTTTTCATCATACCTTTTTCGTCTAATGTGAAAAATCGGAGATTTTTCCGAAGCTGGCAGAAAGCAGAAGAGTCAAATCAACCACTATATCGCCATGGGATATCAGACCTTGTTACATGCCTTTATTCAAGGAATTTAGTGTCTTTTATGCTGTTCATTATACGGTTAGTAACTTCTTGATTCAGACCATTAATTGTTAATTCTGTTAGCTTACCAAGGAATAGCTGATTCCAGTTTTTCTTTTTGAGAAAATACATTTTCTTCAGTTCTGCCATCTCTTCAAAAAGGTCGTCGTAAATGATTTCTTGACCCTTTCGTAATTTTTGCACTTCTTCTAATATCTCATCTAATTTAGAATCTTGGTCGTACTGTTCATCAAAAGTAAAATGATCGTCAGATTTCTGAATCCCTAGTTCTTCTAGTTCTTGATCCATAAAATAAAAAGCCATTTCATAGCCTTTTGAGAATTGACAGGTTTCAGGATTCTTGCAAGTTTCTTCGTGCTTAGTAAGCTGAGATTCTAGCCCATTTCTTGTTAAATGAATAAACTCAATCTTGTCTACATCTTTGTTCAAGTCGTATAATTGAGACTGAAGGTTATCAAGAAATTCCTTGTAGTTATGTGATGGTTCATTGTCGAAACTAAGAAAGTCATCGACTAATTCTTTGATTACGTTCATAAAAGGTTTTTTGAGTTCTTCAAGTTACGAATTTCCTCGAAATTTAGAAATCCATCTTCGGGCTATGAAATAGTCAATAGTTACAAAAGTTAGAGCCAGCAAACCCAACCAAAAAGCTTCTTGATTGTTCATGTTTTTAAAGTTGGGCCTTTGAATTTTGTCCCAAAGTGCCCAAAAATATATGATGGACAAAAAGCCTGTGAACAGGAAAGTTAGAAGTAGAAAAATTTCCTTAAGTGTCTTCATTTATTCGCTCAGTAGTGGCATGTAACGCCTAGCTATCATCCGTGGTGCTTGACGTGTAAATTGTTTCGGTTACAAATTAGGAAAATATTCGATTTTCATCACTACCTTTTTTTAACCATGTGAGGGAAATCGAAGATTTTCCGGTGCTGGTAGAAATCTCTGCCCTCGACTCTAACAAAAAACCACCATGGATGATCAGGTGATGTTGTACTCCGTTTCATTCAGCTTCTTAAGTAATATTAATATGGTTCTTGGAGTTAATAATGAATGTTGTTTGCCTAATTCATCATAATCAGATTGTTCAGGCGTTGGTATTCCCAGTTTCTTACAGATTGAATCAACAAGTTCCACGTCATCTAGGTCATTAATTTTATACACTTCGTGAATGTTGTCATCAGGGTATATGTAAAAACCATCAACTTTTAAATAATCGTTAAGTTCGTCATATACGGTTTCTATATGATTATCTTCAAACCCTTCGGTTTTCATTTTTTTAATGAAATCCTCCTTAGTAATAATTGGTCTTTTACTAGCCAATTTCTTTAAACTCTGTTCAAAATTCTTGTTGGAGTATATAGCATATACAATATAGACTACTATTAAGGACGCTATGATAATTATGGATTCCAGCATGGAGTACAACGCCACTGTATGTAGCGTCCGTTTTGGTGAAGATAATGTTTCGGATTCAGAATAGCCAAAGCTGTGCTTTGGACTATTACATTTTGATTCATTTATAGTCCAAAACACAGTTTTGGTGGGCTTCCAGAAATTACTGAACTCCACTCTAGCAGTTCCCACGGATGATATCATACAAAATGTTAGGGATATTTTTTAAGAGCAACCACCACATCCGCCACAACCACTGCAACCCGAACAGCCAGATCCTCCACTACAACCGCTGTCTCCACCTACTGAACTATAGTCACTATCGAAAGAGTCTGAATAGGTGTCAAAATAGACATAACAACCAGAGCAACCCCAAGAAGGGTCATAGCTGCTTGTTGGGTTCATTTCTTTATCAAATTCCTCACTGACCTTTTTGAGTAATTCAAAATCGAAAGATTTAAGCAGGAATACATTTCCATTGATTTTATTAAGCAATTCTGATGCTGCTTTCGGATCTTTTTCGATTAGTCTAGGCAACTCATCTTCTAGTTTCATTAAGGTGTTAGTGATTTCAGAATTTTGAAACACCCCTTTTTCAGTAAGAGAGAAATTAACAAATAACCTCTTAAAGAAATCATTTTTAATGCTTTCAGAGATCGTTTCGTTTTTCAAGAGCAAATCGAAAACGAAACTCTTTTTTGAACCTGAATTTTCGTAAGAGACTTTGACTAGATGCTTGAAAAGCAATTGTAGTTCTTCACTTTTTTGAAAGGGTTTTAAAAAAGGAAGTTCATGTGGTCGTGGTTTGTAGTTTTTAAATTTCGGCCCGATACTTACGTATCTCATTATTCTTACTGGACTTCTAGGATGTGATTGTTGTTCGATATCTTCAGAAATCAAAACCTTCTTGACTAGCAGATCGATTAGAGTATACTTTAATAGATTCTTAAATTCGCAATTTGAATTTTCATGCAGAAGATAAGTTTCTGCTGGTGTTAACTTGGTTAAAATTTCCATTTACTAAATATTCTTGGTTTTCTAATTACCCAATTTTGATGTCTGTTAACTCTACTGAAATTGATATTACCAAAGCGTACAGCACTTGATGGCCAAATGTCATTTGGGGGGGTATTCTCAAATGTTATGTTATATAATTCTTTTGTCTTTGCGTACCAATCATTGTATTTGTCTTTTTCATTTTGTCCCCCTTTTGTTGGCCCATGTTGAAGTTTTCTACCTAGTATTTGTTGACATAATTCAGACCAATATGATTCTGTATATAGTAAGTGTAAATGCCATGCTTGATCAACTTGATCAGAAGGTGTCAGAGGGTGTTTTGCAATACAGATCAAAAAAAGGAAACGCTTATATTCTAAAATAACGCGACTAGAATATTCTATAGACCAAGAGTTTTCTCTCGCTAGTCTATCAGTAAATGAAAATTCTGACTCTGGATCATCAATTGCGAAGGTCCTGATTTTGAGCCAAAGTTTTTTTTCGTCTTCCTTCATATAGATTATCCCTAACGTCACTGTATCAAGCGTGGCGTGTGGTTTAGTTTAAGTTTCGGCTACAAGATAGCCAAATCTCTGATTTGCGCTATCCCTTTTTTATTTCATAGTGCTAATCTGAGATATGGCGGAGCTTCCAGAATGCAGAGAGCTTTCTATTACAGCAGAACCGCCATGATTTGATCACAGCATGTTACCACCTTTTTTGAACGTTTCGATATATTCTTTACGTTTGGATTCGCCTTGCTTAGCCTGAAGCACATCTTCCTTCTTGTGGATGACTAGTTCTGAATCCGTCAATGATATCACACTCAATAAAGTCGTTTGGAAACTCGAGCCTTCATTCTCTTCAGATTCGGCTGTTAGGTAAATGATGTTACCAGATATGTCAGAATGCCATTTACCCTTAGAAATAACTATGTTACTCGCCGAGAATTGAAAATTACTGTCTGAGCCAAAGTTATACGATAGTGTCTTATCATTAAGATCAGACACCTTGATCCCTTTCTCTGTTCCAAAGGTGCTCAAGAGTTCGTCAAACTCACATGGAATTTCCTCAAACGAACTTATGATCCAATTGCCAATAATTTCTGGTTTTAGAGCTCGATTAAATACAGCTGATAATTGAAAATTCTTCTGTTGTCCATCTCTATCAATCTCATATCCTCTAATCAAGGTGTCAGAAACAGATTCGATAATGAAATACTGATTTTCAATGTCTCCAGTTGTGTTGCCAAATACTAAGAAGTTCATCCCGTTAAAGTGGTTTGACCCCCAAGCGAAAACTTCATGCCGATCGTAGTAGCCGTCATTATTGAAATGAATACTTGCATCGTTAAGTTCATCATGTAATTCAGGCTTTATATATCCCTTATCCAGCGTCTGATGAAATTCGATTAAGTCGGAATTAAGTCGCCATGAATTGGAGACTAAGATTCGATCTAGTTCTTCTGTAAGATTGCCTTCAATTCCATTGAATGTGTCAGTATAATGTACAGTTGTGGTAGTGTCGAAATTGATTATTAGATCGCTCTCTGAAACCGTAAAAGTCACCTTAACTGAATCTTGATCAGAATTAAGTGTTATCTCGTTTCCAGTTATTCTATAAGTTGACAAGACCTTGTGTTTCGTTCCAAGAGTGTATGTTGTGAGCGTTGCGTCACTTCCAAATTCAAAAGCGTATAATCCTATCGATGTTGTGTAGTCGCTGCTTTCGATTTTTACAGGATACCAAGCCTTTCCTTCAATAGCATCTGGTCTCGGATTGCAACCAAAAATTAGCAGGGACATTAGAATTAATAGTTGTCTTGGCATTCTGAAGTAATTGGTGGTAACGCCAGTATAGGAATCGTAGTGATTAGTATGCTGACTGATTCGGATGCAAAATAGACAAATCTTCGATTTGGTCTATAACTTTTCATTTTTTCTCATAGATCAAATCGAAGATTTGTCGGGGCTAGAAATGCAATAAAAAGCTTCATACTAGCAGCCCTCACTATGATTTTCCTATACGATGTTACCAGCATTTTCATTTCGAGATATACGGGTCAAGCTCTTCTAATCTTCCGCTAAAAGGTTCTTGTTCTGTAAGATTGTTCCAAAGTTCAGAGTTCAACAGTTGTTCAGGAAGTTTACCTTTAAATACATGGTAGGGTTCAAGGTTCTGTCCGTGTTTAACAATCCTCGTGTTGTAACCTCTCTTCTTGGTGGAATCTAGAAGGTCTATATATTCAATTTTGTTCTTAAGCTTTCGTACTCCATCGAAATCTTGTCCGCCGATCATAATTAATTTGTCTTCATGTTCAATGATGTAATGATCACCTTCGTCGTTGTAGCTCATAATTCTGATGTACCTATCAATATTAATTTCACGAACATTAGCTACTCCTGTTTCAGTTATCGCTTCCTTATCTTTTAGAAATTTTGGTAATTGAAATAGGTCTTTGACTTCCATAATTAACATCCATAACATGAAAAAGGATATTATTGATATTGGAATGATAAACCACAGAGTTGGAAATCTGTAAATGATAAATACAAATCCAATCAGGACAGCAACCTTAATCAAGATAGATTTTCTTGTCTTTGGAAAATGTGATGTTGTTGCTTCAATTTCCTTTCTTAAAACCTTCTTGTCGGCTTCAGATAATTCTCTTTCGTATTCTTTTATCAAATTAAATGATTTATGCAGTTAGTTGCTGGTAACGCAACTGTATGTAGCGTCCGTTTTGGTGAAGATAATATTTCAGATTCAAAATAGCCAAAGCTGTGCTTTGGACTATTACTTTTTTTGATAAACAATAGGCCAAAACACAGTTTTGGCGGGGCTCCCAGAAACCTCTGGACTTATCTCTAGCATCAATCAAGGATGATGTCATACAAAATGTTAGAGTGATTTTTATGCCCATTTAATGAATAAATACGTTTGTAAAACAGCAGATATTAGCCCTAGCATGAACATGTAGTAACCTTTTCCTCTGTACTTTTCTGTATACATATAGTACTTCTTACCATCAAGAGCTTTTGTTGTTCCCTTCCAATAAAAGTATCCCGATATGATTCCTATGTAACCTCCCATGATTGCAAAAAACCACATGAAATAATATATTGTCATTGAAGGTTCTATTCCTGCTTGGGTTTCTTCGACTTTTTGATGCTTAGTTTTTTCTATCTCCTCTGCACTGACATTTTCACCTTGTCTAGTGAGTTCTTCAGTTGCCCGATTTACAAATTCCTTATGCCAATCTTCAGGGTTAAGAACAATCTCTTTTAACTCTTCAATTGAATAACCTTCTAGTGGGACTTCTACAATAGCAGCATTTTCATCTTCATTATGGATGAGTTTTTTAGCTTCTTCAAACTGATCTAATAGTACCTCTAAAACAAATGGTTGGGATGTAGCTTGTCCAAAACCAGAATTCAAATGTGATTCAGGTGATTTTACTTGAAAAGAAATCTTATTGCCATTTAAAATTGCTTCAGCGTTAACAAGAGCTTCTTTGTCTAAATACTCACCTAATACTGTCCAATTTTCCATTCTGAAATTACTTTTCGATTATTCACTCTAACGACTCGGCTATGTTTTGTTGGCAAATACATAGCCCTACCGTTTCAGTTTGCAAAATAATTAAATTTGAAAAACAAACAATCGAAAACCACTGACCTGCCAATGAAATATAGCCAATGTTATAGCGCGTTATTCTATTATTTTTAAGGTTTTATCAAGATACTGAAGAGCAAGAAATGCTTCAGAACTAGGATTACCATCATCTGTTAGATAATCAGAAATCATAAATTGTAGCTTGTTATCACCATTTTTTGTGGTAAACATATCCTGTCTAAATTTCGTGCCCATCATACTCAGGATAATACTTTTACCAGTCATAGGAACTCCATTAAAACTTGTATTATATTCAATGGTTTCAACAACTTTCACCTTATTCTTTTTATACATTCTAACTAATTCATCCATTTTTTCATCCACCGAAAATGGTTTATCAAAAATTGTCACAAATAATGTATAATCATCTCCAACAATACTCCAAGAAGTCGACTCATCACTTTTGAAAGTAAATTGTTCAGGATATGCAAATTGCACACCTTCTCTATTCAATAGTTTGTAATTTGCTACATTGAATTTTAAAGGAGTATCTTTCAATTCTCCTGATAATTGGTAAGTATTACCTTCAATTAAAGTAATAATTGAATCGCCAATTATCACATTCAATACAATCGGTGGTTTTTTCGAATTATCTACGTTATTTACAATCTTTTTATTTATTGAAATATTACAGTTTTCCGAAACTATACTTTTTGTTTCCGTCTCACTTTTTATATCTGAAATCATCAGATTCTCAAGATTTTCATTTTGCGCAAAAATAGTTAACGATGTAACTGCAAGTAATAAAGTGAATATCCTTTTCATTTTTAATAATTTAATGTTATTGAGTTTTTATATTTAAAATCATGTTTGATAGCAAATTCTGGCATTGAGGAATATTCTCTTTCGGATATCTCATCAGTAAATTGTATGATTTCCCGTCAAAATTGAAATAGTATCTAAACATTCCTATTATTTCTCCTTTTCCGTTCCATTGTCCCTCGATACTTGTAACGAATATCTTCAAATTATTTTCCTTAATGATTTCACTTCTTAATATTTTTCCATTATATAAACCAACTGAAAAAGAATCCATCATTTTCTTTACTTGTTTCAGGTTCATTTTATCCATCTGTCTAAATGTAATTTCAATTTTTTTATCTGCACTTTCAAAGTAGACAAATCCCATTCGCTCCGCTAAATCAGCGTTATTCATATTACGTTTTACGTTTTCTGGTACAGGAATCATTACTGCTCCAAAAGTGCTATGATTTATCAAATTAGCATTGTCATCTAAATTACTTTGAGCTTGACAAAACAGTCCAACTGCTAAGAAAAAAATAGAGGTAATCAATTTCATTTATTAAAAGTTTTTGTGTTATGTCATATGTTTATCAGTCACGCCCTAATGCGCTATAACGTCTCTGTATAAATCGTGCTGAGAGGCGCCTAATTTGTTTCGGCTACAATATAGCCAAATCTCTGATTTGAGCTATAATTTTTTTTTCTGATAGAACACATCTGAGATATGGCGGGATACGAGATATGCAGCATGCCCTTCACTAGCACTGCCTCAGCATGATTTTATCACAGATTGTTAGCCTCTTTTTTTATGAGGCCATTAAGTTCGTTTCGAAGCTTTGGTAATGTTGGAAATGACAGTTGTTTGGATGTAAGTGTGATATGATTTCTGAATTCGTTGGTGTGAATTGCGATGTTGTGATTGTCTGATTCGACCTCCGTTATGTCGGAAATGTTAAATCGTTTATCACGGTTGAGTTCGATTACCTCAGTATCGGAAACTATATAAACTTTTCGCTTGTTTAAGTTCGCGTATAAGCCACCACCGTTAAAGGTAAGTACCATAGCCAATACATTCATCGTGTTCATCTCCGCAGAACTGAATGAATAAATAAGAAATCCTGTTACTACCAACCCTCCAAGCCACTCGTTAGAACTAAGTTGGAAGCTGAACTTACACTTCTTGAGTGAATTATTAAATCTAATTATTGCAATGAGTTCTGTAAGGAAGAATGTTAGTGCAAAGTAAAAGTTAACCTGATGCGCTGGTAAATTCAGAAATTCCGCTGTTACAAAAAACAGAATCAAAAGTAAGAATATTAAGATTTGGTTCAGATTCATGTTCATGGAGGCTAACGCCCGCATATGGCGATGTGCCCGTTCGGATTGATTAAGGCAGCAATGTAGCAGATCTACTCACCACAGCAAAAGATCGTTTATGATATTGAGAAAATCGAGAAAGTAATATCACCGAATGC
>JAOPTS010000128.1:0-11956 GCA_051531955.1 Reichenbachiella sp.
GCAGTAATCGAAGATGTTTCGTTTGATGTTTTTGAAGGTGAAATTGTTTGTGTTCTTGGAGAAAGTGGTTCTGGAAAAAGCACGTTATTAAGGCTAATGGGTGGTATGGAAGATGCAGATACTGGCAGCATCCATGCACTTGACCAAGAAGTAACTGGCCCTAATCACAACCTGGTTCCTGGTTATGATTTCATCAATTACGTATTTCAAAACTTTAGGCTTGAACCTTTCCGTACTGTACACACCAACATCTCATCAGTCATATCTTATTACGAAGAGGACATGTTAGCTGAACGTGTAGATGAACTCTTAAGGCTTTGCAAACTGACTGACAAGGCAGATTCACTCCCTCATGAACTCTCAGGTGGACAGCAACAAAGGGTTGCTATCGCGATGGCGTTAGCTGATGAACCGGACATATTACTGATGGATGAGCCATTCAGTAATTTGGATGTCAATTTGAAAAACCAAATCCGTGAAGAGATTGTTGAGATTTTAAGAGAAGCACAAGTGACCGTTGTTTTGGTGAGTCATGACCCAGTTGATGCTTTATCCATTGCCGATCGTGCGATGATACTAGAAGAAGGCCGTATCGTACAGATAGACAAACCTCATATTATATATGACCATCCGAAGACTGCATATGCAGCTAAGTTTTTAGGTCCTATGAATATTTTGACAATCAATAAAAAACCAGAAAGCATCAGACCTGAACATCTACAAGTAGATCCAAAAGGTAAATTGGAAGGCGTTGTAAAACGATCTACCTATTTAGGATTGCATCATCAGATACAGCTTGATACCCAATACTCTGGCGACCCTACCCTCATTTATTACCACGAAAACATACCTCTAGGGACAACCATTCGCTTTAGCAAAAAAAAATAGCCTCTTGTTGCAACTATTTTATAACAGCAGGCATCTTATAGACACCTACTTAGAAACATGATGTTATGAAAAAGCTCTTCACCGCCCTTCTGATTTTACTCCTACTTGTCCAACTCAGCAGTTTGGTCATCACCCAATTCTCATTCGAAAAGGGTGACTTGATTGTCAAAAACAAACAAGAAGATTCTCACTCCAATAAGATGGTTCAATTCAAGATCTTCAAAGAAGATCTGACCATACACCTACTACAATAAGTCATTGGCCAAATTTGCCAATTCAGACCGCTCACCTTTCTCTAAGGTGATGTGTGCAAACAATTCCTGCCCTTGTAACCTGTCCACCAAATAGGTCAGCCCATTACTTTGGGAATCCAAATAAGGCGTATCGATCTGATTCACGTCACCCGTAAAAACAATCTTACAGTTCTCACCCGCTCGGGTAATGATCGTCTTGACCTCATGAGGTGTCAAATTTTGCGCTTCATCTACAATAAAATATATGTTCGATAAACTACGCCCTCTTATGTAGGCCAGCGGCGTAATTAAAACTTTTTCCTGATTGACCATCTCCGTCAAGCGGCTGTATTCCTTTTCAGTTTCTTTCCATTGGTTTTGGATGAATTTCAAATTATCCCAAAGCGGCTCCATATATGGATTCAACTTTGATTTGATGTCACCAGGCAAATACCCAATATCCTTGTTACTCAAGGGCACTATAGGCCTTGCGATATATATTTGCTTATACTCCTTTCGCTGCTCCAATGCAGACGCCAAGGCCATCAACGTCTTACCTGTTCCTGCAATCCCGGTGATCGCTACTAGCCTCACCGCTGGGTTAGTCATCGCATGTATTGCAAAAGCCTGCTCGCCATTCTTTGGTTTTATACCATATACGCCTTTCTTCTCTACATGCGCCATTTCCTTAGTCACAGGATTGTAGAATGACAATGCAGAACTCTTCGTACTCTTAAGAATGTAATAATTGTTATTGATTGGCGTGAGATTACCTAGGGCTTTTTCCGCTGATACGCTACCTCTTTTATACAACTCGTCTATGGCCTCAATTGGCACTTTATCTACCTCATTCTTCCCAAGTGTGGACACAGAATCCACATTCTTTATTTTACCCGTCTCATAGTCTTCTGCTTCTAGATCTAACGACTTGGCCTTGAGCCTGAGGTTGATATCTTTGGAGACAAGGATCACTCGTTTGTCCTTCTCCTCATTTTTTAGCTTTAGCGCTGCATTGATGATTTTATGATCGTTTTTTCTATCACCAAAAATGATCGCGGCATCTTTATCCAGCCTGGTATCCGAATACATCAATACCTTAAGTTTGCCTCGACCTTTTCCTTCTAGCGGAATCCAATCTTGTAACAAATGATCCTTGGCTAGATTATCCAACAACCGAGTGAATTCTCTTGCTTCAAAATTTATAGTATCGTTACCTTTTTTAAAATTATCCAGTTCCTCTAGAACAGTGATAGGGATACCTACATCGTTATCCTTAAAGTTCATGATAGAATCATGAGCGAATAAAATAACCGAAGTATCTAGTACGAATATTTTTTTTACTTTTTCAGTTTTCGCCATTTTATCTATGGTTAGTAGTTGTAGTAATCTGTTAAAAAATCACTACAACTACAACAAAATAACCATGACATTTTGCATAAAAAAGCTTTCGTATTACTGATTCACCCAAGCTTTCCTGAGTGCCAATTGTGCTTCACTAGCCCCTTTATTCACAGACAGTTCTGATTTGGATTTAACCTCAACTGCAAGTGCATGACCTTTGAGTTTTACGGATTTCAACTTACCTTTTTTGTTCTCACGCTGCACGACCACTGTGATGAGATCACCCTCTACATTGTTTTTCTTATAGTTTTCAAACACCTCCTTGTAGGTCTCCAAATTAACTTCCTCACCATTAATAGAGATCAACACATCTCCATCATGATATTCCATTTCTAGACCGAATTCATTCATTTGATCTACACCCGCTATGACCAATCTATTATCTTCTCCCAAGCTTAGTCCAACATTGCCTAAAGAAAGCTCCGTTGTATCTTGACCTTCGGTGTATGTCAATCCTACTTTAGCCAAAAACTCGCTATATGGGATAGGAATTGGTCCCTCCACATAATCATCAAAAAACGCTCTAATCTCTGGGAAAGTCAAGGCGGTAATTGTATCAAACAGCACTTCATCTTTAAATGATTGCTCTACACCATACATGGTAGCCAAATCAATCATCATCTCTTCAACACCGTAGGCTCCACCAGACAACTCTCTCAACCTAATATCCAAACTCATACCAATCAGGGCTCCTTTTTGGTACACATTGCCATATTGATCTTCATACTCATCAAGGCAACCCTTACTCATTTCTGTAAAAGGCAAGTCATCTTGAAATCTAGCCGAATGCTCTATTTTCCCTGCCATATCTTCTATATAATCACTGAATGACATTTCTCCATATTTGACTTGTGCTAAACCGGCTGCATACTCCGTCATCCCTTCGTACAACCACAAATGCTTTGACATTTTAGGGTTGATAAAATCAAAATCACCAATCTCTTCACTATGAATATTCAATGGTGTCATGATATGAAAAAATTCATGAGCAGCAACATCTCTCACTATTTGTGCGATTCTCTCAGGGTCAATCTCTGGCAACACGTACATCGACGAATATGAATGTTCCAAAGCACCCATACCTCCAGACAAAGTAGGTCCGTCTGTTAGATAAATTAAAAAAGCATAATTCTTTACAGGCAGCTCACCACCCATGTAGATTTTCTGTGCCTCCAATGTAGGCACCAATTGATCCTTCACAAATGAAGACTCTAATTTATTATTTGGAGAATACACAGAAACCAATATCTCTGCTCCACCCACAATAAATGTGGTTGTATCTGGCTCACAATATAAGATCGGACCATCTGCCAAGTCGAAATAATTATTAGTATAAAAGACATCTACTGTGTCATTTATCATTTCTTTCTTCAGTGCTGATGCACCAAACATATTAGCAGGTTTTGTAAAAGTCACTTCATATGGCATGTCCTTCATTCCTTCCAAGTAACCCACCACACCAAAAGTGTTGATGACAAAGTTCTTGCCTTCTTCTATATTGACACCTGCTGGCTCAAAAATCACATTACCTTGTTTGGTATCATAAGTATCCTCTATCCAATAGGTAATCTTGGACAGAGACTTTGCTCCCGTGATCAATCTCCTATTGGCAGTCACACTGTCTACCATCAACTCAGCTCCTTGCGCATCATAAGCCTTGAAATCCTGTACAAACCTTCCAAAATCTGAGATTGAATAAGTGCCCGGTACAATCTTAGGAATATGAAACTCTACTGAATCCCCAGTCACAGTAGGCGTATTCATTGTCAACATAATTCGATCATCTAAGACATTGATCAAATCAACATCTATCGTATATTTTGATTGTGCAAGTGCAACAGTGGAGACCAATAAGGTCATCGCTAGAATTAGGATATTTTTCATTTTGTGAATTTATTATATGTAGGTAAGATATCGCAACGTGTCGATTTTGGTTTCAAGATTATGATAAATGGTCATATCAAGTGATAATCCCCCAAATTTATTTTTTAACCTTATAAAGGTCACCGTAAATAATATTCATTGGATCTAAAATCAAAGAACTTTGTTCCCCAACATTTTTAATAGTGATGGTTTGCGTTCGGTTCTTCAAATCAACCGTCATGATTTCAAAAGCATTACTCTTATGCTGGACTTCTACATCAATTTTGAGTTGATAAACATGATCCGTATGCTGCTCAAACTTCAGTTCCAACCCCCCTTTCTTATACTTCCAAGTAAAGGAAACATCCGCACCCCCTGACACTTCCAACCATTGATAGAAGAAATCATCCATAGGTTCCTCACTGACGCTATTAACCAGGTCTATAAAATCCTGAGTAGACGCATTGCCATACGCATACTTGGCCAGGTAAAGTGAAACCACTTGATCATATTGTTCGCTCCCTAACCAATGCGATAGTGACCGCAACATCCAGGCAGCTTTTTCATAAGTCAATGGAGTCAAAATCTCATTAATTTCTCCAACGTTCTTTTGAAGAATGGTTGACTGAGGATGCAACTGCTCATAGTTTTTGATTTTCGCTTTGGCAAATTGCAGGTAGCTTTTCAAACTATCCAGACCATACCTGTCTTGCAAATATCGTTCCTCGTAATACGTCGCAAATCCCTCACTCAACCAGACATGCTCCCAATCTGATTCGGTCACACAGTTACCAAACCATTGATGCGCTACTTCATGGGCAATCAACTTATTGATATCCCCATCTCCATTGACACTATGCTCATTATAAAAAATGCAGCTGGCATTTTCCATCCCCCCATAACGAGTGGTAGAGACCACATGATCAATTTTATCGAAAGGAAAAGGACCAATCTCCCCTACCAAATAATTCCTTACCTCATTGGCCTCATTGAAATCTCGAAACGCTATTTCCTCCTCCTCATTATACACCCAAACTTGGGACGCAGCATCTAGTCGATGCGTCGAAAACTCAGCAACCCCTATCGCCATCACTTTGGTAGGTATCGCCTGATTACACTTCCAGTGCGTTCGCGAATAGCTAGAATTTAGCTTTGTCACAGACTGCAATATCCCGTTGGAGACCACTTGATAATGTGATGGTGCCACTACCACAAACTCAACCGTGGCTTTCTCTGACGGATGATCAATCACTGGCAGCCAAGACTGCGCTCGATTAGGCCAATGATCAGTGAAAAAAGTACGCTTGCCATATTTATTGGAGGAAATATAAAGTCCATTACTTGGCTGCCCCATACACACCACCTCCATCACCAGCGTGTCATTAGAGATAGAAGCTGATGCTACTTTCAACTGATCTTGTTCATGACTGAAAGTCACTTTCTCTCCATTGAGGAGCACCTCGTCTACCTGCATATCATTGTCCAAGCCAAAGACCAATCGATCAGTATAGGCTACCAGTTCTATCTGTGTGGCTACCTTGACAAAATCACTGCTATCGTTGAGATATACTTCGAAACGGTACGACAGGACATCTAATTGTTTTCCTTGATTGTCAAGACCGGCTTGTGAAAAACTAGGGAGGGAAATTAATAAGAAAAGGAAGAATAATATGAGTGGACGGCTAGTCATTGTTAGGCTTTTATATTTAAATATAAGCCTTATTACCAATAATCAAAACCCACACAATCAATATGTCAATCATTAGCCATTTCAAAATCAGGGATGTGCAATTTGGCCTCTTGAAATACGGTCTCACTTTCTTCTTCTCTGGCCAAAGCTATGAGACTATTGATCTCAATCTGATACTGAAAAGCACTATCTGGCCAGATCCCTTTGGACCAAGCGACGGATACCACCGCCTCTTCATATTTCCCTGCTTTGTAATTCATCTCGGCGACATTCATATAGATATCATAGTGTGACTTGGGGATCATTGCCGCGGTGATCACAATTGGATAAGCCTTCCCTATTGTGACTTCATAGGTCGATATTGCTTTGTCAGAACTGATTTTATAGTATTTCAATGCTTGCTCGTAGTTGGACAACCCTTCTTCGTATAGCTGCCCCATCTCATAATAAAAATCGAGTGATTCATACCCATACAAATGTAAAGTCCGATAGATATCTATTGCCTCTTCAATTTGACCATTCCCTTTATAAGCAAAAGCCATCTTCTTGCGGTAACTCATCGTTTTAGCAATCGAAAAATCACTCAATGCCCCGTACATCTCCAATGCCTGCCCATATTGTTCCTCATCAAAGAAATCATCTCCATTCTTCTTCATCTCAACGATCAAGCTCTTTTTAAACTCTTTTTGCTCAATTTCTTCTGGAAAGAACCTTCCTATTTCAGTTACAGTCTCCAGACTCTGAATAGACTTCCCTTGATCATATTGAGAGACCGCTTGCTCGTAGACAACCCTACGTTCGGCCAATTTTTCAGCATATTCTCTGTCTTCAAAATACTTGAAGCTAAACACCGTGATCATGATCAGCAAAGCGAACCCAAACGCTAAGCCAAAGGCATAACCCGTGGCTCGTATATTTTCTTTGGAGGTGACACTAGGCCTGGCTCTGTGATAATATGGATTATACTTTGGATTACCACCCTGAGATCTGGGCTTAGATTGATGTCTGGGTTGTTGATAATTGGGTTGCTGTGGTGCATTGTGATAAGTGGCCTGTCTGTATTGCTGCGTCTGAGCTGCCCGCAACATATCATATTGAGAACGACTGTAATTATTGGATAGCACCTGATAAGCAGCATTGAGCAACTTGAAATGTTCTTCTTTTTCTACATCACCAAAATGCCTATCTGGATGATAGAGCAAGGCTTTCTCTTTGAAAGCGGATTTAATTTCCTCCTTGGTTGCTTTGGAAGTGACTCCTAATAATTCGTAGTGATTGAGCACAGGCAGTTAATTGTTGTAGTAAATATAATAACTAATGCCCAAAGGAATAAATGAATTTCCCCACCTATCAAAATCAAGCGGTTCTACTTCATTTTCTGCAGACAGGAGTTCCATTTTAGCTAAAATCCTCAAGGCTTTTATCATTTGTCTTGGTTCTAATATCTAAAAATCTAATCTCTTGACCCTATGACAAACGGATAGATCAATGACTTCAGATTACATTTGCCACCTGATGAGCGATCAACCAAAAATCATACTGCCCGAAAAATACTACTTGGACAATTTCATGTACCTCATCGATTTTGTCGTTCGGAAGTATCAAGATCTGCTCAATGAAAACGAATTAGCTTTCATCCGTGATTTCAAAGCACTGTCGCAAGATGCGCAATGTCTCTACGTCCGAATGAGCAATCGAAAAGCCCGGTTTTTCAAGGCCTCTAAACTCAACTATGAGGAGATTACCGATATACCCTCCGCCTATCAAGAGCTCTCCGTATCAGGATTTTCTCGTCAAGAAGAAATCCTAGCCATCGAGGAAGAATATCAGCTGATCAGCATCTTTAACAAATCCGAAATTGTCAAAAAACTAAAGAGTGAATCCATAAGCATTGATCACAAACTTCCCAAAACAGAACTAGCACTAGAGATAGTCGAACAAGTCAATTCGACCCTCATATACCAGCAGTTCTACAGCAGCGAATTGATCTATACCCAAGCCAAAGAAGAAGAATTGGCAATGATCAAGCTATTCTTCTTTGGGCACAACCACGGTGACATGTCCGACTTTGTGATTCGAGATATCGGCAATGCCAAATTCATGGAGATAGACGAGTCCAAACTACGACAAAGCTTTGATACCCGAGAAGAAGCGGAAGCCATCATGCAACTCGCACAACTCAATAGAGACTTTGCGGTTTTGGCTGAGAGCAGCTCCTATGAAAATATCGTAGACTGGTTCTATACCGTGGACATCAACTACTATTTGTCTATTGAGAGAGCCAAACATAGGACGGACAAATTCATCCATGCGGTAGGCTACCACTTGGAGAAGGCCAAACTATTTGAAGAGGCCCTCAACATCTACCAACTATCCTCCTCCTCTCCCATGCGGGAACGGCAAATCAGGATATACAACAAACAAAAGGATTTTGAGTCAGCCACTACCCTGGCAACAGAGATCTTAGAAAGCCCAAATGACAACAAAGAGTATTACATCGCCATGGATGTGCTAAATAAGCAAAAGCTAAAAGCTACCACCATCAGACAAAAACAAGGGGTAGAAATAGAGGTCCCCGAATCCTATAAGTACCAAGTGGAAGAAGGCGTATTGCAGCATTTTGAATCCCTGGGCTATACAGGTGTCCATGCCGAAAACAGTATTTGGCGCAGCATATTTGGATTGGTTTTTTGGGAAGAAATATTTGATCCTCAATACAATCAGATCTACCAACCGCTACAACGTGATCCGCTGGATGCCTTTAGCAAGGACTTTTATATCAATAGAAAAGAGGCCATCCACCAGAGACTGGATACACTGAGGTCCAAAAAGCAGATCGCAAAACTAATCGAGCACAACTACCAAACGAATCTAGGTGTCGCCAGTATGTTTGTCAATTGGGATGATCTAGTATTTGAAGGTGCTTTGAGACTGATTGACTTCCTCTCACCCAAACAAGTGAAAGCTACTTTGCTCGCCATTGCAATTGACCCAAGGACGCGATCATCTGGATTCCCTGACTTACTCATCTGGAATGATAGTGACTACTACTTCTATGAGGTGAAGTCTCCCACAGATCATTTGTCAGAAAAGCAGTTGTTTTGGTTGGAGCACTTCAAAGCGCACAAGATCAATGCAGAGGTGGCGTTGGTCAAGTGGACGTAGACAGTAAAGAGTAATGGGTATTGAGTAGAGAGTATTGAGTAGAGAGTACAGAGTATTGAGATTTGAGATTTGGGTTATGGCATATTAGTATTGAGTACATGGTAATGAGTATTGAGTACAATGTATGGTGAAAGAAGCATTTCTAAAACCATGTCATTGAATCCTTCAACGGGCAATTAACACCAGTTTTGTTATTTCGACCTGCCTGATCGGTAGTCAGGCGATAGGAGAAATCTACTTGCGCAAAGATTTAGAACATATATAGATTACTGCCTGTGGTAGACAGGTCTCTCCGATACTGATGACGTGTTCCACTAATTTCCGTCATTCTGGAAATTCTGTAACAGTGTGGAAGAATTATTCAGAATCTCAAGACTGGCGAATGGCAGTTTGCTAGACATAGATACTGAATAGCCTATTTCGACTACCGTCTCTATAGACTTTCAGCATGACGAACTTCTGTGGTTTGATTATAAACGTCATATCAATGGATGAATTTTTAAAACTTTAGCGACCCAAATGACAAAGCAGCTTAATCAATCTATAAAATCTAAAAGCAATGACGCAGGAGAGGTGTCGCCCTTCATCACACTTCAATGACGAGAGTGTGGCAGTATTCCTTTCTCAATACTCATTACTAGAAACCCAATACTATGTACTAGATACAAAAATCTCAATACCCAATACTCTGTACTCAATACTAAGCCTAAGTCAAGGGCAAATGAATCTCAAACTCACTCCCTTTGCCTTCTTCACTGATCACCTTGACATGGCCATTATTCTTGTACACGAATTCTTTGACCAAGTTGAGACCTAGCCCAATTCCTTTTTCGCCGGATGTCCCCCAGCGTTTTCGATCACCAGTAAAACTGAACAAGCTGTCCATTTTGTCCTCCGGTATCCCAATACCATTGTCCTTGACAGATATGACACCCATGGCCCCTTCTTGGCGGACCAGCACCTCTACTTTGCCACCTTCGTGGGTGAACTTCAGGGCATTACTGATCAGATTCCTTACCGCTGTGGAAATGGTATTTTCGTCTACCTTCAATACAAGTTCTGACCAGACCTCCAAAGGCAGTAACTCAATATTCTTTTCCTTAGCCGTCACCTGCAACACCCGTAGATTAGCGTTACAGAGATCTTCCACACTCACACTTTGGATATCATAAGACACATTGTCTTGTTGTGCCATTGCCCAGTTCAGTAGGTTTTCCAACAAGTCAACAATCTCCGTACTGGACTCTCGTAGCAGTGCATTGATCTCAATTACCTCTTCTATTTCGTCATTGTCCAGATAGGTTTGCATCATATCGGATACATTGACCAGGTTGCCCATAGGCCCTCTGAGATCATGTGATACCACAGAGAAAAATTGATCTTTGAGTTGGTTGAGGTCTGCGAGATCTGATCGTTGCATGTCGAGTTGTTTGTTGAGGCGTTTCTTATTCTGCAGGTTGATGTAGACAAATACCAAGAAGGCGACAACCAATACGAGTACCACCGTACCTGCAATCAGTATCAGCTGTTGATTTTCTTTTTCTACTTGAAGCAAGTCTACTTCTGTTTGTTTTTGTCCTACCTCATACTCGGTGCGTAGGTCCGCTATTTTTCGTGTAGTTTCTTCGTTATTAATACTGTCTCGGTAGACGAGATATTGTGATTGGTACTCATAGGCTTTGTGGTAGTCTTGAGTCCGGTTATATAACTCAGATAGCTTCATACTAGCGTCACGTACTTGTTCTTTGAGCCCTTCTTCCAATCCGATATTCAACGCGCTGTGTGCATACTCCATAGCTTTGGACATATTGCCCTTCTTGGCATAGATATCTGCAAGAGAGGTCTCGTATACCGCAATAGGGTAGCGATCTCCCAACTCCTCTAACATAGCAATGGCCTGATGCATATTATACTCTGCCGAGTCAAACTTCTCTTGCTGGGCATAGACCAAGCCCACATTGCCCAAATTGTAAGCAGTTCCGATCGGGTAGTTGACTTTTTCAAAAATTAATCCTGACTCTTTAAATGCCAATAAGGCAGAATCTAAAACTTTAACCTCTCGGTACAACTCACCAATATTGAGTAAAGCGCTGGCTAAACGAACAGAATCATTTTCTTGTCTGAAAACAGCTATACTTTTTTGATAATAATTCTTAGCATTTGGATAGTCTTTTTGATCCAAGTAGACATTGGCTATTTCAATATAGTTTGACCCAACCCCTCTTGGCATTTTAATGTATTGATATTGTTTAGCGGACTCGATGTAAAAGGCAATGGCCTCACTATAATTTCCTTTTAATCTTTCGGCCCCTCCTAAATAATAAGTACCTGAAGCCAATTGGTCTAGTAAACTTAACTTGTTTGCCAAACTTGTTGACATCAAAGCATACTCTTCAATCTGATCTGGATTGACAGAATAATAACAAATCTCATTATAAATTACACACCTAATACTGTCAGACAATCGTGGGTTGGATAGTTCAATAATTAGACTATCGGCGACACTTTTGTTTTGTGCTTGAACTGTAAAAGAAAAACAGTCTGCCAAAAGACAGACTGTGAATAGCATGTATCTAAAGTAATTCAAAAAATTACTTATTAGGTGCTTTAACCCTAATAGTATAATCAAGGTGCTTTAACCCTTATAGTAGGATCAAATGAAGGCTGTTCTACTCCATTAAAAGAAAAATCAATATCATAAGTCGCTTCTCCACTT
>JAOPTS010000129.1:0-33001 GCA_051531955.1 Reichenbachiella sp.
CATATGGACAGACAACTACTGAGGACCCAGCAGGTGCTTTTGGGATACTAACTATTGCATATGTTGGTTTTCCGTTGGTCACTGCTGGAACGATATTGGCTATTATAGGTTCGAAAAAAAGCAAGTCTTATATGTATAAGCTGGATAATCTTAGTTTCCAGTACACACCTGGGAGAAACTATCAAGGGTTTCACATGGCATATCGGTTTTAGTTTTTGATAATAGTTATGTTATTTTCTAAGATAAAAAGGCATTATGGAAATCTAATAAACTACCTAATTTTAGGTATGGAATTCTATTTTCTTTTGATCTAAATTGCGACAAAAACATATCAATTTGTAATTTATTCTTTATGAGATTCGCATTAATCATATTCACGCTCCTGATGAGTGTATCGGTTACTTTTTCGCAAAAAATTGGAGTAAGAGCCAATACAGGATCTTTGATCTATAATGCCGACCCAATTGGCACATCCAAAAAATTCTCAATTAAAGATAGTGATAAGTTTGTCCTTTGTTATGAAAGAGGATATATCACTCAGGGTGCTGTGGTTGGAGACTTATTTGAAACTGGAAAAACTGATTACTTATTTTCATTGGAGTCTATTGATATTCTAAAAAATAACTCTTCATCTGCAATAATTGAGGTTAGTGGTTTATTGGATAAATCCAATAAACTAGATGGTGGTTATACATTTAATGGCTTTGCTGGCTATTACACACAAGGGGTAGACTTAAATAGTGATGAAATAGCATATGAAGTTGGAATGAATATGAAGAAATGGAATTACAATATGATTGGAGTCAATAGCTCTGTTTTTAAAGAAAAAGAAAGGTTGCCAGATATTCAAATTGCTGGTGAATTAATCAATATTGTTAAGGAGACGAAAGGAACACCGGGGCATAAAGTGGCTATTCTAGTGAATTGGTCAATATATGATGTCGAATCTGGAAAAGTTGAAATGGTTGTAACTTCAGCTGGATATTCAGATTCACGTAAAGGAGGTAAATACAAAGAAGAAATTACAAGAGCTCTTAAAAATGCTAGTCTTGGACTGATGGGAGATAAGAATTTCAATAAGTATGTGAGTAGTAAATCGACTAACATAATTCAGAAGAACGATGTACTTGTTCTTCCTAAAGTTGAGAATATAATCCAGAAGTCATATCCAGAAATGATTCAAGCATCCATTGGAAGTGTTGTGACTGTCAAAACAGACTTGGGACATGGAAGTGGGTTTGTCATTAGTGATAATGGATATGTTTTGACTAACAGACATGTGATTGCTGGTTCTGAAAAATTGGAAGCTGTATTTAACAGTGGTTTGACGCTACCAGTTTCAATTGTAGCTTTCAATAAAGAAAAAGATGTGGCTCTGTTGAAAATCGTAGGAGGAGGTTATACAGCTCTCCCACTAAGTTTGAATAAAGGAGATGTCAAGTTAGGTGTTGATGTAACAGCAATTGGGACTCCTTCTACAATGGAATTGGGACAGACTGTAACAAGAGGGATTGTTAGTGGAAATAGACAGTTGGATGACACGACCTATATCCAAACTGACGTGAGTATAAATTCAGGTAATAGTGGTGGGCCATTAATCAATTCGGAAGGTGAAGTAATTGGGGTTATTACTGCAAAAATAAGTGATAATAATTCTGAAGGTCTAGGTTTTGCAATACCTATTGAGGTAGCAATTGAGGAGTTCAATATTAAATTTGAATAGTAAGAAATACATGTTTGGTCTTAACGTCTTGTCATGACCAAACATGTTATTCAATTATCACCATATTCTCTTCTAAAATCAACTCTTCACCTTTCATTTTCATGAAAACCTGAGCGGTGGCTACTACATCGAGATTACAATAGTGTGAGATTCTATCCAAGTCCTTTTCTTCATAGAAAACACGGTTGACATCACTACCATCTATGTCACCTTTTGGACTTGGGATGTTGAACACTTGCGTGAGTAACTCAAGGGACGTGTAACTTTTCCAGTCTCCGAATTTCCACATTTGTAGTGTATCCAGATGTTGGACTTCCCAAGGCTTTTTACCAGATAGCTCTAGGTAGAATGGCAGTTGAATACCATTGATCAGCATTCGTCTAGATAGGTAGGGGTAATCAAACTCCTTACCGTTATGAGCGCAAAGTTGAATCTTGCTTTGGTCATAGTTGGAGAATAACGAGATGAATGACGTTAACAATTCTTTTTCATCAACGGATTTGAGTCCTTTGACTCTTAGGCACATTTCATCATTTTCATTACGATGGAGGATACCTAATGATATGCTGATTACTTTTCCGAATTCAGCATAGATGCCCGCTCGTTCGAAGTAAAACTCTTGGTCGTCTATTTCTTCTTCACCTTGTAGACGGCTAGCTTTTTTGAGCCAGAGTTCCCGATAGCTGTCTTCCATATCTTCAAGAGAAGGATGGCTAGTAGCGGTTTCGATATCGATGAAGATGAGTTGCTTATAGTTTTTGATCATGTTGGGGTTGAGATTTTTTGCTCCAATACCGAACCAACCCTGCTACACTCATCCATGCTGGATTAGCTGCTTGGTATTGGTCAATTTGTTCTTTTCTCAAACCTGCTGCTTTCAATTCTTGTGCTGTAAATTCCATGAACAATGGAATTATTTCTTCATTGGCCTTTCCCGTTGACCATTTTTCATAGACGAATTGTGACCAACTGTCTAATGATTTTTCTAATGCATTTAGATGCAAGTTAATGTCTTTGACTGCTCCATAGTGTGTGAGTTGCAGCGTGTCTATGTCCAGCGTTTTGATTAGCAGAATAGAGGCTTTCCAAAGCTCGATGTTGATATCGGGCGGAGGACATGGTGGTTGTACTGGGCCATTTTCTATCATCACTCCTGCCACATCCCCAGTAAACAAAGTCTTGTCCAATTGCCAAGCAATATGATGTTTGGCATGACCAGGTGTATGGTGGCTGATCAATTTGATATCTCCGATGACAATCTCTTGTTGATGTTCTACTTGGACTAACTGTCCCTCATTAATGGGGTTCATTGCTCCCCAAAGAGAATCCATCTCGTCTTGATAGATCTGACGGGCAGAGGCCATGAGCCGAGAGGGGTCGGCTATGTTTCGAGCTCCAAATGGATGGACGTAGATTTTGGCGCCATGATCGGCAAATGCCCATGCAGCTCCTGCATGATCCAAGTGAATATGCGTTAACAAAACATGTTTGACATCTTCGATTTGATAACCGTGTGCATTCAGCCCTGATTGTAGGTGCTCAAATGTTGAATGAGGTCCAGTCTCTATTAGAATAGGGCCTTCGCTCGACTCAATGAGAAAGGAGGCAATGGCATGTTCTAGTCCTTTGAAATGTAAGTCGAGTGTTTTGATGTCTTTCATGTATCGAAGCTGTGTTGGCCATTCAATTTAAGAATTCTTTGGAATAATTGTGCTGATAGGCTTGAAATGACTCGTTTTTTATTCTTACTTTATGAATAAGTAGTCTTAATAGCGGACAGTTAAGGTGTCCACACTATAGAACCCCGCTACTCCGTACCCATTAGTAATATTCGAGTATAGCCTAATGGGGTCTAAAAACTCTTGCTCGTACTCAACCTTAGTATAGCGGGCAAAGCTTGCTGAATGTTCATATAACTCAGGGGATAGTGAGAAAAACTGTACATACAGAATAATATTTTCACCCATTGATACCACCTTCACCGCTATTTCCTGAGCTCCGTCATAGTTGCAATAATCGCTAAATACCTCTCCAAAATTATCATCTCGTGCCGTGTTGCACTCTTTACTCACATCAGTAGTCGAAAGGTCATCCAGCCAGTAACCGAATAGAGATACATCTCCATCATATTTAAGTTCAACGCCAAAGTAATTCACTGAAAGAGGATCATCACTATACTTTAGTTTTAGAATCGAAAGGTCACCCTCGATCCCTTTGTCCACACCAAACAAAAACTCCGAATCCTCTATCACCGCCTTTTGGGGATCGTACAAACGAGAACTTGAGACACTTTCATAACCAATGACAGCTACATGAATCATAAAATAATCACTGTAGTCAAGCCTTGCTTGGGCATTTCTATTGACCCAGTAAAACTCATTATAATAATAAAGTGTGTCAAAGAGATGGTCCCCATTTTGTAACACTACAGTCGCATGATCAATAATTAATTCATCATCGAAATGGTCTAAATTTGGTGCTATAGTGGTGGTTACCGAAACTTTAATTGGCTCATATTCATTTAAAAAAGAATACACTACGAGTTTATCACCTTCATAAGGTAAATCTATCTCTTGTTCTGGACTACAAGAAAACAGCAAGACGCCTATTACAAACACTATCAACCTATATATCATCAAAACTTTATTGAATAGTTTATGTAGGGGATAAATGGGAAGTAAACCTTACCAAGGACCTTCATTTCTGACACTCTATTCCCATCAGCATCGACAGATAACGAATTCCATGTTTGTAGATATACTGGATTTTGTTTTAAATACGCATTGTATATTCCAAAGCTCAACTTAGCTTCGTTATCACGCTTAGTTTTTCTGGTTCTTGTAGCAGAGATATCCAGCCTGTGGTAGTCAGGCATCCTACTATTGTTGCGTTGGTCATATACCACAACGTCCGATCTAAAATACCCATCGTCTAGGTCATAAGGTCCTTCATGCCTGGAAACAGGAAGAGTGGTTGTAAAACCCGTTGTATAAACCCAAGTAGAAGCAATGCTCCACTCCTTATTCAAATCATAACTTCCTGTAATGGAGAAATCATGTCTACGATCATACTTAAATGGATAAGCATCACCACTATTAATCTCATCAAATTGGCGCGTATTCTTTGACCAGGTATAGGATAACCAGCCACTGAGCCTGTTTCCATGATACTCAATCATCGTCTCCACACCTTTTGCCACACCATCCCCATTGGCGACCACCACATCTTCCCAAGACTGGTTAAACTGCGTCGTGATAGTCGTTCCTTCTTCATAATCAATTAAGTCACTCATCCATTTATAATAGCCTTCAATCGCAAAGTCAATATTGGGAAATAGATTTTTTTTGACTATTCCCAAACTAATTTGTCTTGCATCTTGAGGCTTCACTTTATCTGTCGCCGGCACCCAGGTATCATTAGGCAGCCCCGTAGTATTGTTGGTTAGCAAGTGTAAATACTGCTTCATCTCAGAGTAAGTTCCAATAACCGTCAAATGCGCTGTAAGACCATAGCTGACAGTAGCCCGTGGCTCCAACGAATAGTAGGACTTGTTATTAACGTTAAAGAAGGTACTTCTAAGCCCAAAGGTTACATTCAAACTAGGCAAGATATCGTAACTATCCTCTATAAATAAAGCTGCTTCGTGAGCGTCCATAGCATTATGACTTACTAGATTAGTCATATCATCCCCTTCGGTTACATTCAAACTAATAGAAGAAGGGTTATACTGATGGTAAACATATTGCCCCCCAAACTCTAGGTAATGCTTTTCTGCCCAGTTATAGAGCCAGTTAACTGACAGTCCATTATCCTTTATTTCTGATTTATTTTGATAGTTATAAGAACTAGTAAAGTCACCAGAAATACTATTATCGATATAGTTCAAGTGCTTGTATTGTGTATGATACAGAATCACATTCATGAAAAGATTAGAATTGAGTGTTCTGAAATACCTTAGTGTAGCGGTGTTATTACCCCACTTCACTCCGTCTTCATTTACAGAATTGCTCCCCCCATTGATGACACTGGAAAAAAAGTCTTTTCCAGAATAGTAGCTGGCATAAAGTGTGCTCTTTTCATCCAGGTCGTAATTAAGCTTTAAGTTTATATCATAAAAGCCAAGATCATCATACATGCCTGCTGGATCATCTTCTCTGTATGACCACTTCTGAGGCAATGAGTAAAGAAACAGGTTAGAGGTCCGACCAGAGACAAAAAAGGAAGACCTCCCTTTAACTATAGGGCCTTCGATTTGCGCACTGCTGGTAAAGGTCCCAATTCCAAAACCGCCTTCATATTTTTGTTTATTTCCTTCCTTGGTATGTATATCAATAACAGAGGATAAGCGCCCTCCAAACTTACTAAGGAACCCACCTTTATAAGTATCAATATGTTTTATAGCATTAGGGTTAAAAACAGATAAGTACCCAAAAAAATGGGAAGCATTATATACTGGTGCACCATCCAATAGAATAAGGTTTTGATCAGGCGACCCGCCTCTCACAAATATCCCAGAAGTACCCTCTTGCCCACTGCTAATCCCGGGCATGGTGGTCATCGCTTTCAACACATCCACCTCACCACCTAATGAAGGGATTTTTTTAATACTCGTAATCGATATTGACACTCTTCCCAGACCAGAATTAACATCCATAATTCTATCTGAAACAATCTCAACTCCCTCCAAAACCGTAGCAGACAAATCAATATTTAGACTGGTATCGCTGACAATGTCAAATGACAAGTCCAATGGTTGGTAGCCAACATAATGAACCGAAACAATCACTTCTCCTGGCCTGACTTTGGCGGAATAAAAACCGTAATTATTGGTCGCTACCCGAGCCTCCGAACCATTAAATGATATGATCGCTCCGATCATAGCCTCGGACGAGGCTTCATCCCTGACAAACCCATTTATCGATACTGTTTGTGCTTGAGTCAGGGTAGACACTACCCCTAATAAAAGCATCATGAATAACAGCTTCATTTATTCAGTAAAATGGATCACCATCTCTACACTTTTTGTTGAAAAATTTGCGTGTTCATCTTCTGCCTCTATCATGATATGGACAGTATCATTTTCTTCATAATGCTGTCGATTAGAGAGATATGCATAATAATACTCAACTTTATTCTTGTGATTATTAAAAGCCTCTTGAAGTTCAGGGAAATTCATCAATTCTCTTTCACCCCTATTGACTGTCTTGTAGAGGTCTACAGACGTTAATCGCCAATTGTCTTCTATTTTGAAATGTATGGGCTCCTGATGTTCCTCTATCAAAGAGCTATCTAGCTCACTAATGATGATAGCGTTATTATCTAGACTTAAATAATCTGCATCTAAAATCTGAATGGTCGGGTTTTGATTATCAATACAAGCTGACGTTAGTAGCACAGTTAATAATATGAGTAGATGCTTCATGAATTTAGGTTGGTTTTTACAAAGGTTGGTTAGGGTTATGAAATATTATTAGGCAATAATAGCTAGGATTTTCAAAAACACTTGTTTTGATAACAGTATTTAAAAGTCACTCACTCAGAATGAGTGTCTAAAAAGAGGTGGAGTTTTTCATATCAATACAAAGGGAACTTATATCTATTTCACGTTTCGTATTTCAAAGTGTTTTTGAATGACAAAGGAATGATGATGATCAGAATTGATTCATTAGGCTCCAATTCAACTTGATTGAATTTCGATCTTGGCCAAATCAACAATATCGCTTAGGTAATGATTCCTAATCTGTTAGATAGCTTGTTGATGGCTTCTTGTTCTTCGTCAGAGATGTCGTCGGCTATATTAGCAAACAGATACATGGTCTCTAATACAAATTCTTGGTCATGCGGATTGTTAATGAGGCTATTTTGTAGTGCATTCAAAAACCGCTTGTTCCACTTGTCCACATTGTCGGTGAGGTACCTGATTTCTGTCCGAAAAGACATGGCGATCATGTCTCGATTATCTGTTGGTGACTGGACAAACTCGGCAGCTAGTCCTCGTGTGGCCATGACGATTCCATCCCATTCTTCTTTGTCTAGTTTGCCATCGCTCATGCAGATCAGTATAGCTGGATACAACCTAGTGAGGTACTCAAATTGATTTTTTGGCAGCTCTATTTTTCGGCTTTTTATGTAGTCGAGATAGAGTTGTTCTATTTGTATGTGCATGGTCAGGTAGGTGTTTGGCTAAAGATAGGAATTAATTAGCAATAATAATGGAGTCAAGAGGCTCATCGGCTTCCAATGCTTCATTGGGCTGGAGTTGTTGATATCGATCATAGCGGTACAATATGTCCTTGACGTATTCGACTGGTTCATTACCTCGGCAGTACCCGTATATGACTACTGGGTCCTGGTAATACTTCTTTTGAGATTTTAGCAATAGGTACTTTGCTACATGGCCATCCCAAAGAGTTGTGTCACCTCCAAATTTTTTAGTAAGTTTTACAGCATCTCTAATGTGACCATTCCCAACGTTATAAGCGCCCAAAATGAATTTAATTTGCTCTGTAGAGTCGGGAAGGTCAATCCATCGTTGCTCTAACCATAGGAGATGATCGGTACCGGCTTGAAGGTTTTTGTTGGGGTTGTATAATTTTCTTACGCCATATGATTTTCCTGTGCGAGGCATTACCTGCATAAGGCCTCTTGCACCAGCCCATGATTTCGCAATAGGGTTAAAACGAGATTCCTTAGATATTTGAGCTGCTAGTAACCTCCAGTCCCAATTGACTTTTTCGGCGTACACTTGGATCAAAGAATCATAAGGAGAGAATTGATCACCACTGGTAGAGTAGTAGTCACTTTTTAATAAGTCTTTGGTCCTGTAGTTACTCTTAAAATATTTTTCATAAATCGCAAAGTACTCATTGTATTTTCTGGCATTCTTGATCCATTCATTAATGGATAGTAATAGGTCTGGGGAGTTTTTCCTGAGGCCCCAAGCTACTTCTTGAGGAAAACTGACTGCTGTAGAGATATCTAGAATAGGGTAATTCCGTGCACTTATAGCAGCTATATTTTCATCCGCGACTGAGTAATCTATAGTCCCATTTGCTACTTGTTCAAGAATATATTCGGTTTCAACAGAATCAACTTCTTCTTTGATAATAATCTCAGAACCAATTTCATTGGATAAGCTCTCTAAACGAGTCACATATGAAGTATTGGCTTTGACATGGATTTCTTTTCCTTTAAGATCTAAAGTACTTGTGATGAGTACTTTTTCTATTTCATGGAGTTTCATCATTCTCCAATTCTTTGGTTTGCGTTGGACGAGTACTTGTCTAATGCGATAGTGAGGGTCACTAAAGTTGACAAACTCTTTGCGTTTGCGAGTAATGGTGAGCCCTTGGGCGATGAAATCACCTAAGCCTTCGTTGAGCCAGGTGTAAGATTCACGAAGACTTTTAGAGGTTAATATCTTAAGTTCTACCTCAAGTGATTCAGCAAATTTTGATGCCAATTCATATTCATAACCCATGGGTTCGCCTCTATATAGGAACATGCCGGAAGCACTATTCTCTACAATAGCGGTGATATATCCTCTTTCTTTTATTTCTGCTAAGTCAAGTATAGGGAGCGTTTCTTCCTCTAGGGTATAGATTTCTATGTCGTTAGTTTTAGGACTAACGCAGGAAAATAAAAATAAAAGGTAGGGTAAAATTTTTCTCATGTTGATCTTCCGAATTGCTTTTGAGCAAAGGGGATTCATTACATAAGGTACTTAGATAAGAAGGAATTAATGAATTCTAAACTTTCTTTTTCATTTTCTAAAAAACCATTATGACCTGCTCCTTTTAAGATCAATGAATCTCCATTTTGAATCAAGTCGATCATTTTTTTAGAAATCTCTAATTTGACGGCCATGTCTCTTTCTCCTGCTATGACAAATACTGGTTTTTTGAATTTGCCCAAAATAGCAGTTCTGTCAGGGCGATTTTTCATTGCCATTGAGTAACCGATGACGCTTTCGGGAGGAGTGTTACACGCTTCTAGTTTGAGTATGTCGATTTCTCTAGCGAGTTTTTTTTGGTTGGCCGGGGCAAATAAACCTGCAACAAAGGACTCCATGAAACTCTTGACACCATGTTCAAGAATGTAGTTTTTCACTTTATCACGAACCTTCTTTTTATCCTCATCATCGGCAAATGTGGTCGAAGAAAATAAACCAAGACCATTGACATGCTCCTCATATAAATCTGCGAGTGCCAATGAAACGTATCCGCCGAGTGAATGTCCAATCAAAAAGTATTGATCAATACCTCTGATCATTAATTCATCATGTACCTGGTCTGCGATATCATCGATTGAGAAATCAGGGTGTTTGAGAGGCGATTTTCCATGACCAGGTAAGTCAATTAGTACAATTTGAAATTGTTTAGATAGTAGCTGTTCAAAAGCCTTCCAAATGTTAAGGGATTCACAAAAACCATGAATGAAAACGATGGATGGTCCTTTACCGCTTACGGTGATGTTCATGCTTTAAGCAGGATTTAATTCTAGGACATTTTTGGCAGCTACATAGAGTCCTTCAGAGTCAAAACCACAATCACGTTGCAGCTCTAGTTGTGTTCCATGCTCGATAAATTCATCTGGGATGCCTAATCTCACTACTTTTGAATGGTAGTCATTGTCCACCATGAATTCCAAAATAGCAGAACCAAAACCTCCTTGCAAAGACCCATCCTCAACAGTAATCACATATTTGTACTGTTTGAAAATTTTGTGCAAAAGTTCTGCGTCTATTGGTTTGACAAATCGCATGTCGTAATGACCGACATTGATACCTTCTTTCTCCAATCGAGCAGAAGCCTCTACAGCGTAATTACCAATATGACCGAAGGTAAGATAAGCAACATCTTCACCTTCCTTAACCGTTCTTCCTTTCCCAATTTCAATTTTTTCGAATTCCGTTTTCCATTCTGGCATGACACCATTACCTCTTGGGTATCTGATCGAAATAGGTCTTGCATTTTCTGGTAATTGAGCCGTGTACATCAGGTCTCTCAATTCCTTTTCATTCATTGGAGAACAGATGACCATGTTCGGGATGCATCTGAAGAATGAAATATCATAACAACCATGGTGTGTAGGGCCATCTGCACCAGCAAAACCTGCACGATCCAAACAAAATACTACATGTAGGTTTTGAATAGCTACGTCATGTATCACTTGATCATAGGCACGCTGCATGAACGTCGAGTAGATATTACAAAATGGAACTAAGCCTTGTGTGGCCAACCCTGCAGAATAGGTAACTGCATGCTGTTCCGCGATACCAACATCTACCGCTCTGTCAGGCATGGCTTCCATCATGATGTTGAGCGAAGATCCTGATGGCATTGCGGGTGTAATACCCATGATCTTGTCATTTTGCTTGGCTAGCTCGACGAGCGTATGTCCAAAAACATCTTGGTATTTCGGCGGCTGTGGTGTGTCGTATACTTTTTTGAATATTTCGCCAGTCATTTTATCAAAAGTACCTGGCGCGTGCCATTTGGTTTGATCTTTTTCGGCTAGCGAATATCCTTTTCCTTTTTTGGTTAGAATATGAAGGATTTTAGGACCTTTAATGTCTTTGAGGTCTTTAAGAACGCTCGAAAGATGGGCTACATCATTTCCGTCAATGGGTCCAAAATATCGTAAGTTGAGAGATTCGAATAAATTACTTTGCTCAAGTAAAAATGACTTTATGCTTGATTCAAAGTTAGAAGCAATTTCTCTTGCGTTGGGTCCAAATTTGCTAATTTTCCCTAATACTTTCCATGCCTCGTCTCTCAACTTGTTATAAGTATGAGAGGTTGTAATATCTGTTAGGTACTCCCGTAATGCACCGACATTGGGATCGATCGACATACAATTGTCATTGAGGACAATGAGTAAATTGGAATTCGATACACCGGCATGGTTCATTGCTTCGAATGCCATTCCACCTGTCATCGCTCCATCACCAATTACGGCAATATGGTGTTGGTCTTTTTTGTTAAGGTACTTGGAAGCCTCTGCCATACCCAATGCAGCAGAAATTGAAGTGGAAGAATGTCCAACTCCAAAAGCATCATATTCACTTTCGGCTCTTTTTGGGAACCCAGATAGTCCACCATACACCCTATTGGTATGAAAGTTCTCTTTACGACCAGTGAGGATTTTGTGTCCATAGGCTTGGTGCCCAACATCCCAAACCAATTGATCTACTGGTGTATTGAAGACATGGTGCAGTGCAACAGTTAATTCAACCACGCCCAAACTAGCGCCAAAATGACCCCCGTATACAGAGACCGTGTCAATGATGTATTGACGGAGTTCCTTAGACAATTGTACCAATTGTACAGGGTCAAGGTCTTTCATGTCCTTGGGAGAATCTATTGTTGCTAACAACTTACCCGGCTCGATCTGCATAACAATAAAGCTAACGTTATAAATTTAAAGCTCCAAAATGAACTTTAACCTTCACTTAAAAAAAGTGGATGCAAATCTAACTAGAATTAGTTACTTAAATTACAATCAAAAAAGGTCTCTATGAAAAATGCACTGTTAATTCTTGTCGGACTTTGTTTGTTTATCAGTTCTTCATTATTTGGACAAAGTGATACGAATCAAGTTGATGGCACTTCGGTTTCTTTGGACGTGATGATAGGCCAAATGATTATGACTGGGATTGGTGATCAATCTTACCTGCGAAAGGGGGATGAAGTGTTAGCAGAGATTGCTGCTGGTAGAGTAGGAGGAGTGATATACTTTGAAAAAAACGTCAATAAAAATCGACCGAAGGAGCAATTGATCAGAGGGATAAAGATGCTACAGAAACAAGCGGATATTCCATTGTTCGTATCTATTGATGAAGAGGGAGGAAGAGTGAACCGTTTGAAACCTAAGTATGGTTTTCCAGTTACTAAGCAAGCGGATTACTTAGGTGAACTGAATAACGAAGACTCGACTTATTATTATGCCAATCAAACCGCTTCTACACTTAATGAGTTAGGTTTTAACCTTAATTATGCACCGAATGTTGATGTGGCCATTAATCCTGATAATCCAGTCATCGCTAAATTAGGCAGGAGTTATTCTGCAGTGCCTGTAGTTGTAGCCGCTATGGCATCACAAGTTGTAAAGGCACATAGAGCGAACAAAGTATTGACGGTTTTGAAGCATTTTCCAGGCCATGGAAGTTCACATAGCGACTCGCATTTGGGAATAGCAGATGTGACCAACTATTGGCAGTTTAGCGAATTGGTGCCGTACAAGTCTTTAATAGATTCTGGAAATGTAGATGGCATCATGACCGCACATATCGTCAACAAGCATCTGGATGCAGATGGGTTACCAGCGACGCTTTCACCATTTGTGATCAGTAATATTCTTAGAAATTTCTTGAATTATGACGGTGTAGTTTTTTCTGATGACATGCAGATGCATGCAATATCAAAAAATTATGGGTTTGAACAAAGTATCAAATTGGCGATTCTAGCTGGAGTGGATGTATTGATGTTTGCCAACAATGGGCCTGCTAATGAGAGGAAATCGGCTTCACAAATCCATGCTTTGATTAAGTCATTTGTAGAAAATGGAGAAATTGAGGAGGCAAGAATCAGGAAATCCTATGAGCGAATCATAGTAATGAAATCTAAAATGTGACCTATTTTTGCAAAAACCAATTTGAAACCAAGAGTATGTTGAAGAGTAAGAAATATTGGAATGTAGTTTTAGTCGTAGTAATGGCAGGCGCCATGTGGTCTTGTGGGGATGATGATGATGATCAAGCTCAAATTGGATTATGGCTGGCATTGGAAAACGGTGTTTCTAGAACTAACTGTACCTTAGAAAGTAGTAATGGTAGCGTATCCTGTCCACGTTTTTCATCAACTAGTTCTTGTATTAGATTGGATCTAACGGATAATTCTAGTGCTTATAGTTTGTCTGTCAATGTGGATGGTGGAAATAACCGAGACGAGTTTGGTACTTACCAAATTGAAGAAGGTAAAATAGTGTTATGCCCTAGTGGAGGTGATTGTTATAACGTACCTGTGGTAGATGCGGGTCTCAATGATTTGACAATTGTGATGAACGACGAAGTTACTGGTTGTCAAACCACCATCAAAATGGAGAAAACTTAAGGCAGTTTTTAGGAAAAACGTTTGAGAATAGTCTTCAATTCAGCCTTGTAGGTTCTGCCGATGGGTAAATTGAGTTTGTCAAAAAAGACATAGTCATTGTCCAGCCCAGTTATTTGATTGATGTTGATGGTGTATGAGCGATGTATTCTTTTGAATGTTTGGGGGTTGAGCTGTTGACAGATGTGATTGAGATTACCTGTCAATAGGTACTCTTTTTCTGAAGTGACGAATTTGCAATAGCTGCCATCAGCTTCTAGATAAAGGATGTTGTCTACTGGTACTTTTTCAAAGATCTCCTTTTCTTTGAGAAAGATAAAAGGGAGATAAGTTTTATTTTCTATACTGTGATTTTCTGAGTAATTATTGACAGCTAATTCTATTGCTATCAAAACATCCTTGGTGTCAAAGGGCTTGGTTAAAAATGAGGCGGGCTGTGTCTTAAGCGCTTTTGCGACAGTTTCTTTGTCCGAGTTTGAGGTCAAATAGATGATTGGAAATTCACCTTCAAGCTGAGTGGCCAAATCAATTCCTGATAATTCTCCTTTGAGCTTAATATCAACTAACAATATATCTGGAATTTGTTGCGGTATCCCTTTGAGCGCATCTTCTGCAGAATAGTAAGAACCACAGACCTGCATGCCATTTTCAGCCAAGATTTCTTGTAAATCTTGAGAAGTTATGGGGTTGTCCTCAATAACGGCTACTCTGATGCTCATCCAACAAAACTAGCAAATTGGACGACATTGTCAAGTTTCTATGCTTTTGCCTTTTGGATTGAATAGTCTTGGATGGTGATATGTACGGCTAGCCCATTCTGATATTCCAGTTCATATTGCCCGTTGATACTTGACAGTGTCGAAGAAATAATTGTCCAACCAAAGCCTGGTTTTATCTCCTGAGTTGCATTGCCATTGTCTTGGATCTTGATATGAAGGTTGCAGTCTTCTTCGAAAATTTGGATGTGTAGTTTTGGGTTGTCGTTGTTTGGAAAAGCATATTTTATGGCGTTAGTCACCAACTCATTTAATATCAATCCAATAGGGATGGCGGTATCTATATCGGCTATGATTTCAACAATATCGAGTTGGACGTCAGGCGATGGGCCTCCATGCAGTGATTTAACCAGCATATCTACCAGATCGGTGATGTATTGTCCCAAATGCATATTGGAAAAACTATGGTAATGGTACAGGTGCTCATGAATGAGGCCAATGGATTTGACTCTGTTTTGAGTCAACGTGAGAAGTTCTTTACTCTCAGGGTCACTGACTCTTCTATTTTGCATGTTGATTAGAGAAGAGATCATTTGAAGGTTGTTTTTTACTCTGTGGTGTACTTCGTTGAGCAACAGTTCATTCTCGGAATTCTTTTTTTCTAATTCTGAGGTTCTTTCTTTGACTTGTATCTCTAGTTGAGAGGTATAGACTAATTGAAATTGTTCATTGACTTGAAGTTGATTAATGAGTTCTTTTTGAACTTGTTCTCGGGCCTTGTATACCATGCCAATACGTACAGAGATACCGATAGTAAATATGATAATATCTATCAAGAGTCCGGATTGTATGAAATAGTTGGTCTCGGAAACAAGCTGCATAGTGGACATGAGTTGACCACTGAGGGTAGTCATGATTAAGATGCCCATTCCAAAGAGAAATATATTACCTAGTATGGTTCTTAATAGAAAAATGCGGTAAATAATCATGGACATAATGACTACCTGAAAGCTCATGATTATGACATTGTAAAACAGCTGATGCTGCATATTGTATCCAAGTAAATGGGATATGGCTTCTACAATTACAATACCTCCAATAAGCCACCTACTGTAAAGAAATAGGTTGAATGCTTTCATATCGTTTTGCCGAAGGTTCAGGAATGTTTGAGCAAAATACGAATAGGCAAAGGATAGCGATGCTGAAGATATCCACCACCAAGAAGGTGATATTTGGTTGACAAATGGGAAGACCTCTCCTAATATGCCATATTGATAGGCAAAAAAGTAGCTAATGGATATGAGGTAGAAGAAAAAGTGAAGGTATACTTTGTCCTTACTCCAAAATGCAAATACAAGAGATGAGAACGCAATGAATAGAAATACTGAAATGAATGGGTATTGAAAGTTGTCTTTGCGCGATTTAGATAAAACATAATCAAGTTCATTTTCGACGATGAAATCAATTGAGGTTTGTTTTAAATTGGTGAAAGGGTAATAGATCCTAAATTTCGTGCTCGTACTGTTCATTTCAAAAGTCAATGAATTACCAGTGCCGAGAGGCTGTCCATCCTCATCATAAAACGCTAAGGCTTGCATATACCAACTCGGGTCTCTCAATACATAAGTTTGGCCTGGTTCCCCATGAACTTGCAGCCCAACCCATAGCGCACTGTTGTAGGGGATGGAGGTTGTGTCGCTGTACGCGACCCATGAAAGCGTGCTATCTCCTTGAGGAATGGCAATTTCGATCTGACTAGTGCTAGGAGTTAGTATTGAAAAGATCCAGAGAAATGTGGTTAGTAGGGCCATAGAGGTTTTAGCTAAGAATTGAATTTATAAATTGTTCACTTCTTAATTCCATATAGCTGTATGAATTGTTCTTTAAAAAAAAGCCCAGATGACCTCCATGTGTAGGTGTTTCGAATTGAAGTTTAGGATGATCAATGGTCGGGTAACAGTTGACGCCCATTAGTGGGTCGTTTTTGGCTGTGACTATTAATAATGGTGTAGTTACTTTATCAATGTAATTGATGGGGGAAGCCTCAAAATAGAACTGATAAAGGCTTTCAAAGTTGTTAATTTCTATTGCATAGTGCTTGTTGAAGGAATGAAAATCGTGAATAGCATTGAGGTCATTGACATTGACATGATCAGGAAAAAGGTTTTTCATGACCTTAATTCTTGCCTTCATTTTGCTCAGAAATAGATGCTTATATATAAAGTTGAAAGGTCGTTCCAATTGAACCATCATATCTCCAAAATCAAAAGTGACTGAATATCCAATACCACAGATGATGCGTTCATCAACATTGGTTGTGCTCAGGTACCTGGTGACATGACTTCCTCCCATCGAAAACCCAATCAATACGATTTGTTTATAGTCTTTGGTGAGTGCATGGTCAATGACTTCTGAGAGGTCGTCACTAGAGCCGTGATGATACAATCTTAAATTTCGGTTGGGTTCTCCACTACAGCCTCTGTTATTCCATGCCAATATATCCCAGTTTTTATCAGAAAAAAATTCTGCAGACCGTTTGATATAATGGCGGTTTGAGCTGCCTTCGAGTCCATGTGACAAGATGACCAACCGATCGTTATTATTTTGAACCCAATCAAGATCCAAAAAGTCTCCATCGGTGAGATTTATTCGTTCTCTTGAATAGGCAAGAGGGTAGGAACCTCCAAATATAGAAGGAAGGATCGTTTCGAAGTGTCGACTAAGAAACGGGTAGGTGATGTTGGTGTATGAGTTAGGATTAGTGGAGGTCATGGAGGACTGTCTTTTACAAGATAATCATAAGAAAATCAATTTCCGCACCCAGTATTGAGTGCGGAAATTAATCTCCTATTTACTGTAAAGTATCATCTCGATAATCACCAGACGTGTTATTGGTGAATGTATTATTGAATGTCACATTTGTTGGGTCGTATGAAAATGAAGTAGCGCCATCTATATATACACCGTACCCATCACTTCCTTCAAAAGTAGAATTGGTGATACTAAATTGGTCGGTTGTAGGCGCAGTGCCTAGATTGGTTTTGACAATCAAATTGGCAGACTGGGTGTAGCCAATAGGCGTTCCTGAACCAGCATTTTTTAGTGTCAAATAATCTGCGTTAAATTTAGCTGAGGAACTACTTTTTCCAACAATAAGTCCTATCCATTTGGAGGTGCCGACCCCTTCGATCGTCACAGGGTTATTGATTGTTCCTTCTATATCAAGAAGGTATGTTCCTGCAGGTTCGAAATAAAATCCTTTACTTGGTCCAAATTTCATATGAACACCTCCACCTAACCTTAGGTTAGTAGTAACAGTAAAATTGCCAGTGAATTCATAAAAGTTCCCTTCACCCAAACTGAGCCAATCCATATTATTGGCAATCCCTTGAGTACCTTGTCGGATTTCTATAGCTGCTACATCTGCTGGTGTTGTGTAGGTATTCGTAGTGCCAGATAGTACACCACCAAGATATTGGTCAACAGATACTGCTGCTTTGGCATTGTCTGAGAACGTATTGTAGGTGAAATAGTCTTTATTTGGAGATAGACTGTTGTAACCCTCAACATAAAGACCATAGCCTCCACTACCGGATACAGTGCAAGATTGCAATCTAGAAAGGCTGGCATTAGCATTGAGATAGATGGCAGCACTGGTGGAAAGGCCCGATACGCTATTACTAGATATTGGCATGCTCCCTGCATTGATGATGTTGGCGTCAGTTAATAAACTGGCACTACCTAAATATATTCCTGCCCATGGTGTGTCATCAACAGCACGAAAGTTCAATCCTCCTGATTGTACATTTATTCCTCCGTGGGCGATCAAAGATGCATCAGCATCCATAATTATACTGCTATTGGCCGTGTAGGGATATAGTGCAAAACTATTTTGCACTTGTAACGATCCATGAATTCTAACGTCTCCTGCCATATACAGCGTAGCGCCATCAAAACTATATTGTACGTCTGGATTGCTTTCTAGCGTTAGCGTTTTATTTTCCAAGTAGTCATAACGAATATAAGGCCACAATGATACGGGTGCATAGACGGGTGTATCACTTGAAAATTCATAATAAACCTCGTTACTGATATAGGTAACATCATTGGAAAGGTAAAGGTCATAACCCGTGGTGTTTTTGAAAGTATAATAGGTGCTAGAACCATTAAAGCTAGATTGGTTGACTACTAATGCAGCTGGATCATAATCTAATATGGAACCTGATCCAGCATCATGAATATAAACATATCCATTGTTGAAAGAACCTGACTGCAGATGTACACCCTTCCAACTCACATTATTGTTACCTATAAAGAACAGGTAATTGCCATTCAAATCTAGGTTGCCATTGATGGTAACGCTGGCATTTTCTGATAGGCCAATAACTATATATCTGCCGTTGTCTGGAAATGTGGCACTGTTGATGGTCACATCTCCTTCAAATATATAATCAGGTTCTGTTCCTTCATAATCAGTGGTGATGACATCTTTAAATTCAATATTATTCAAATCATTGCTAGTGGGACTTATTGATCCCGAAACGGTATAGTTTGATGCTGTAGTTGAAAATAGCCCATTCATCTCTATTCTTACGTTGACGGAATAGCTTCCATTGGCCACACCGCTGAATTGAATTGAAGTTTGGTTGGAACTAGTTTCGAATTGGTTAGCATAATCCTGCCCATTATATGTTATGGTTCCTGGGCCACTTAATTCCCAATAAACAGTGTAGTTGCTTGCGTTTGCATCAAAGCCCGTACTGGCATCTAGATTAATACTCGCGGTTATGATTTGTCCTGGAGTATATGAATCGTCAGGCTGAGTCATTTCGATAAAAAGTGTTTCATCAAATAGGTCTTCAGCATCCTCCAAGAAACCACACGATGTGAAGGTCAATGAAAAGGTTGTTGCAAGGCGCAACGACATAAGGAGTAGATTTTTCATATTATTAGGATTTAAAGTATCCATAATAATATGACATTTCTAATTGATAGAAAAGAGGATGTTCACCAACGACACTTATTCTTTGTGAACGACAGCTGATCTAAATCGCCAGGTTTTGGAATGGTAGCTATTCCACACCTTTTAGTTTCATCTTGTTGAATTCAGAATACCGTCTGATTATAGCAATGGTAAAGCCAAACATCATAATCAGTGTACCTATCCAAAGGATGTTGATAAAAGGTTTTTCGACAGCTTCCAGGATGACCCAATCTTTTTGGGTTCTGTTGACACCTATTTTGAACGCGTTGTTTTGAGGATCAATTTCTAACACTGTCAGTCTGATAGCCAAGTCGTTAACAGTGAACGGCATCCTGCCAGCTTGATAATCTTTGATGATATAGAGTGGTTCAGCAGAGTGAACTTTTTCTGGACCTTCTATCTCTATGATGGCTTTAATGGCGACATCATTGGGCTCCAATATTAATCCTCCTACTTCAGTGAGTTTTTCGATACCTTTTAGTCTGGCTACATAATCATTGACGAAAAATGGCTCGTTAACTCTTACAACTAATGTGTCTGTATCACTCCATTTTGTGTCTTGCTCAGGATCTGGATAAGTCCTCACATGTGTGTATAAGTCAAAGCCTGCTCGTCTGTCAATATCTGGAGAAAAAACGGTCATGTTCATTTTCTCATTGATCTGCACTGTTGGGTATAGGGTGAACTCACTGCCATCGTTTTTGGCATAACTGATTTCAAAATAACTAGTCTCTGGCGTGATGAGTGTGAGTGTGTCTCCTTGCTTGAAGCCATCTATATGGTCATTTAATACAATAGCCTTGATGTCATTGATTTGCTCTATGTCATAGGTGTTGAGGTAGCCTTCTACTCCTTCAGCTCGTTTTCTTACGCCTTTATATTTGAGGGCGTATTCCCCCATTTGACGTTCTTCATTTTGAAAAAGAAGAAGGTTCTTTTGGTTGATTTCATCTGGGAAATCAGAGCTCCAAACCATTCCTGTATTGTTGAGAGAAACTATTTTAGAATACCCCGAAGAAAACAAGATCCCTAAAATCATCATGGCAATACCTATATGTGAGACCGCACCCCCTGATAGTTTGATGTTGGTCTTCCATCTTTCGAGCAATATTTTGCTATTCGCTACAATGGCATAGATACCAAACAATAATATCAAAATGTAAATCCAATCTTGTATAGGGTATATCACTACGATAGTACCAGTTAGTACCAAAGTAATTAATACAGGAATGATCAAAACATCTTTCAATTTGCTCTTGTCCATTTTTCCCCACCAGAAAAATTGGCCTGTACCAGACAGAAAGGCAATCAGGACCGCCCCCCAAAGTTGAAATTTAGTATAAAACTCTATTTGATCCACTGGTGGTGCCATGTTGGATTCTATACCGAATATTCCTAATATGGCATTCCAAACAGGAATAGAAGTCGGAATGATGACTTGGAATCCCATTAGACAAAGTACCGTTGCACCCATGAACATCCAAAATTCTCTGGAGTATGTTGAGACTTCCTTCTCATCTGATTCAAGATGCTTCCATGACTTGATGATCATGAATGTTGTACCGATCAAGAAGGCCAAAAGATAAATCAGAAGCTGTCCATATAAACCTAGATCTGTAAACGAATGAACTGATGAGTCCCCTAGAATCCCACTTCGTGTCAAAAAAGTCGAATAAACAATCAATAAAAAGGAAGCGACTGATAAAATAATGGCTGCTTTGAGTGCGGTAGTGCTTTGCTTGAAAGCAATCATCATGTGAATTGCACCGACAAGGATTAACCAAGGAACATAGACTGCATTTTCTACAGGATCCCAATTCCAGTAGCCACCAAAGTTTAATGTTTCATAAGCCCAATAGCCGCCCATCAAAATTCCTATACCTAAAACAACTCCGGAGAATAATGACCATGGCAAAGCAGGTCTGATCCATTCTTTGAATTTGCCCAACCATAGCCCAGCGATGCAGTAAGCAAATGGGATTAGCGTGGTTGCAAACCCTAGGAATAAAGTCGGGGGATGTATCACCATCCAATAGTTTTGAAGCAATGGGTTTAACCCAGAACCATCTTCAGGAATGAAATTAGGATTGGTTTTAAAAATTGGGGCATCCATGGCATCTCTCAACAAGATGAAAGGCGAACTTCCAATTTTGGATTCGAAGATGACGACACCTAAAATCATTGATAAAAGGAAGGCTTGCACAATGGCAAAGATGGCCATGACGGGTGCTTCCCAGAATTTGTTAGTAGCGATTAAGAGAAAGCCTAAGACGACATTCCAAAATATCCATAAGAGAAATGAGCCTTCTTGCCCTTCCCAAAATGCAGATATTTGGTAGTAGTAAGGTAAAACGGACGAACTATGGCTGTAAGCATAGTGGTATTCGAAATAACCTTGATTGATGATAAAGAAAAGGCTTGCTACAATTCCGATGGAACTAACTCCATGAACAATGAAAGAAGTACGAGCTAATTTTTTCCATGATTGGACTTCTTCGTCAAATTTGGATTGTACGGATTTATAATAGCCGTAAGCAGCAACAAGTGCACTGACGAATGACGTAATAATTAAAAAATGCCCTAGTGAGCCGATAAAACTATGAATCATGATTTGTGCTTTCTACTCGGGAATTATACGCCTGTTACTTCGATCGTCTCCTCCTGATATTTGGACGGACATTTCATTAATATTTTTGAAGCAAGGAAGGCATTTTGATGATAGGCACCTACTACAACAACTTGTTCTGACCTCAAAAAGTCTGCAGGCATAGGCTCATTGAATAATACACGTTGTTCTTTATTGTTTTGATCTACCAACACGAATGAGAAGGACAACTTGTCAGGGGATTCTTGAATTCCTTTTATCTCTCCATGAGTGTCTTTTTTAAGTTGCCCGACTACATGGATTTTTTTATCGTTTCCAGCCTGAGCGATTTCTTTGGCTTCTGAGAAACCGACGTATGTACTTGCGTCACCAGCTGTAGAGATGATGACCATGATGGCTACTCCAATAACTATGATTCCTAAGATGTGTGATTTTTTCATATCAATTATTTGAATCCGTAATGTCCTTTTCTAGTGCACTAACTTTTTTGTCCAGCCTTACCATATAGAAAATGAAGCCTGCAAAAATTGTTAATATCACTGCCACCACCACATATATTTTACCACTTTGTCTCATGGTGTCAGCCATTTCAACTTTTTCGTTGCTATAGTCTTCGTCAGTGATTTTATACTTTTCGTCTTGCGCCATCAGGTTTAGTGATGTCATAACTAATAGGAGAAAGAATATTTTTTTCATTTCAAATGTCTTTTTGAAGTCTTAGGTCTTGAACTCTTATCTTGATGGAAGCTAACCACACGCCCATCAATGTCCATCCAATAATCGCAGGGTAAAATATTAAGCGAAGCTTACTATCTAAATCATAATAATTGAACCCTGGGTTTCCACCATTGCCTGGGTGCATAGAGTCTGTTAATCTTGGCAAGATGAACAATAAGGGTATCATCGCGAAGTAGGCAAAAATGTTATAGATCGACCCTATTTTCCCTCTCTGTTGCTCGTCTTCAAAAGAATTTCTCAAGATGAAATAAGCAAAGTAAATCAACAAGGCAATGGCAGAGGCGTTTTGTTTTGGGTCTCCACTCCAATATTCACCCCAAGTGAATTTTGCCCAGATCATGCCAGTTATAATACCCAGCACACCAAATAACACGCCTACTTTGGCAAAGGCCTCCGCTCTAATATCTAGTCGCTCGTCACCACTGTTGAGGTACCGAATCGAATAGACTAAAGAAGCTGTCAGAAGGATGATCATCCCAAACCACATGGTGACGTGATAATAAAGGTTACGAATGGTTTCGTTGAGGATGGCCAATCTCGGAACATCTAAAAGCAACCCACCTATCAAGGCGAATAGCACCAATCCGACTCCAAAAATTTTCCACCAAGCTGCTTTTATTGTAAACATATTAAGCTCTCCACAAGTAGGGAAACAGCATATACGACAATGCTCCTACGATTATATTAATTGACAGCAAAGTTATTACTTCATCAAGACTTTCACTTCGTGAAATACCATCAATTGCATTTCTAGACAATTTAATTACCATTAAAAGAATTGGAATGACGACAGGGAATGATAAAATGGCCATCAACATGCCATTATTATCCGCTTTTGATGCTATTCCAGACATGAGTGTCAGCGTGATCGATAAGCCAACTGAGCCCATGGCGATGACACCAATAAAAAACAATTGATCTACTACCCGGTTTCCTAAGACCAGGCTAAAGACACCATATGCGACCAAAGACAGCAATAGTAGAGTCCCAGAATTGTAGATTATCTTAGATAGGATGATGCTTTGTGGACTGACAAGGTTGAAGTAGTACATTTGTCTGCCTTCTTTCTCTTGTACAAAGCTCTTTGCAATGGTACTTATAGCCGTGAAAAGTATAATAATCCAATACAAGGCATTCCATCCAAACTGATCAAGCTTGGCATGTAACACTTCATAAGACAGGTAACAAATAAAAATAGTAGAAAAGACATACAACAAGATGCCGTTGATAGCGTATTTGTGACGCCATTCAAGCACTATTTCTTTCCAGACCAATGTTTTAATTTCCTTGAGTAGCAACATTACGATGGCGAAATTAATTTAAGTTTATGGCAAAGCCTGTTACTTTATGCTTTTAATACTTTGGATTGGCAGTCAATCACTTTAGAATTGTATTTTTAATTGATATAGTTAATATGAAAGAGGTTTTAGTAACTGGAGCTGCTGGTTTTATTGGATTTCATCTGTCGCAACGATTGTTAGAAGAAGGATACAAAGTGGTAGGCTTGGACATTATGAGTGATTATTATGATGTTAACCTTAAGAAGGCACGTTTATCAGAATTAGAAAAGTACGATTCCTTTAAATTCATATTATTGGATTTACAGGATTCTGAAGGTTTAGAAAGGCTGTTCGAGCAAAGTGAATTTGAGTATGTGGTAAACTTGGCTGCTCAAGCTGGAGTTCGTTATTCGATTGAAAATCCAAAAGCGTATATCGGAGCTAATATTGTAGGGTTTTCAAATTTGATTGAGGTTTGTAAAAACAATAATATCAAACATTTTTTATACGCTTCATCAAGTTCAGTTTACGGAGCAAATGAAGATCTGCCTTTTTCGGTTAATGACAATGTTGATCATCCCATGTCTATATATGCAGCTACTAAAAAGTCAAATGAATTAATAGCGCATTCGTATTCATCCTTATTCAAATTACCTGTCACAGGGCTTAGATTTTTTACTGTCTATGGTCCATTTGGAAGGCCAGACATGGCATTGTTTTTATTCACCAAGGCAATACTAGAAGGGAAAGAAATACAGGTGTTCAATGAGGGGAAGATGAAAAGAGACTTCACCTATGTCGATGATATAGTTGAAAGTATTTTTAGATTATTGGAAAAACCAGCGTTGCCTAATCAGAATTGGACAGGAGAGAATCCCGATGCAGGCTCAAGTTATGCACCATACGAACTGTACAATATTGGTAATAACTCACCAGTGGAGTTGATGGATTTTATTAAGGCTATTGAAAATAAGCTCGGGAAAAAGGCTAAGATGAATCTTTTGCCTTTGCAACCCGGAGATGTTCCTGATACATTTGCTAACGTAGATGCTTTGATTCACAAAGTTCAATACAAACCAAATACTAGTATTGAACAAGGTATAGGGCAATTTATAGACTGGTATTTAGAGTACTACAAACCTAAATTTTAGTATGAAAGGAATTATTTTAGCGGGAGGGTCTGGCACTAGACTTCATCCATTGACATTAGCAATAAGCAAGCAGATTTTGCCTGTTTATGACAAGCCAATGATATACTATCCATTATCGACTTTGATGTTGGCCGGTATCAAAGAAATATTAATAATTTCAACCCCAAGAGATTTACCTGTTTTTAAAAGCCTATTAGGTGATGGGAAGAACCTGGGGTGTGAGTTTCATTATGCCGTTCAAGAAAAACCAGAGGGTTTGGCACAGGCATTTTTGATTGGTAAAGAGTTTATTGGCAAAGATAAGGTTGCGCTGATTTTGGGAGACAATATCTTTTATGCTTCTGGTTTATCTAAGAAACTTCAAAGTGCAAGTGACATTGAAGGAGGGTTAGTGTTTGCTTACCATGTGAATGACCCTGAACGATATGGGGTTGTGGAGTTTGATGAAAATAAAAAGGCAGTTTCTATTGTCGAAAAACCTGAACATCCCAAGTCAAATTATGCGGTACCAGGTCTTTATTTCTATGATAATGATGTGGTGGCGATTAGTGAGTCAATCACGCCTAGTGAACGAGGTGAGTTAGAGATTACCTCAGTCAACAATGCTTACTTGGAAAAAGGAAAGTTGAGCGTTGAGATTTTGGATAGAGGGACAGCGTGGTTAGATACTGGCACTTTTGCTTCTCTGATGCAGGCAGGGTCTTTTGTACAAGTGATAGAAGAAAGGCAAGGTCTAAAAATAGGTTGTATAGAAGAGATTGCCTATAAAATGAATTTTATATCAAGTGATGAACTTGAAAAGATAGCTCAACCTCTAGTCAAGAGTGGGTATGGGCAATACTTAATGGATTTGATTGAGCATTCTAAATGGAAGTAAAAGGAACAAATTTAGTAGGCGCTTATAGTATTCAGCCTAAATTATTTAAAGATGATAGAGGGTACTTTTTTGAGTGGTTATCGAATAAAAAATTCAAAGAAGAGACGGGAGTTGAATTTATTCCAATTCAATTTAATAGCTCTAAATCTACAAAAGGAGTACTAAGGGGTCTTCATTTTCAGAATGACCCTAAGAGTCAAGCAAAACTTGTTGGTGTTACAGAAGGAGAGATATTAGATGTAATTGTAGATTTACGTGTTGGTTCGCCCACTTACGGTCAGCATTATTCTGAAATATTGAGCAATGAGAAAAAAAATCAATTGTTTGTCCCAAAAGGCTTTGCGCATGGGTTTTTAGTATTATCTGAGACAGCAGAGATATTTTATGCCATAGACGATTATTATAGCCCTGAGCATGAAGGAGGAATCATGTATAATGATGCAGAATTAGCTATTGATTGGAAAGTCGATGGAGATAAATTATTGTTGTCTGATAAGGACAAAGTTTACAAACCACTAGCAGAAAAAGATTTTAATTTTAAATACAATGGCTAAGAAAAGAGTACTAATTACAGGAGGAGCTGGTTTTTTGGGTTCACATCTTTGTGACAGATTTTTAAAGGAAGGTTGTCATGTAATTGCAATGGATAATTTGATTACAGGTTCATTGGACAATATCGAACATTTGTTTGAAAGAGAAGATTTTGAGTTTTATAATCATGATGTTTCAAAGTTCGTTCATGTACCAGGTGAATTGGATTACATCATGCATTTTGCGTCTCCTGCTAGTCCAATCGACTACTTGAAAATGCCAATTCAGACTTTGAAAGTTGGTTCTTTGGGCACTCATAATTTGTTAGGGTTGGCCAAATCTAAAGGTGCTAGGATGTTGATTGCTTCTACATCTGAGGTATATGGTGATCCTTTGGTGCACCCCCAAGCTGAAGATTATTGGGGTAACGTAAACCCTGTTGGTCCAAGAGGTGTCTATGACGAAGCTAAAAGGTTTCAAGAGGCTATGACTATGGCTTATCATACTTTCCATGGTGTCGAAACTAGGATTGTAAGAATATTTAATACTTATGGCCCGAGAATGCGACTGGATGACGGTAGAGTATTGCCTGCATTTATTGGTCAAGCATTGAGAGGCGAAGATTTAACAGCATTTGGTGATGGGTCTCAAACGCGTTCTTTCTGTTATGTGGATGATTTGGTCGAGGGTATTTACAGATTACTTCAAAGTGATTGTGCTGATCCAGTTAATATTGGAAACCCTAGTGAAATCACAATTAATCAATTTGCTGAGGAAATTTTAAAATTGACAGATAGTAAGTCGAAGATTATTTATAAAGACTTACCAATGGATGATCCTAAACAAAGGAAACCAAATATTACAAAAGCGAAAGAATTATTGGGTTGGGAACCAAAATTCTCAAGAAGTGAAGGTTTAAAGCCTACTTTAGAATATTTTGTAGAAAAGGTAAAATAAATGAAAGTAGGGATTATTGGTTTAGGATACGTAGGGTTGCCGTTAGCGATAGCAGTTGCTGAGAAATATGATGTGATTGGATATGATATCAATCAGAATCGTATTGATGAGTTGAATTCTGGTCATGATAGAACGGAGGAGGTTTCAAGTGAAGAATTGAAAAGTGCTAAAAGACTTGTTTTGACTTCAAGTGAAAATGATCTGGAGGCCGTTGATTTCTACATTGTAACTGTACCTACACCAATTGATGCTAATAATAATCCAGATTTAAGAATGATGGAAAGTGCTTCCCGTTTAGTAGGGAAAGTTCTTTCCAAAGGGAATATAGTTGTTTATGAATCAACTGTTTTTCCTGGTTGCACGGAAGATATTTGTAAGCCTATTCTAGAATCTGAATCAGGTCTTGTTTTTAATAGTGATTTTTATTTAGGGTATTCACCAGAAAGGATTAACCCAGGCGACAAAGACAGAGGGGTCAAGGACATCTTAAAAGTGACAAGTGGGAGCACTGAAGCAATTGCGAAAAAAGTTGATGACTTCTATGCTTCGATTATAACAGCAGGGACTTACAAGGCATCTTCAATACAAGTAGCAGAGGCTGCTAAAGTCATAGAGAACGCACAGCGAGACATCAATATTGCTTTTGTTAATGAGCTTTCTTTGATTTTTAACAAGGTTGGGATTGATACACATGAAGTATTGGAAGCTGCTGGTACCAAGTGGAATTTTTTACCATTTAAGCCTGGTTTGGTAGGTGGTCATTGCATAGGGGTTGATCCCTATTACTTGACGCATAAGGCGGAGAGTCTAGGGTATATTCCTGAGGTGATATTAGCAGGGAGGAGAATCAATGACAATATGGGCAAACATGTTGCGCAAGAAGTCATTAAACTCATGTCTAAAAGTGGTAAGGAACTGATTGGGTCAAAAATTTTGGTCATGGGAATTACTTTCAAGGAAAATTGCCCGGATGTTAGAAATACACGTGTTGTAGATATTATCAATGAGCTCAAAGAATATAATATTGAGGTTGATGTATATGATCCTTTAGCAAACACTAAAGAAGTAGAAGAGGAATATAATATTCAATTGTCTCCTAATATTAATGAAGATTATGCAGCGACTATATTGGCTGTATCACATGATCAGTTCAAAGAATTGGACTGGGAGCAATTATCTGAAAAGTCATTAATCTATGATGTAAAAGGGATTTTACCCAGGAGTTTGATTTCAGGAAGTTTATAGAAAACTGATTATTCTTTTTGAAGTGAGAAAATGTTCATAGATTTGCGCCTCGATTAACCCTCAAGATTTGAAAAACATTAGTTCATACAGTTTTCATAAGTCAACTACTTGCTGTTGATACCGTATTATGCTTTCGCATATTCAAACTAATTCTTTTAAATCAATCTAACTTAATATATGGACAGTAGGGTAAGACATTTAGCGAAGAGTATCACTTGGAGAATTATTGCAACCACTACAACACTGAGTGTAGCTGCTATAGTTCAAGATGAACAGGAAGACGCATTGCCAACTTTTAGCATATTAGCATTTTTTGATGTAACTATCAAAATGTTGTTGTATTACTTACATGAGCGTTTTTGGTTTAATTTATCTGTGTCTTTTAATCATAGGACGCGTCATATTCTAAAAGCTTTTTCTTGGCGTGTTATAGCTTCATTGACTACTTTAGTTTTGGTTGTAGTTTTATTTAGGGACCAAGAAAATGCGTTTGAAAAGGGAGTAATAATTGCATCTGTTGAGTTTTTTGTAAAAATGATATTTTATTACGGTCATGAAGAAGCTTGGTACAGAATTAACCTAGGGTTAGATGAGCGTGTAAAGAATGAATTAAAATCATGACAGATAATATAATCCCACATAGTCACGAGATCACTAAAAAAGACAGAGTTAAGAAACTAGGTTATAAACCGCAGTTGATATGGTTTGTAGGCTTGTCTGGCTCTGGTAAATCAACATTGGCGAGTGCTTTGGAAAGTAAATTGTTTGCAGATGGTCTGAATACCTATATTCTGGATGGAGACAATATTCGCTCCGGATTGAATAACGATCTTGATTTTTCTGATGATAGTCGAAAAGAAAACATTCGAAGAATAGCAGAAGTGTCAAAACTTTTTGTTGATGCTGGGACAGTTGTGTTGACGGCATTCATCACCCCTTTTGCAGAAGAACGTGCAAAAGTGAAAGCATTAATAGGCGAGGGTAATTACACGGAAATATTTGTGAATTGTCCGATTGAAGAATGTGAAAAACGAGATGTGAAAGGCCTTTATGCCAAAGCACGTCGAGGAGAGATTAAAAACTTCACAGGGATTGATTCTCCGTTCGAAGAACCAACAAATGCAGATTTAAATATACCTTCGCATCAACTTTCGGTTGAAGAAGGCGTTGATAAAATATACGAATTAGTAAAAGAAAAAATTACACTTAGATAATGAGTAATTATAATCTAACACACATAAAAGAACTTGAAGCAGAGGCTATCTATATTTTAAGAGAGGTTTTTGCTCAATTCGAAAACCCTGCTATCCTTTTTTCAGGAGGTAAGGATTCTATTTGCGTAGCACACTTAGCAAGGAAAGCTTTTTTTCCTGGAAAAATCCCATTTCCATTTGTACATGTTGATACAGGGCATAATTTTCCTGAGACGATGGAGTTCAGAGATAAATATATCAAAGAACTTGGAGTGAAATTGATTGTTGGTTCAGTCCAAGAGTCGATTGACACAGGCGCTGCTACTGAAGAGAAAGGAAAAAATGCAAGTAGAAATGCTATCCAGACCGTCACTTTATTAGATACAATTGAAAAGCATGATTTTGATGCTTGTATTGGTGGAGCCCGAAGAGATGAGGAAAAAGCCAGAGCCAAAGAAAGATTCTTTTCACATAGAGATGAATTTGGTCAATGGGATCCAAAAAACCAGAGGCCGGAGCTATGGAACATTTTCAACGGGAGATGTCATCAAGGAGAAAATTTTAGAGTATTCCCTTTGAGTAATTGGACTGAGATGGATGTTTGGCAATATATTTTGTCTGAAAACATGGCATTGCCATCTTTATATTTTGCGCACGAAAGACAGGTAATTAGAAGAAGTAACACTTGGTTGCCTGTTTCTGATTTTATCACAATAGCAGATACTGAAGAAGTGGTGACGAAACAAATTAGATTTAGAACATTGGGTGATATAACGATTACTGGTGGAGATGAGTCTGACGCAGATACTTTGGAGAAAATCGTCGATGAGGTAGCTGCTGCTAGACATACGGAGAGAGGAAATAGAGAGGACGACAAAAGGTCAGAAACATCTATGGAAGACAGGAAGAGGCAAGGGTATTTTTAGAATAGCTCTTGGCTTCTGGCAATTGGCCTTTTGCTTCTAAAGAGAATAATCAGGAAATGAGAGATTTTACTAATTACGATGTTTGGAAAATTGGAGTTGATGTTGCAGTGAAAATATACGCTTTAACAAAATATTTCCCCTTCGATGAAAGGTTTGGTTTAATATCGCAAATTAGACGAGCTTCTGTATCTATTTCTTCGAATATTGCGGAGGGTTGTAGTAGAAGTTCGGAGAAGGAGTTTTCGAGTTTTATTGAAATTGCATTGGGATCGTTATTTGAAGTAAAAACCCAATTGTATATTTCTACAGAATTGAAATTTATTAAAAAATCAGAGTTTGATTTAATTGTTGAAAAGTTAGATGTTTTAGGCAAAAAATTGAATTCATTAAGAAATAAGCTAATAGCCAATGGCTAAATAGCAAAAAGCTAATACAAATGGCAGATAAACACGATAATAAAGGCTACCTCAACATGGAGCTTCTCAGATTTACAACAGCAGGTAGTGTTGATGATGGGAAGAGTACATTGATTGGTAGATTGCTTTACGATTCAAAATCAATATTTGAAGATCAACTAGAGCAAGTTGCTAAATCCAGTGAAAAAAAGGGGTTAGATCATACTGATTTAGCTCTTTTGACTGATGGACTGAAAGACGAAAGGGAGCAAGGAATCACTATAGATGTAGCTTACAGATATTTTGCTACACCAAAGAGAAAGTTCATTATTGCTGACACACCAGGTCATATTCAGTATACCAGAAATATGGTAACGGGAGCTTCTACAGCTAACTGTGCTTTGTTGCTGATTGATGCTAGAAAAGGAGTGATCGAGCAAACTCAAAGACATTCAATCATTGCTTCTTTACTGAAGATACCTCATGTGATCGTATGTGTCAATAAGATGGATTTGGTTGACTACAGCCAAGAAGTCTTCGAAAGCATCAAAAAGGATTACGAAGAGTTTGCCTCTAAACTGGAAGTGAAGGATGTTAGGTTCATTCCTATATCTGCTTTGGATGGTGACAATGTGGTCAACAGGAGTGAAAATATGTCCTGGTACGAAGGGTCTACTCTGCTTTATACTTTGGAAAACATCCATATTGGGAGTGATCATAATCATATTGATTGCAGATTTCCTGTGCAAAATGTAATTCGCCCTAAGACTGACAAATACCATGACTATCGTGGCTATGCAGGCCGTATTGCCAGTGGTGTGTTTAAAGCAGGTGATGATGTGACAGTGATGCCGTCAGGTTTTAGTTCTAAGATCAAGTCAATTGACACCTTTGATGGTGAAATTGCTGAGGCATTTGCACCTATGTCTGTTACCATTCAATTGGAAGATGAAATTGATATTGGAAGAGGCGATATGATTGTCAGAACCAATAATAAACCTGAGGCGCTTCAAGATATTGAAGTAATGGTTTGTTGGTTAAACCCTAAGGGGCCTAAAGCAAGAGGTAAGTATATTGTGAGACATACTACTGCAGAGGCTAAAGCGATGATCAAAGAAATCAGCTACAAGCTAGATATCAGTACCCTTCATCGAAATGAAGAAGACTTAGAAGTAGGCGCTAATGATATTTGTAAAATGAAATTAAGAACCACCAAACCTCTTTTGGTTGATTCGTATAGTAAAAACAGAATTACAGGTAGTTTGATCTTGGTTGACGAAGGAACCAATGAGACGGTTGCCGCTGGAATGATCGTATAATGTTGGCTATTGGTCTTTGGCTATTTGCCATTGGCTTTTACAACCAATAGACAACTGTTTTTCGTTGGCCACAGCTTATGCTAATGGCCCTTTGGGTTTAATTTCTTTTTGGGTTTAATTCCCCGACCCTTGGGTAGAAGTAATTGTCCAGTCTGAAAGTTGATACCCCTTACCCTTGGGTCGGGGAGTATTCATTTACTGTTGGTTTTGGCCATTTACTAATAATGATTCCCCTCCTTGGAGGGGTTAGG
>JAOPTS010000130.1:0-25674 GCA_051531955.1 Reichenbachiella sp.
GCCTGATATAATCACAAACTAACCCCGCCGGGTTAATAGCTTTATCTTAAAGTGTCACCGTTTCAATGCGACTCTTTGACCAAATCCTGAATATAGCTCTTGTATTGTAATCGAAACTGATCTAGGAAAACGCCCACATCATCAACACCTACATTGGCCATTTTTTCACTGAGTAAAAAAGGCTTTTTTATTTCGACTGCAAACTTATTTTTTCTGATTCGTCTATCAAAATTGGCCATTACTACTGGTACTATCAATGGCTCTCTTTCCATTTCCAACACTCTCTCAAACACCTCAGATTCGAATAATCCTGGAGATTGCTCTGTAGTATAAGACGTATGCTCTGGACCTATAATAACGTTATTGAACTCGGATAAAAATTCTTCTATCTGTTCTGAAACCCTTTCGTTGCTTTCGTTTTCGACTTCTGTACTAGCATGGTCCAAATAAGCATTGATATAGCCAAGTCTCTCGTAGTAATTTTGATGATCATGTTCCATCTCGCGACCACTTCTCACGATTTTCATTCCTACTTCCGGATTATATGCATCACTGATAATCATAGACAAAAAGTGACAATCCAGATTAATCTGAAACTGATTAGGCAAAGCGTAATAAGGTGGATTCAATAGATGGTTGTAAATAAACAAGTGACCAGGTTGTTCAGGAATGTTCTCCACTCCTTTCACAAACGTCGTTACCCGACTGAAGGCCTCCTTTGACAACCGTATACTCTCTCTATGTACCTTATCCTGCATCATGATAGCAGGAGCCGACACCACTGCATCAAATATCGTCTGCAAGTCTTGATAAAACTCCATTTCACGTTGCGTATCATGAAGGTTGTCCAAACATAGTGATGCTATATTTTTCTCTATTCCATCACCATTGAGCTCTACAAAATGTAATATCCCTATTCCATCTGGGATAGTATGTTTAAAACTCAACAGATGAGGCACCTTATGTAAAGGTGAACTCAATGACAGACTCGCACGATTACTTTCTATCAAACTGGTAGACACCGTCACCTCTTCATCAAATTGCGCAGAAATCAACCTTGCTCTCAATGCCCTTAGGTGATTATTGATAAACCAAGTGGTCCTTATTTGTAAATTAAGTGCAAACTCAGGTCTTTTCTTACATAAGCTTTTGATTGCCTCTGATGGTATATGAAAAATAACAGTGTCCTTTTTTGCCTTAGTGGTCAGTACATTCTTTGCATCTAATAACCCTGATGGACCTGTCAAATACCCTGGAGTGGATATAGACCTCAATGTCACCTTAGTTTGGTCATCTCCTTCCCCATTGTATCTCGAAAACCTTACCTCTCCTACTCGGAGGATGTTCACCCCTCCACTCTTCATATCTTGTAGATCGATCACGTTACCAACTTTGTACTGTCGTCTCACTACACTCTTGGATAACACTACCAAATCTTCCTCCTCGAATACCTCAAAAAATGGTGACTGTAAAAGAAAGATGACCAACTCCTTAGCGTCAAACCCCATCGGAGAATCATATCCTTCCGATTCTTTGGCCGGCAACCCTTTACTCTTTGAAGCAAACGTTGTATTCATAAACAAATAACTAGCCTCCTCCATCAGGTTCAAGGCATGGATATTCACGTATTCATAAAACTCAATGGCAGCCTCTATATTCTTGTCAAGAAAGCTCTGTAACGAGGTTCGTTCCCATCTTAACACACGTACCATCTCAGAATTAACCTCTATCGAAGATTCATGACGATAAGGCTCACTCATAGCATCCAGCCCCAAAGGAGAGTTTGGGGTTGAAAATTGACCAATCTCTATCCTTCTCGAGCTTCCTTGAAAATTGGAATAATACGTGACTTCACCCTCCTGAAGAATGAATAAATATTTTGATTTAGAAAACTGTTCCGCCAAAAGATCGCCCCTTTGATAGACCACCTCTTCTGCCTTTGCAAAAACACTTTCTAGTAGTTTGGCTGATGAGTTCTTTAGGAAATTAAACAAATTGATTGGGTTTTAACTTTAGTGCAATTTTATTAAAAATAATCTAACGATCTAAGCAATTACTTGTTCCAAATTCAACATTATCAATTCTTAATAATTAAATATCAAAAACTTAAATCACCATAACGCCAATATCATGCAAAAATAATCAATTGCGCTATTTTAAACTATTCGATCAGATAATCAATGTCAAAAACTGATATATAAAAAATCTATCTGCTCATTGTAAAAAACGATAATCTGACAAAAACTATTTCTGTTATATTTGCGTTCAGACAGTCAATAAATAGAAATAATAAGAATAAACTATAATAATCATGGGAAACAAAGCAATTGAAATTACAGACAGCAACTTCAATGAAATTATAAATTCAGATCAGCCAGTACTTGTAGACTTCTGGGCAGAATGGTGTGGACCATGTAAGATGATCGGGCCAGTCGTAGAAGAACTAGCTGGAGAATACGAAGGAAAAGCTGTCATAGGTAAAGTAGACGTAGACTCTAACCCAGAGATGTCTGCTAAGTATGGAGTAAGAAGCATCCCAACTTTATTAGTTTTCAAAAACGGTGAAGTTGTTGACAAACAAGTAGGTGCAGTTCCAAAAGGAGTTTTAGCTGGGAAAATTGATGCCCAATTGGCATAATCAATTCCTACATTAGATATAATCAGAAACCTTGGCAGATTGTCAAGGTTTTTTTATGTCTTATAACTGAGTCATAGCACCCATGGCTCCATACAGGACCAAACAAATCCTCTCCCAATTCATAGACAGACTCCTCAGGTTTACTATTACTGAAAGCCAAAGCCTATTTCACGTTAGACATCTTGGAGAATTGGTGTGATTCGCATTAGAGATTCAGCTTTTTTCTTTATCTATTCTGACATTTCACATTGCAACACAACTCTTTCGGAATATTACTTACCTACCAATATTTGATCCAGATGATAGTTCAGATGAACTACATAATCTTCCATCAAGAACCTCAAATCGTAATTTGCCCCATCAGCAAAAACAGCTGCATTCAATTGTTCCACAGATTGTATTTCCATCACTTTGGCTATTCTCATATTCAGTGAAGTAAATAATAGAACCAACTGCTCCAACTCTTCGCTTTGATAATCATTAGCTCTCACCAACTCCATCTGATTGTAAGATATGACGATATATGGCTTGGCTGAAAAATGAATTTCTGTAAATCTCTTTAGATTATTGAGTGCTGAATCAATTAAATGCCCCAATATTTCCTTTTTAGACCACTTTTCTGGCAACCTATCCAACCACTCATGACCATCCAATTCATAAACCTTAGTATTCAATCTTAGGACTGAAGCTCTTAACTCATTTGCACTTTTTTTTAATTCACTCATATATTTTAAAACTTTTCTAATATTTGGCTATAATCATATTGTAGGTCTTCATGAAGCTTTGCAATTGACTTTTTAACTGCAGCCAACTGTCTATTGAAGATATTTTGAAGCGCCGTATTTCGTCGCATATCTGGATATAACTCTTTTATTGATTGACAAAAATGGAGCATCAGTTCTACCTCCGTATTTTTACTATCGGAGTATCGAATGTATTTCTTTACTAACCGTAGTACCTTCCGAACACTCTTGTTGATATAATACGGACTCAATGTATTGATTTCAGAAAACAACTCCTCCATTTGCATCTTCACGCTTCGCTGGTAATCTTCTTCATCAGTAGACTCGAACAATACATAAGTCAACAATTCTTTGTTTTCTTTTTTAAACCGAGAAAGTCTAAGACATATTTCTCTCAACTCGACCGTTGACTTTTCCTTCAACTCATCTTTAATTTCTTTGGCTGTAGCTGCTTTCATATAACTAGATAAAATCGATTGTAAGTTAATCTCTCTATTCAGAAAGCAAAAGACAAACACGCTTATCAATTTATAAGTGTACCTTTGCATCCTTAATCGAAAAGAGACATTCTTTTCACTAATTAGTTATATGACATTTGAATCACTCGGTTTATCCCATGAATTGCTTAAAGCAATAGAGAAAAAGGGATATACAACACCATCACCCATCCAAGAAAAAGCGATTCCTGTAATCCTAGAAAGAAAAGATATCTTAGCATCCGCACAAACTGGGACAGGTAAGACAGCAGGTTTTACGTTACCCATGTTACAGATCCTGTCAGGAGGACCCAAAATGAGCAAAAGGCCAATTCGTGCCCTCATACTGACTCCTACAAGAGAATTGGCTGCACAAGTCCACGAAAACATTAGAGAGTACAGCATCTACACTGAATTAAAATCAACGGTTATATTTGGTGGTGTCAATGCAAACCCTCAAGTCAAAGCCTTGAGAAATGGCGTTGACATATTAGTAGCAACACCAGGTAGATTGATGGATCTCTTCAATCAAAAAATATTCAATTTGAACAAATTGGAGTTTTTTGTACTAGATGAAGCAGACAGAATGCTTGACATGGGATTTTCTCGTGACATCAATAAAATTCTAAAAGTCTTACCACCAAGAAGACAGAATTTGATGTTTTCGGCAACATTCTCAAAAGAGATAAAGAAAATGGCCAACGCCATATTAATTCATCCCGTTTCGGTTGAAGCTGAGCCTGAAAACTCCACTGTTGAAAAAATTGTTCAGAGAGCTTATCACGTCAATAGCAAAGAAAAAACAACTTTGTGTATTAAGTTGATCGATGATGGCAACTGGACCCAAGTATTGGTGTTTACACGTACCAAGCATAAAGCTAACCGTGTCAGCGAAACCATGCAGAAACAAGGTATCACTTCTGCTGCCATCCATGGTAACAAAAGTCAAGGCGCTAGAACCAAAGCACTAAGTGGGTTCAAAGATGGTTCCATTCGAGTATTAGTAGCGACTGACATTGCTGCCCGAGGATTAGATATTCCTTTGCTACCACATGTTATCAACTACGAACTACCCAATGTAGCGGAAGATTATGTTCACCGTATCGGTAGAACTGGTAGAGCTGGTGCGTCAGGAGAAGCTATCTCATTGGTCAGTCTGGACGAAAAAGACTACTTGAAAGCAATCGAAAAGCTTCTAAAGCAAAAATTGGAAATCAGTAAGATGGAAGGTTTTGTGTTGACCGAAACGGCTAAAGACGTGGAAGAAAAGGCTAAAAAACAAAATGCTTTTAAAAGCAGGTTCAATAGAGGAGGAAATAGGAATAAGAGATAATCTTGATATATTAGGGTATGACTTCATTTATGAAAATTACCCTTTTATTACTCTTCTTATTTACCACACAACTTTCTTGGTCTCAAGACAGCCTCGTTCTGAAAACTGGAGCTACCATAGCATTTCAAAAGATCTATCAAACTGATGATCAAATTGAGATTCTCACAATGGACAAGGAAGAGCAGAGTTATTCCTGCAAAAATATCTTTGGGTACTATGATGTAACTAATGACGCATCATTTTACCTCCTGAGAGACAGCGATAGTGATGATGAAAACCCCTATATATTTTTAGATCGTACTCAACTGGGTGCCATCAACATATACATCAATAACGGTCGAGAATACGCCATTTATCTAGAGAAAGATGACCAACTACGCTTAGTTTATAGCGACTCGGATTCCAAAGATCAATTTGACAAACGTATCAATGTTCTCAAGTCATATGTATCTGATGATAAAGTAACACTAGACTTTATTGACTCCAAGGACTTTAAACTAAAGTCAGGTATAATTGAAACCATAGTTACCGACTACAATAAAAGAAACTACAAGGATCGTCAGCTAAGTAAAGCTGATCTTACTAAAATGGTTTACCTCTATCGAACCAAATTTCAGAAATCTAAAGAGAATATCCGAGTCACCTTGCATGGACAATCCTATGAACTGGAGATAGAGGACTATGTGGCCCTGCCTGTACCTGTCAAGTACCCAAGCAAACTAACTCTAGCAGACGAGTACTCTACTACCGAGATGATTATATCAAGCCAACTCACTGATCAATACTATGAAGTATACTATGACAAGAGGTCAGACAGCTTTTTACTTGACCTCAAAACAGGCTCTGAACTCCACTATGAATTCAATAAAATAAAGGAGAAGGTAGCGAAAGAGAACAAAAGAAAATAGTCAACCATTGTTGGCTACCGATCACTTACATCAACTTTCGTAATTGTCAAATAAAATGATTACTTTATAAAACGAGCAGCATACATATTGAATTGACAAGAAAACCATCCAAAATGGAAGCGAAAATAAAGGACCTTGAATTACAATTAGAACAAAAAGAATTGGAGCTAGAAGAGCTGCAATCTATGTTCACCTTGGTCATTGACACTATTCCAGGCAGGGTATTTTGGAAGGATAGAGATTGTGTCTACCAAGGAGCAAACAAAAGCTTTGCTCAAGATGCAGGAGTCAAAGATGCCAATAGTCTAATAGGAAAAACAGACTATGACATTTCTTGGGATAAGAAAGAATCGGATTACTTCAGGTTGGTGGATCAAAAAGTAATGACACAAAACAAGGAAGAATTGGGGTTCATAGAACCTCAGCGTCGACCTGACGGCAGCCGATCATGGTTAGAAACTAACAAAGTCCCTATCACCAATGGAAAAAATGAAGTCATAGGTATATTGGGCACCTATCATGATATCACTGCACGTATCAAACATGAGTTGGCTGTTGAAGACAGCAACCGAAAGTTAAAAATAAAAAACAAAGAACTAGAGCAGTTTGCCTACATGGCTTCTCATGATTTGCAGGAACCACTCAATACCATCATCGGATTTAGCCAACTATTAGAGTCATTTTGCAAGGATCAAATGGACGATAGTGCCGGCCTATATATGGGACATATATTAACCGCCACTGCTCGCATGAAAGATTTGATTAAGGGGGTATTGGACTATTCGAGAATCAATGCGGAGTTGAAGCCTTCTTTGATCAACACCAAAGACATGGTCAATGATGTGATTGTAACTATGGACCATCTGATAAAGGAACACAACGCCATCTTATCTGTCAAAGAAATGCCAGATTTCAAAGGCTATGAAAAAATTGCCCCACTCCTATTTCAAAACCTCATCGGTAATGCAATTAAATTTCAAAAACCAAACGTCCAACCTATAATTGAAGTATCTGGAAAAACAGAGGACAATTACTGGCAATTTGAAATCAAAGACAATGGTATTGGAATTGCTGAGGAACACAAAAACAAAATCTTCCAAATATTTCAACGATTACATCAGAAAAAAGAATTCCAAGGGTCGGGAATTGGGTTATCACATTGTAAAAAAGTGATTGAATTACATAATGGAGAAATTTGGGTCAAACCAAACGAATTAGGAGGATCAACGTTTCACTTTACTATACCATTCGAATTATGAGCGAAAAAATATCCAATATCATACTAGTAGATGACGATGAGTCTACCAACTTTCTCAATAAAATAATCATCCGAATGGTCTACAAGGATATTGATATAGAGATATTCGATAAGGCTACTGAGGCACTTGAATATGTTTGTCATCATGAAAGTCAAAAAAAAACCTTAGTCTTCTTAGATCTTAATATGCCTGGCATGAATGGATGGGATTTCATGCACGCCTATCAAAAATGCCAAAACAATAAAAATTTGGTCATTGTGGTATTGTCTTCTACCATTAACCCCGATGATGTAGAACGCATCACGACATTTCCAGAAATTGTAGACTTCAAATCCAAACCCTTGGGACCAGAGGTATTGGTAGAACTTGAGGGTAAGTACTTTAGCTAATCTTTTTTAGTGGCAAATTAAAATTCCTCAATGTCATCGCTCGCCATACCCACTCTAGAGGTCCGTACTTATATTTCTTCAACCATTCGGACCCAATGAGTACTTGAATCAAAAATAAGACTAAACCATATAATACACTCCAAGCTGCTCCCAAATAGGCATACATCCCAAATCCAAATCCGTAAAAGAAAGTAACACTCAATACTGCTTGAGCAACATAATTAGTCAAGCTCATCCTACCATACACCGCCAAGACATTCACCACTAGAGAATTAGCAATCAAGGGGCTCAACAGCAACACAGAAGCCATCAACAGTACAGTATAAAAGAATGAAGTATAAGACTTAACCAATACACTAGTCAATGACAATTGCAATTCAGTCCATTCTAGGCTACTCATATTTTGAGTAAAAGCGGTCAGTCCTAAAAATATCAAAGCACTGTATATCAATACATTTATCAAAAACTTTTTAAATTCTAAACTTCTATAGAACACGCCCATCCTACCCAATATCATTCCGATAAAAAAGAATGCAAACAGCTGGTAAAACCGTCCTACATGATAAGTCCATGTCCACACGACTACTCTACCTGACCACAGATTGTATTTCAACACTTCCCAAAAACTTCCATGCGCATACGTCTCCTCTCCTATCTTAAAACTATCACCTCCATAATAAGGCGTGTATTTGAAACTAGCATCAGTAAAAGCACGAATGATCAAATAGATTGTAGGTAGTTGTGCAGCAAGTAATATGGCCGCAATGATCAAATATTGGGTCTTGACCCTGTACACCAATAACAATGGCAACCCCATCAAAGCATATATATGAAGGATATCTCCTCTGTAAACTATGGAATGAATAATTCCCATAGCAAACAGTCCGAGCATTCTTCGTAAAAAAACAGGTTTGAATTCTATCCCGTCTTGTTCTTTGCAAGAGAGTTGAATAAAGAAACTAAAACCAAACAGAATGGCAAACATGGAATAGGCTTTTCCGGCCACCAAAAAGAAGATAACATCATGCACAATTTTGTCAAAACTAGTAATGAACATCGAATCCTCAAGAGGAGTTTTGAACAACTCAAAATGCTCAACACTGTGAATTACCACTATGCCGAGCAAGGCCAATCCCCTAATCGCATCTACTATTTTAACCCTCTCTCTAATCACCGAACTTTCTTTAGTCTCAATGTAGAGCAGAACGTAGACCAACCCAAACTAGATCACTCGATTGGTAGATTTACCCAAGTGTGTTGGGATGTTACTCTTCGATGGCACAAAAAAACCCTGACGATAATCGTCAGGGTTTTCATTACTTTCTCTTTTATCGACCTTACTCTTTGATCAAACCTTTTCTTTTCATGATCGCCTCAATGAACCTTATTTCATTCTGAGTATTGAATATTCTACGTGGCAAATGAATCATTTGCGCCTTACTCATTATCAACAAAAAGTGATCTTTGGTTACTTGAGCTTTTTTGATGCTTTCCCACTTCAAAGGCATCCCTTGCTTGGTATTTAATTTGATCAGGATTTGTTGACTTGTGATCTCATAGCTCAACTTTTCAAACATAAACTTACCCTGCTCCAATTGCGATATACCAGCAAACTGAATCAACCAAAACAATCCATACAATACCAATGCGATCGAAGCTCCAATAATCCACCACATATTTGGAATCCAAAGAAAACCACCACATATCGCTGCGAATATCAAAAACACCCACCACTGCTCCTTCAATAAATTACCAAACGCTAACTTTATAAACGTCCCGTTCTCTAATTGGTATTTTTTAGTTTTTACTATCATTATTTACTCTTCTTTTTCTTAACTGCTTTCAAACTAATATCCAAACTCTTATAGGAATGGGTCAATGCCCCAACGGAAATAAAATCCACTCCTGTCTCAGCTATCTCTGCTATATTTTTCTCACTTATTCCACCTGAGGCTTCTATCTGACACTGACCTTTGATCATAGCTACTGCTTCTCTCATAGTTGAAGGCAACATGTTATCTAACATAATCACATCTACACCTCCAGCGTCCAAAGCCTCTTGTACCTCATCCAAATTCCGAGTCTCAACTTCAATCCTCAGACTCTTACCTTTCTCTTTTAAATAGACTTGTGTATCCTTCACTGCTTTGGTAATACCTCCTGCGTAATCCACATGATTATCTTTCAACATGATCATGTCATATAGACCAAATCTATGATTTTCACTACCACCAATCTTCACCGCCCACTTTTCACACATTCTGAAATTAGGCGTTGTTTTACGAGTATCCAGCAATTTGGCCTTAGTATGGTGAATCATTTCACTTAACCTACGTGTGTAGGTTGCAATACCACTCATACGTTGCATACAGTTCAAGACAAGACGCTCTGAAGTCAAGATCGATTGTGCTCTACCCTTGACAATAAGTCCAATTTCTCCCTCGGTCACTTCTTCTCCATCTGCCTTCAACATGGTAATCTCCAGTTCAGAATCCATTCGATGAAAAATCCATTCGGCCAATTGAAGGCCAGCGATGATTCCATCTCCTTTGATCTTGAGTTCAGCTTCCTGAATCAGCTCAGCGGGAATGGCTGCTAATGTACTATGATCACCATCTCCACAATCCTCAAGTAGGGCTGCATCAATGAATTGGTTGATCGCTTTTTCGGTTAGGTAGTCTGTTTTCACGCGGCAAAAATATAAAAGGCGATTGTTTTATTTAGCTGCTTACTGATTAATTTACAATTTGATTTTCAATCCATCCCTTTTGAGCATGACAATAGTAAGCGGTCAAATCATTGACATAGAGAATAAACGCATTTTCCCTGGCATAGTTTCCTTTTCAAATGGTATTATTCAAGAGATCAAAGAATCATTAACCGCTGCGGACCAATATATACTCCCAGGTTTCATAGACGCACATGTCCATATAGAAAGTTCGATGCTGACACCATCAGAATTCGCCAGATTAGCTGTCGTTCATGGCACGGTAGCCACCATATCAGACCCTCATGAAATCGGAAATGTGTTGGGAGTGAAAGGGGTTGAGTATATGATTGAGAATGGTAAAAAAATTAATTTCAAATTCTATTTTGGCGCACCATCTTGTGTTCCAGCGACAACATTTGAGACTGCTGGTGCAGAAATCAATGTACAAGACGTAGAATACCTCCTCAAAAAGAAGGAAATCATCTACCTAGCCGAAATGATGAATTGGCCTGGCGTACTGTTCAATGATGAAGCAGTATTAGAAAAAATTGCGATTGCAAAACGATTAGGCAAACCCATAGATGGCCATGCGCCTGGACTAAAAGGCGAGCAAGCTGCTCAATACATCGCTGCAGGTATCTCAACAGATCATGAATGCTTTACTGCTGAAGAAGCTTTGGATAAGCTCAAACACGGCATGAAAATTCTAATCAGAGAAGGCAGTGCTGCCAAAAATTTCGATGCATTGATCCCACTACTTGATGAACACTATCAAAATATGATGTTTTGTTCGGATGACAAACATCCCGACAACTTAGTAGAAGGTCATATCAACGAACACGTCAAGAGAGCATTGGCAAAAGGAAATGATCTGTTCAAAGTCTTACAAGCTGCCTGTATCAATCCTGTCAAACACTACGGCATGAATGTAGGTCTACTCAAAGAAAATGATCCTGCGGACTTTATAGTTATAGATTCAATTGCGTCATTTGATATTTTGAAGACTTACATCGATGGAGAATTGATGGCGGAAGATCACAAAACCAAAATCGAATCAGTTGAGAATATAATCGTTAACAACTTCGATTGTCAAGTCAAAATACCAGATGATTTCAAAATTCAAATAACAGGATCAAAAGTTCAAGTGATGGAAGCCTTAGATGGCCAGCTCATTACCAACCTTTTATCCTATGACAGTCAATTGATAGACAATGAGAATCAAACCAACACAGAACACGACCTATTAAAGATTGCCGTGATCAACCGATATCACGAGAGTCCTCCTGCTATCGGGTATATTAAAAACATTGGCTTACAGACGGGCGCAATAGCCTCTAGCGTTGGACATGACTCCCACAACATCGTCGTAGTAGGTGTTGATGATCAATCCATCTGTGAGGCGGTCAACCTTATCATTGAAGCTAAAGGTGGTGTTTCTGCTGTAGGCAAAGGCAAAAACCAAATATTACCCTTGCCGATTGCCGGTATCATGTCAGAACGAGATGGTTACCGAGTAGCTGAGGACTATGCTAGCATCGATAGTTTTTCCAAGGAATTAGGCACCTCACTCAACTCACCCTTCATGACACTATCCTTCATGGCGCTATTGGTGATTCCACAAGCCAAGATGAGTGACTTAGGCTTTTTTGATGGACAGAAATTTGAATTTATGGATGTATTCGTGGACTAACTAACCCTTCATACAAATATTAATATAGGGACAATAGCCACATTTGGTTTCGTCTTTGGTCTGTTTAAATGGCTGCATTGTGTTGAAGATATCTGTCAACAGGGATTGAAGCAGTTCTTTGAATTGCTCCTCATAATCTTCATAGTTCAAGACCAAGCCTCCTTTTCTATCGATACCTTTCGTTCCTCTTTTTTGCTTGAGTAAAATATCAAAATCACTTTTGAACAAATCCTTGCTATTGAACATACCTGGCTGGATGGGCAAAGTATTATTAGGATGATTTTCCTTATATAACATACAATAGTACATGAGTTGAAACACACCCTTTGGCCTTGCCTTGGACTCAGGATTGATCATCTCTTCCATATCCCCAAACTCACGTTCGTCTCGTCCAGATTTATAATCAATAACACGAACGACATTGTTGTACTCATCTACTCGATCGATAATTCCTTTCAGAGATACGGACTCACTACCTGCTAGCGTTTCGATTGGAAAATCAACGAAGAAGTCCTTGAACTCCAACCCGATCAAATCAAAAGGTGCATGACTGGCGTCATAATTCACAATGGCATCCATGTACTGTTTGATCACCTCATAGACAATCAACTGCCGTCCCACCATGAATTCCTTTTCATCCTCTGAGACAACTAAATGCTGCTCTGCAAAAGATTGCACCAACGCCTCATCAATTTTACCTTTCAAGGAATTCAAACGTTCGGCTGTCAACGTTTGCTCACCTGTATAGAGGTGTTCCATAGCACCATGTAGCAAATTCCCCAAGAGATTAGGCTTGATATCCTCTGACACTTCTTCGGGCTCATAGATCTGCTCTATGTAATTAAAATAGAATTTCAATGAACAATCGGTATAGGTACTCAAAGCCGAAGGAGATAATTTACGAGTACCGTGCCCTACTAGGAAAGCATTTAGTTTTTTTAGCACCTCCCCTTCCTTGGCTATTTCTATTTTTGGTATTGGATCTGCAGCTATTTTGTTACTGACACTCGTCTGAGTAAAAGCAATCTCAGACTCGAATTGCAACTGTTGCACATATCTACTCAGTTCTCCATTACGATTAAACTGAGAGATGTTGTTATAGGATATCCAAAGGTTATCCGCACTATGCAGTAATCGGTAAAACAAATAGGATTGCATAGCATCCTGATGCTCAACTACTGGCAGCCCAAATGCTTTTCGCACATTGTAGGGTATAAATGACGAGTTACTCGAATCCTTGGGCCAAGCATCTTCATTCATCCCGATGATCATCACGTTTTCGAAGGACAAGTTCCTGGTCTCTAAGATTCCCATAACTTGTAAGCCATGATTGATATCTCCAGAGAAGGACAGCTTCTGAGTAGTACCCATTCGTTTAAAAATCTTTAAAAAAGATTTCATCTGAATGGCAATTCCAAACTCGTTTGAGGCACTGATCACCCGTTTCATCAACGCATGCATCATCACCAATACGGATGACTCAGATTCCTTATACCCTGTCAAATCCAAGGACTCTATGAATCGCACCAACACCAAAATATACGCGCTGGTAGAAACCGCTTTGGATAGTATAGTATCCAATATTGGGAAATAAGATTTCACTTCATCCAAAGTGAAATATAAGTGGTTTGAGACCTTGATCAGTTGATCAAACTCGATGACTTTTTCATCATCTAGCTCCAGCAAATCTTTGAACTCAAGTAGCCCAAGTACGTCTTTGAAATACAAGCGGCTAAAACCCTCCTCAGATATTCTGGACTGCAGAAAAATCAAGTTCTGCATCAGTAAATAGACTCTTGATTGAATGATCGGCCAGCCCATCGTGATATTGGCAGCATGTACATTGGCAGGCAAGTAGTCCAACACATTGTTGAGCATTGTCTCGTCAGTTAAGATCAATAAAGTCTGATCCAGTTGACTGGTTGTCAAATTTTCTAATTTTTGACGAGCGGCATGGATTTGTCCCAACCCAAATGGGGCGGACACCAATTCGATTTGATTGGTACTGTGATTGATTCTGTTTTGAAGATCTCTTTCTATACTTGCTTTAAAGACCGAGTCTTTAGAATATGCCCTAAAGAACTCACCAGCCTCTTGCATCGGATCTTTGACGTAATGCTCATCGATATCCCAAAAAATATCTGACTGACCTCCACTCAAATAATGCTTCACTATTTTTTCCTCCGCTTTGGTCAAGGCATTGAATCCTACAAACCAAACGTTCGAACTTGCATCTACTTTCGTCAAATCATTAACATAGGATTTGAACAACTTCCCTTTATAGGTTAATTGCTTCCCATCAAGTAGTGCATTGAATTTTTTATAGAGTTCATCTAATATTGCCCAAGTCTTGATGAATTCCTGTTGTTTTTTGTCTGGCTCAGGTAAAAACCCTTGCCAAAACCCTTCTATGATTTGTTTTTCTCTCTCGGTACTGAACTCTTGAAACAGCTCATCCAATTCCTTTTGAGATTTGATCACTCTGAATATGTGACTCGTCTCTACCAGGTAATTGTCAATGTCATTAAAATCCTTGAGGATCATTTCGCCCCAAGGCAAAAACGCATCAAATGTCTCGACATTAGGCACTATACTTTTATAGGCGGAGTACAGCAAAAAGCTCAATTGGAGCTCATCCGCTAGCTTATACGCTTGATGGCTCTCTACAAACTCTTCAAACGAATTGATCTTCGGTGACCAAATAGGCTTATCATATAACTCTGCCAAATAATTGGCAAAGTACACGCCCGCACGTTTGTTAGGAAATATGATTTGCAGCTGATCGCATTGATCACCAAACTGCTCTTTGCATTGCTGTGCAATAGATCTGAGAAAGTGGTGGCTCGTCAAAGTGGTGAAAGGTTAATAATGAACTAAGCCTCCAAAGCATCCATTTGCTCGAAGACATCTATGCATATCCAAGCATCAGTTGCCGCATAATCTATCTGCGCTTTCGTCAATACTGTATTTTCCCAATTGGACACTTGTTGTCCTTTCGAAATCCTACCTCCCATGAACATGCCCGAAAAATTCCTTGCTCCGATACTTTCAAAGCCTAAATCTCTGGCCTTTTCATTTAGATCAACAAAACCTTGTGGCTCAAAGTCTTTCATTTTCTTCAAATCCTTGATATCATCTCTGATGCCAATTCCAGCAATTGTGATATTAGGATCTTCGAATAATCGGATCAAATCGTCTGTCAAACCTGTCTCAAGCAACCTAAATAAATACACCCGGTCAGGAGTCCCCAACTGCAACAACGCTACGGGATAGACTTGCCCTTTTTTAAATGCCGGTTTGGTCTCGGTATCAAAACCCAGCAATGAATACTTGCTCAAGTAAGCTACCGCCGCTGACACCTCCTTAGGATCAACAACCACTACTGTTTTTCCTTCGTATTTCAACAAAGGCAAATTATTCACTTCTTCTTTTGTAATTTTTCTTACTTCCATTAAGCTTCTTTCTTCACTAATCTTTTTATTTTGATGTTAAGATATCCATATAGGATAGTCATAAACGGGCTGATGATATTGAAAAAACAATAAGGCAAATAAGTCAACGTCCCCACTCCTAACACAGTAGAATGATAAGCACCACATGTATTCCAAGGTATTAATACAGAAGTAACAGTTCCGGAATCTTCGAGGGTTCTACTCAAGTTCTCAGGTGCTAAACCTCTTTCTTTATAAATATCTGCAAACATCCTACCCGGCACCACGATGGCCAAGTATTGATCTGATGCCGTCACATTAAAAAACACACAAGTACCAGCCGTAGAAGCAATCAATGCTCCTGTAGAGTTGGCTACTTTAATAATGCCTGATGCAATTTTCTTTAAAAAACCAGCCGCTTCCATCGCACCACCAAAAACCATGGCGCTGATGATCAACCATATCGTACCCAACATCCCATACATACCTCCCGAACTCAACAGATCATTGACCATTTCATTGGATGTGGTTACGCCTATACTTCCGTACAATGCTTTCATCACACCTACAAATAGGACTTCACTATAAGACCCCGTATGATTGGCCACTTCAGATATAATATTTTGTTGGAATATCAAGGCAAAAACAATTCCCAATAGCGTACCTACCAATAAGGCTGGCAATGCCGACACTTTTTTAACAATCAAAACTACAACTAGAACCGGAACTATAAATAGCCATAGATTGATATTGAATTTAGCCTCTATAGCAGTTAACACCTCCGCTGTACCAATCTCTTGTGAAGCGGGTTCTATGACAAAACCTAATACCAAAAATATAACCAACGTAATACCTATCGATGGCAAAGTCGTCAAGGTCATGTATCTAATATGCGTAAATAAATCCGTCCCAGCCATGGCGGGAGCTAAATTGGTAGTATCGGACAGGGGGGAGATTTTATCACCAAAATAAGCACCAGACAAGATCGCTCCAGCTACCAAGCCTTCGTGAAACCCCATTGTCTGACCTATACCTATCAAAGCAATACCTACAGTCGCAGAGGTAGTCCAGGAACTACCCGTTGCTACCGATACGATGGCACAAACCACCGTTGCTGCAAATAAAAATATGGTAGGATTAAGTATCAGTAGCCCATAATAAATCATCGCAGGTACGATCCCACTGATCAACCAACTACCGGCCAACGAACCAATCATTAACAAGATCAAAATCGAGGGCATAGCTGAATTGATACTTCTAGTTATTCCTTTAAGGATTTTCTCCCAAGAATACCCTGCTCTCATAGCGACTAATGCTACTACCGCACCTGACAATATCAATACAATTTGATTGGAACCATCCAATGCCGCGTCACCAAAAACGGCCACATTGACAGATAAGAACACTACTAAAAAAATGATAGGAATAAAGGCCTCTAAATAACTAACCTCTCTCTTCGTTGTTGACATGAATTGTTTGTGGTTCAATAAAGATCGGAATTTAGCAATTTTTTATAACAGCGTAATGCCCCTCGTGGAAAAAGCAGGAAATAGAAGTTAGAAACTAGATAATAGATCACTAGATTTTAGACAACCGTCTCAGCTGTGAAATCTAATAGTCAATGATCCAATTTACAAAGCATCCTCCTTCTTCCTCCTTCTCATCTCTGCCTTGACTAGTTTAAATTCCCGACTTGACTGCCCCGCCATCGCGGTATTTTCCTCCGCACGTCGCATCAGATAAGGCAGTACCTTCCTCACTGGACCATAAGGCACGTACTTCGCCACATTGTACCCTTGCTGCGCCAATGCATAGGAGATATTGTCACTCATCCCAAAGAGCTGAGCAAAGTACACCCGTGCATCATCCACCTTCACTTCATGTGCCTCCACCAACTCGGTCAATAGTCTCGAACTATGTTCGTTATGCGTCCCTGCACACAAAGCGATAGTCTCCAAATTGCGCATACAATAGGAAACTGCTGAATCAAACGCCTCATCAGTCTCCACCTTCGTAGCATGAATAGGATCATCATAGCCCAACTCCATCGCTCGTTCTCTTTCCTTTTCCATATAGGCACCACGTACCAGTTTAGCGCCAATTCGGTAACCATCCTGCTCAGCATGAGAATGATTGATTTTAAGATTGGCAAAAGAAGCCCGCTTATACATCTGATAGGTATTGAAAATATACACCTTGTCCCGATTATACTTACGCATCATCTCGATCACCACCTCATCTATCGGATCTTGTATCCAAGATTCCTCTCCATCGATAAATAGCATCTTGTCCAATGATACCGCCATGGCGCACACCTCATCTACTCTAGCTAGGAAATTCTTCCATCGCTGGGCTTCTTCTATACTAAACTCTAATCCGGACTGCTTTTTCAACAACAAATCGAAGGCTGTAAAACCAGTCAACTTCATCACGCCTGAAGGAATATCGCTCGACCCCTTTGCCAATTCTAATGACCTAATGATTTCACTTTTATTAAAATCAAACGTTGCTTCATCGTGTTCCCCTTCTACCGAATAGTCCAAAATAGTATGGATGCGTGAAGCGCCTAATTTGTCTACGGTCGTTTTTGAATCTTGCAAGGACTCTCCCCCACAAAAGTGATTGAATATCGTTTTCTTAATCAGGAGTTTGATAGGCAAATGAATGGCAAAAGCCATTTGCATCATGACAATCCCTACTTTCGCAACCCAAGGCCTATTCATAGTGGAGAAGAGAAAATACATCCTCCTCAAATCCACGTTTGATCGATCACCGAAAGCAACTTTGGTGTCGTCAAAATCCAGTTTTGTATTAAATCTCATTTTATCATTTTTGGTATTCAAATATAATGAGCCTCACAATTACGAAGCGTCTTTCTTATTTAAAAGGTCGCTTAGTGGGATGAGTGATTGGCAATCTGTTAATAGATACTGAATATGAGACATCAACTATCGCTGACCAGGCTTTTAGAATGATGACTCCAATAAACAATACCTGTCTCTTGTCATTTCGACGACAGGAGACCTGTCTGCCACAGGCAGGAATCTATAGACGTAAATGTGTAGGACGATTTTAGATTTCTCTCTCCGGTCGAAACGACAAAGGAGTGGATGAACGAATACCCTGTTATTTTAAGTCAAGTATAGCTGCTGCTAAAGATAAATTTCAGCAACGGATAGGGACTAATTTGAATACCCGTTCTGAGAATTATTTCCAATGGCGAGCGTTTAGCAGAGAACAACGCGTGAATAGATTCAGCAAGAGCAAAAATCTGTTTATCTAGATCGCAGCAAGTCACTCGTTCCCGTATTCAAGACTACCGCCTTATCTATTCAAACGAAGCGTCATTGGAGATTTGATAACTGCAGTCTACCAATCAAGTATCTTTACGTAACAAAAACTTCGAAACTTTCTCTTTCAATTCATCAGATATCTCTGCAACTATTTTACTCTTTTCATTGTAGTTATCCATACCTGTGGACAACTCTGAACTCGAGCTAGCAGTCTCTTCGGTACCAGCTGCAGTCTCTTCAGCTATCACCACTACTCCATTGATAATATTGACTACCTCTCCTATGTCGTTCGTCTGTTCCTTGGTTTTATATACGATTTGCTCAGATTTTTCAAGTGTTTTAGAATAGTAACTTGAAATCTCCTCAAAAGCACTCAATGAATGGTTTGTCGCTTGCTCCCCTTTCTTTATTCTTTGGCTCATATCACTTATTATCTTTGCCGTGGAAGCCGTGTCATCTTGAACACTTGTTACCAGCTCTTCAATTTCACCAGCCGACTTTTTGGAGTCTTCAGCAAGTTTACGGATTTCCTCGGCTACTACTGCAAATCCCCTACCCACCTCACCAGCTTGTGATGCTTGGATCGCTGCATTCAGCGCTAGGAGATTGGTTTGAGAAGCAATATCCTTGATTATTCTCAAGACGCTAGTGATCTCTTCAGATCGCTTGGTTAGCGTATCTATAGATTCTGTGGTCTTAGCTGAGAACGCTAGGATATCTTTCATATTCACATCCAACTCTCCCATCTGCTTCATTCCCTCATTGCTCTTGGACACCCCCATGAGGGCCGTCTGATTGATCTCATCTGCTTGATCTCCCATCTCTCCTGATGACGCCAGCACTCCTTCTATCAGGTTGGACGATTCATCTACCTTGATTACTTGTTCCTGAGCACCCCTACTCATCTCTGAAATGGTATTAGCAATCTCGCCCGTACTTACCGTCATATCCTCTCCCGTCACCAGCATATCGTTTGCAGATGACTTAATATCATCCACCCGACCAGTAATATCCAAAAGTAGATTGGTCAAATTATCCATCGCTTTGTTCAAATTCTTGGCAAGCTTCAATATCTCTCCACGAGCATCATCAGTATACCTTTCTGTCAGGTCACCTTCAGCCATCTTGTTCACTATATGATTGATTGTATTGAATGGCTTTAAAACAGACTCAAAAAGTTGATTAATAGAATCACCAAGGGCTTTCCATGAACCAGATTTCTGATCCGTATCTATTCGAACGGCAAAATTGCCAGACTCTACGGCCTCAGCCACGACAAAATTGGTTTCATCAATGGCCATCTTCAACAATTCGCTCTGCTCCTGTAACTCAGCATTTTGGTTTGTCACCTGCTCAGTAGCTTCCTTCACTTTTCTTTCTAGCAGCTTTCTGACTTCTTTTGCTGCTCTAGTTCTCCACTTATAAAAGGCTACAAGTCCGGCGATTATTAACAAAACAATCACCATTCGAAACCACCAAGTAGCCCAAAAAGGTGGTATGATTGTAATAGAGACTTCAACTGGCACATCATTCCAAATACCATCATTATTGGACCCTTTGACTTTGAACACATAATCGCCTGGTGCTACACCCGTATAAAAAGCTTTTCTTTCATTCCCTGCCTCTATCCAATCTTCATCAAGCCCATCCATCATATACCTATATTTGTTCTTGACACTATGTCTATAGTTCAAACTCAAAAACTCAAAAGATAGAAAATTCTGTTTATAGTTAAGTTCGATATCCTCGGTGTACATGATATCCTTTTTGAGCACCTCTTTGTCACCAATAGGTACAATTTTGTTAAATAACTTGAAATCCGTAATGTAAACCGATGGTATCTTCGGGTTGTCCACCAAGTCAAGTGGGTCGAAAATATTGTAGCCATTATTACCTCCGAAAATCAACTGTCCATTGGACAATTTTAGCAAAGCTCTAGGTGAAAACTGATTACCTTGAAGGCCATCGCTGATATTATAGTTTTTGAAGGACATATCATCTGGGTTCAGCATGCTCAGGCCATTGTTGGTACTCATCCATATTTTACCCTGGTTGTCTTCTAGTATACCTATGACGCTTTCACTTGGGAGTCCGTCTTTCATTCGATAGGCTGTGAATGTTTGACTTTTTCTATCAAATTTATTGAGCCCTCCACCCATGGTAGCAACCCAAACTTCATTTTTAGAATCTATTAATATTGATGCTGTTTTGTTGCTACTAATATCTCCTTCCTTGCCGTTAGCTTTAAAAGACTTGAACGATTCACTCCCTGGGGAATAAACAAAGACTCCAGATGCTTCGTCCGAAAACCAAATATTACCTTGCTTGTCCTCAATGATTTGATTAATGCCTGTCCAATCCAAATTATTGGCATTACTTCTATCGTTGCTGTAATTAGTAAAGTTATCTGTATCCCAGTTGTACCTACTGATTCCTTTATCCCAAGACCCTATCCACATATTCTGATTACTGTCCTCATATATAGAAAAAATGAATTGGCTTATCAAACTTTTAGGGTCAGACGCATTAGGCCAATACTTTTTAATCTGTTCTGTCTTAGGGTTATAAATATTGATACCTCCATCCCACATACCAATCCATAGGTTTCCATTTTTGTCATAGGCTAAAGCGAGGGTCTTGTCGTTTGTCAGCCCATGGCTCTCTGGGGTTATATGCTTGAACTTGCCTGTTTTTCTATCATAGAGATTGATGCTACCTCCATCGGCAGCTACCGCATAGTTACCGTATTGATCTTCGGCAAATCCAACAGCTCGATTATTAGATAGACTTTCTGGTTTTTTGGGGTTGTTTTGAAAGAGCTCAAAGCCATATTTATCCTTGTCATACACACCTACTCCTCCGAGCCATGTCGACACCCACAAATTATTATTACTATCGAATTTTATTTTGATAATGATCTCACTGATCAGACCATTATCCAGCAGTTCATCATTATAATGACTTGTAACGGTTCTGTTTTCATTGTAGACACCTAGACCACCATCTGTTGCTATCCATATCTCACCTAGTTTGTTTTCGGCTACTTCCTGTACGATCCTATGTGTCAATGCCATTGGGTCTATTTCATCGTATTGTAAGTGTTGCATATTGAGCCTGTCTGCATCAAAAAAGGATAATCCATTATCAAAATAACAGACCCAGATTCTGTTTTGACTATCTGCATAGATTGACCTGATTTCTCTTTCGGTAAATGGTAATCGAGAATTCTCTCCGATTTGAAAATTTTCGAATTGATCATCTTTTAAACTCAACTTACTGACGCCATCAGAAGTACCAATCCAGAGATTGGCGTTTTTATCTTCAACTACACCAGAAACATTGTTGTTGACCAATGAATTCGTATTAGACTCATTATGCTGATACACTTTGAAATTATCTGTTTCTGGCAAATATTTGAATAGCCCTTCAGTAGTGCCAATCCAAAAATCACCTCGTGAGTCTGTATGAAAATACCTAGGATCACCTGCAATCCAGTTAGGTTTATTTTTATCGGAGATGTATCGTTTGAACACCCCTCTATCTCTATCAAACTTATTAAGACCTCCTGAAGTTGCCACCCAAAGCGTACCGTCAGCGTCTTCGCCTACATTATTTGTTTTACTAGACTCGAGGCTTTGATCATTATCAAATTCATTGCGAAATATCTTGAATGAATAGCCGTCAAAAACATTGACGCCATCGTCAGTACATATCCATATAAAACCAAACTGATCCTCATATACCGAACCTGTATTGGCATGAGACAATCCATCCTCGGTGGTATAGCTATCAAATCTTATTTTTTTATTATCTTCTTGACTGTATCCAAAATGTCCAACTAAGACCAACAATACTAGTAACCCAACTCCACGTAAAAATCCCCTCATTCTCAAATAATTATTAGTTAATACGCCGTTATGTGTTAAAGAAGGCTGCTTTTCCTAGTTTGCAATCTATATAAAATTGCTAACTTATAATTGCTATATCTCATACCGAACCTGCTTGTCCATACAAATAATAAATAACCTGATTACCTAAGAAAAACAAGTAACTCCATGGTAGAGAACAGCACTTACTTTTAGTAAATATATGTCTGACATTCATCTATTTACGATTGCAAACATCCGATATTGACCCCTTCTACCCAGTATTGGTATCGTCAAAATCCAGTTTTGTATTAAATCTCATTTTATCATTTTTGGTATTCAAAATATAATAAGCCTCTCAATTACGAAGCGTCTTTCTTATTTAAAAGGTCGCTTAGTGGGATGAGTGATTTGTTGGATTGATTAGTTCTTACTGAAAAACCTGATACTTAACTATTGAATCACTAAGATTTCCATATATAATATATATATATTTATGTACCTACATTTAACTACTAATTCATAATTATGAAAAAAACACTATTGGGGCTGTGTCTAATTTTGACTACAACAATTAGTCAAGCACAAGACAAAAATAATGATGACATGTCAGAAATGTCACTCGAAGAATTGATGAACATGCAAGTGTCCGTTGGTAGTGCCAATAAATTGACACTAAGGGAAACTCCGGGGATTGTGACAGTTATTACTGAAAAGGAAATTGAGAATATAGCAGCAAGAGACATGGTAGACGTCCTTAGACTGGTGCCAGGGCTGGAATTTGCTGGAGAATTCGAAAACACCATAGGACTCGGCGTTCGAGGGAATTACGCAATGGAAGGCAAAGTGCTATTCATGATAGACGGACAGCAGATCAATGAGAATGGGTATGGTACTGTCATATTCGGTAACCGTTTCTTTGTTGACAACATTAAGAAAATTGAGATCATTAGGGGGCCTGGCTCTGCCATCTACGGAGGACTTGCTGAATTGGCTGTAATCAATATTATTACGAAAAGCGGAAGTGATATAGATGGAGGGTACGCAAGTGCTAGTTATGGTATATCAAACGGAGAAACTTCTCGAGTGAATGCTCAGTTTGGAATTGGAAAAAAACTAGAAAGTGGATTAGAGCTTAGTCTAACAGGTGGACTAAGTAATGCAAACAGAAGCAATGAAACTATATTCTACGCCACTGATTATGATGATAATGCTAACGGTCTGTCGACAACATTCAATTATGCTGACAGTTCTCAAACCAAGAGTTATGACTTCAATCTCGGCCTTAACTTCAAAGGCTTAAAAGTAAAAGCTTTATATCAGGATTATAAGTTGGAGAAAAACAATGAAAATGCTGACTACATAAATATGGGAGGTATTTACCTTGGAGGAGAGTACGAATGGAAAATTTCAGATAAAGTAACTATAACACCAGAAATTAGCTGGAAAAAAGAGAATCCATGGACTTATACTGGAAACACATCTGACCTCTTTAATGACTATTATATAAGTACCAGTTACAGAACTCGAGGAGTTTTATCTGGCTTGTGGAAAGCAAGTGACAATTTTCAATTAACCTTTGGTGGTGAGTATTACTCTGACAAGTTGGAAAAATCTAATGAGGCTGAGCCATTTAGTAATGGAGAATTATCAATGTCGATAACAAATTCTGCAGTCTTTTCAGAGGCATTAATTAAAACCAATATTGCAAATATTATCATTGGTGCCCGATTTGATAATCACAGTAGGTTTGGAAGTGCCTTCGTACCAAGGCTTGCTATCACTAGAACTTGGGATAAATTTCATGTCAAAGGTCTTTTGAGTAGAGCATTTAAAGCACCGGTCCTATTCAACTTTGATGCAAATCCTGACATAAAAGCAGAGTTTACCAATGTAGCTGAAATAGAAACTGGATATTTGATCAATGAGAATATGTCTCTAGTCGGTAATGTGTTTTATATCCATATCGATGATCCAATTTTATATGTCTACAATTCCGTCACTGAAGCAACTGACTATACGAACTTCGAAAGTGCTTCTACAATTGGATTTGAGCTGGACTATCGTTTAAAATACAATTGGGGTTATGTTAATACATCCTATTCCTTTTACAAAAACAACAACTCTAAAGTGGAGCCATATGAAGTAGAAGGAAATGATAATTTGCTTCGAGGTTTTCCTGCACATAAATTCGTGATAAACGGCGGTATCAATGCAGGAAAAAAAATCATCATCTCTCCTACAGTAATCCTTAACAGTGAAAAAGTAGGCTACTTTTATCAAGAGGAAGGATGGGAAGGTTATGGCCCTTATACGTATGGTGGCAACTTCACTTTCAATCTTGCAATCAACTATAGACCTATAGAAAATATGCTTATATCACTTGCGAGCTATGATCTGTTTGGTCAAAACTATCATACTGTAAATGCATATGATGCTGGCTACTATGGCACACCAACAATGGGAAGAGAGTTTGTTTTAAAAGCCAAAATAAAATTCTAAACGCCAAAACCATGAAACAAAACATCAACAAATTACTCATGAGCATACTATTCACAAGTATGCTAGCACCAAATGTATTCTGACAAGAAGGAGATGACATGTCAGAAATATCACTCGAAGAATTGATGAATATGACAGTGACAGTAGCATCCACAGAGGCTCTTACTACCAGAGAATCTCCCGGTGTTGTATCACTGCTAACGACATTAAAAAAATGGGTGCCAGAGATTTGATTGATGTTTTACGGACAGTGCCTGGTTTTGAATTCGGTGTTGACGTACAAGGTATTGTTGGGATTGGATTAAGAGGGAATTGGGGTCATGAAGGGAAAATACTAATTTTAATGGACGGTCAAGAAATGAATGAGAGGCTTTATGCAACCACGCAATTAGGTAATCACTATCCTCTTGACCAAATCCAAAGGATAGAAATAATT
>JAOPTS010000131.1:0-36489 GCA_051531955.1 Reichenbachiella sp.
CTCAAATGATCGTCAGACCCAAATAAATGTTAATGGAGTTGCCTGGGCATTCCATGAAAATAATGAATTTTTCAATAGTGGTGGAACCACAAGCTGGCAGGTGCGTAGCGGTGAAACTATGACAGTAAATGATAACAGTGCGGAAGCATATTTCTCACTCTCATTTTATGGTGAAGATTTTAATGTGGACTGGTTGGAGCTTATTCCTCAGTAAAATGCCGTTTTTTGCATTTATTGAGCGAATGCGGATATCAGATTTCAGATTTAATACTATTAATAGCACGAGTTCTCATCTTGTAAAAAATGATTCATAGTGGCCCAGAATTGGGGAAGCGAGTGAATGTATCCTAATAATATTCTAGGTTGTGCCGTAGCAGTAAATAGCTAAAATTTAGATGAATTATGGTCGTTCAAATATGAGTAATCATAGTGGTAGATTGGAGAAAGTCAGAAGTATGGAGTCAAACGTTTTTACAAATATTATGAAGCAGAAGTCTATCAAGGAACTTATTCCTTACTTATACGATAGAGAAAAATACGAAAGAAAAGAAGTGCAAGCAGCTGCCCTAGAACTTGAAGAACGGATAGATGCGGCACGAGAAAGTACAAGCAGATTAAGCCAAGAGCAAGAAGACGCACAGAGGATTCTTATGGCCTATAAGGAACTTGCTGCATTAGAAGAAGATACACTGCAAGTGTATCAAGAGGCTGTTGAAGAGGGGAGAATAGAAGCTCCCTATGTCGACGAATATGCAAGCATTTGGCAACGTGTGTTGGCTCGTATTATAGATTCAGTAATTTTAGGTATTATATCCATACCATTTTTCATGTTTCTCTATGATTCACCGGAAAATTTTCTGTTGGTATCTCCCATTATGGGGCTGATATCTATACTCTATTTTATCCCCTTTGTATTGTATGCTAAAGGGCAAACACTCGGTAAATCATTTGCGAAGATTAAAGTTCTTCAAAATGACGATACCCCGCTCACAACAAAAGGCGCAGTCCTTAGAGAGGCGCACTATATCGCTCAATGGCTCGTGAGTGTGATATTAGCTGCGACACTCTATCAATTAATACTCCCTGAAGCATTTGATACAGCAACGTTCATAGAGAAATCTTCAATTCTTAGTACAGGGCTCAACAACTATCCAATGATCTCTGCACTGAACACTGTAGTGTCAATCTATATATTGGTTGATGTCTTTATATTTATCTTTCATAAAAAACATTGTGGGTTACATGACTTGGTTGCTCGAACTGTGGTTGTAAAAGAATAAGTGATACTATCAATTCGAAATATCACGAAACAGTGTCCACTTAATATACCAACGTGAATCTGAAGAATCCTGATCAAGACACACAACACCACTATTTTGCATTTTCAGCACTTCTACTTCAGATGTGCCACAGATAAGATATGCACAGAGATTTTGGAGGTAGGGCAGATGTCCGACTACCATGGTGTTGTTATTATGCAGAGAGTTTCCTAAAGTGGATACATCATCATTAGGTGACATAGTGTCTATTTCTTTGAGTCCACCTAGTGGATGTAGTGCTTCAGCAAAAATTTTTGCGGTATCAATAGCCCTTTTTTTGTCGCTATGGATAATATGATTAACCTCAATATCATGAATTTGAAGTTTCTCAGCCATAGCATGGGTGATTTTCCTACCTACTGAAGTTAATCCTCTTGCGGGATCAGCCACTTTTGGATGTGCAAGTCCGTGTTGTACGAGAAAAAGTGCCATATCAAAACCTCTCTACTGTTTGTTTAATTCTATCATATTTTTGAAAATGTGTACATACAATTCCTCAACTGGCTTAGATGAGAGTGATGCTCTCTATTTACCAACCTGTACTATAATAGAGATACATTTGATTGTACAAGTATCCTCTGCAATTAGTGATACAATTACCAGTAAGAACTCAATTTATTCAATGTTGAATAATGGAATTTGATTTCAGAGGTTAATAATTAGATGAGTTATTGGCGAATATACAGGTAAGGAAGGGCGAGGAAAAAATGAGACTTTTAAATAATATGAAATTCGGTAAAAAAATTGGTGTTGGTTTTGCATTGATAACACTCATATTGGCGTGTGCAGTTTTATTCACCCTCTGGGGAGTGCAGCAGACTACTCAGGTTACTGATAGACTCATAGATTTAAGAGTGCCAACGTCGCAGGCAAGTCTTTCAATGCAGAATGGAATGAATCAATCCCTAGCAGCACTCCGGGGCTGGATGCTGTTAGGGAAGGTTCAGTTTAAAGACGAACGTGTAGATGCCTGGGAACAATCAATTGACCCTGCATTCAATCAAATGAAAAGTTTTTCAAAGAAGTGGACTAATCCGGAAAATATTGAGCGACTCAACAGTATCGAGACTAATCTTAAAAAGTTCAGAAGTTTTCAAGAAGAGATTGAAACAATCGCACAAACTGTTGAGAATCAACCGGCCATACACATTCTATTTACACAAGCAGCCCCTCAAGGGAAAATACTGGCAGAAAGTATAACAACCATTATAGATATTGAGTTAACGCAACCTGCAACACCGGCGAGAAAAGCGTTGTTAGGTATGATGGCTGATTTCAGAGGAACAGTAGGCTTAGGATTAGCGGCTATTCGTGGGTATTTGATTTCGGGGGATGAGAAATTCAAACATAACTTTGAAATCCTATGGGCTAAAAATAATCAACGATATAAGAATCTTTTGTCTCAACAAAAGCTTTTTAATCGAGCACAAAAAACAGCATTTAATAGACTGGTTGAAGCGCGAAAACTTTTTGACCCATTACCTCAAAAAATGTTTGTAATCCGAAGTGGCACAGAGTGGAATCGTGCAAATAGTTGGTTAGCCAAAAAAGCAGCACCAACAGCACAGGCTATTAATGTTGAATTACATGCCATGATAGAGAATCAGAGAGCATTAATGATGGAAGATATTGCTGAAAGTAAAAGTCTGATCACGATGCTGTATACACAGGAGTGGGTATTATTGTTTGTTGGAGTGTTATTGAGTACCCTTATTGGTTTTACAATAACCCGATCTGTAACCCGACCTGTTAAAGAGATGGTACGTGTGGCAGATAATCTGGCTAAAGGAAATTTAAATCAAACATTGGACATTTCATCTAAGGATGAAATTGGAATACTTGCAGAATCATTAACCATAATGATAGCCAACCTGAAACAATTAATTGGAAATGTTTCTAGTAATTCAGCCTCTACTAATGAAACATCATTAAAACTTTTCAGTACCGTAAAAGAAGTGAATGATTCAACAGAACTGATGAGCTCTCAGTCGGTGACCATAGCCTCGGCAACCGAGCAGGCATCAATGAATATGAATAATATTGCTACGTCAGCTGAAGAAATGAGTAATTCTGTTGTTACTGTTGCATCTGCTGTAGAAGAGATGAGCGCTACAGTGAATGAAATTTCTGAAAACTGTCAAAAGGAGTCTGAGATAGCCAGAATGGCGAATGTAAAAGCACAGTCTACAAATGAAATGATGCAAAAGCTAGAGGCGTCTGCTGTTGAAATAGGTAAGGTTCTTGATGTGATTAAAGACATTGCTGATCAGACTAATCTGTTAGCATTAAATGCAACAATTGAAGCGGCATCTGCAGGTGATGCAGGAAAAGGATTTGCTGTTGTAGCTTCTGAAGTAAAAGAGCTGGCAAAACAGACAACACAGGCGACGTCTGAAATTGAACGGCAGATTGATGAAATGCGTTCGAGTACAAGTGGCTCTGTGATTGCGATAAAAGAAATAACCGGCGTTATAGAAGAGGTAAATGCTATATCCCAAACAATTGTTAGTGCAGTGGAAGAACAGTCAGCAACGATAAATGAAATTGCAGGAAGTATCAGTGCAGTGAGTAATGCGAGTACTGAAGTGTCTTTGAATGTTAAGGAATCTGCAACGGGGCTCAGTGATATATCATGTAATCTTGGGGAATTTCATCAGGGCATAAATAATATAACGAGCAGGATGAATCATGTAGAGAAAAGTACTCAGTCTCTCTCGGGAATGGCTAAAGATCTCAGTGGCTCTATTGCTAAATTTCAGGCGTGATGCTAAAAATCAGGATCAACAGTGAACGATACCTGCTGTAATGAAACTGGGTGCACAAAAGTGACACTATACGCATGTAAGTACAATCGCTCATGATGTTTCCCATATAACGTATCTCCTAAAATAGGAGCATTGAGTCCGGATTTATGGGCAGCATGAACTCTGAGTTGATGGGTACGGCCAGTCACAGGTTCAAATAATACCCGCGTTTGGTTTTTCCATTTTTTAAGTATAGACCATTGAGTGACGGCGGTTTTACCGCTCTCATAACAAACCACTTGATTTGGTTTGTTAATGATGTCTACCCGGAGTGGTAGGTCAATGGTGCCGGTTGTTTCACCATTCTTAAGGAGGTGTGAAACGTTGCCATCTACCAGCGCAATGTAACTCTTCTTAATGGTGCGGTTGATAAACTGTTTTTGTAAGTGCCGGTAGTGTTTAATATTTTTGACGATAATCATAAGACCGGAAGTTGCCATGTCGAGACGATGGGCGAGCAAAGGGCCGGTCGCATTGGGATATTTTTTTTTGAGTATTGATTCAACTGAGACAGAACCATCATTTCCCGTTTCAGATATTAAATTGTACGGCTTGTTGATAATGGCTATGGCATCATCTTCATATACGGTATCAATTTCTTTAACTACGCTTTTGATTTTGAGTATTGGGTCAGGATCGGTTGGGGTCTCAGACAACATGTGTGTTAAGACCGGCTTACATCTTCCATGGCAGGCGGGGTAAAAATAACCATGTTTGCGCATCTCTTGAATAGGGGAGTGCCCCCACCAGAATTGAGCAAAACAAATAGGTGTATAGTTGTTGGCAAATGCGTAGTTGAGTAGTTTGGGAGTAACACAATCACCGGTTCCCGCTGGTGCTTTAGAAAAGAGCTCGGCTCTATTTTTAGAAATACCACTCGCATTTAAAAATGAGTACTCAGTATTGAGTGCTTCTTGGAGGGCCTCTGATTTGTCTGCGACTTGATTTTTTAATGTTTCAATTTGAGTGTGCACTGCATTGAATAATTGTTGTTGTTTTGCGAGCGCTTGTTCATTTTCGATTTTAATTTTTTTCAATGCGTGCTGACGATCCAAACTTTCAATTTTCAGTTCTTCACAGCACTGTTTATATTTTTTGGGTGACAGTGTGATTTGGGCTGCATTCCGTTTAACTTTACGGGCTTGTCGCGCAATTTTCATTGACAGTTTAATCGCTTCGGTTTTCTCTGCAAATGCACTGGTCATTTGCTCAAACGTTTCTACTTGCTCTTGGTAGAGTGAGTCGTTCTCCAAGCTGGCTATTTGTTCAGTAATCCCTGAAATGATTGTTTGCCCTTTTTGATAAAGTCCAGTAGGTGACCGTTGATCAACTATGGGTGGTACAAAAGAGGGGAATGTATCCAGTCTTGTTCCGTTTCTTGCCCTACTCCCTGTTGTTTGACCTGAAAATGCAGAGAGATACCCAATCTGACCTTTTTGATTCTGCACCACCAATACACCCAGCATTATACCAACTGAGGTGGAGTTATCATCGGCATCATGCTGCCAGTCACTGTGCAGGTGCAACTGTTCTTGAAGTTCATTTGCCGCTAATTTGGCAAGTGGATTGGGCTTGTAAAAAAAGGGGTAGGTGAAATGACTCGGAACATCAATGGTGTTGATTGGGTTTTTAAAAGAGGTGAATGATTCAGGTTTAAGAGAATCTGGTTGCATTGGCTTGATGCCCGATTTAAAGTTTTCTGGACAACGGTAGTCCGGGCTTATATGTTTTGAATGATATAAAACCCTCATTTGAGCCAAATATAGTAGTAATGGACTATACATCAACAGAATAAGTGTATTTATGGGCTGTGATTACTTAATCAACAGTGATACGTTGAAAAGGTCACTCATGTCCCCTGCAAAACAACTACTCATTGTCTTGCAGGGAGTATTTCTGTTATTTGTTAAAAAATATTTTAAGGTAGAGCAAACCAGTGTACTGTGCCTTATGAATACTATTACTCAGGTCATGAGGTGCACTTTTTGAAATTCTTTGGCCCATAAGAGTATACACCTCTATGAGTGTCGCTTCTTGTGGGAGCGTTACATTTTTCAGTGTGCTCCGTACAAGCATTGTTTGTATACTACCGTACGATGATTCGGTAGTAGAACCAGTAATAGGAGCGGTAGCATCGTCACTACTGATGCTACTTGTTGTACTCTCAGTAGTGAGGCTGCTTTCAGTATTGGTGCTACTACTGCTTTGGTCAGTGCTACTTTCGGTAGTGGTGTCTGGATTTATACCTACTCCTTCAGACGTTGCCATTCTTATTTTGTGTACAGAAAGTTCACCAACATCAGTATATATTCTAATTCCATGAAGTGCACCTGAGGTACAATTGTAATAGAGTGTCGGACTGGTAACGGTCTGACCATGGGTATTTTCAGTAAATTGGTCAAGAAGAAATCCATCATATTCAACATAGAGGTTTGTCTCTTCGTTGGTGCTATAGTCAATACTCAACTCACAGAGTGATGATTCATTAACCCGATACATATAGGCCACTGAATAATGTCGTGTTTGGGCCGTAACTGTTACTGAGCCTGTGCCATTCGGTTTGGGAGTATTTAATCCAAATACATCAAATGCTGCGCCGTCAGTTTCAAAGGGAGCTACGTTTCCATAGGTAATCTGTGGACGGGCTGACTGTGCCATATCAAGAATTGCTCTATATTGAGGAGAGCCATCCAGGCCGGTATCTAGATTATATGCAGACCAAATAACTTCATCACCTCTTGCTGCCAGGCCGAGGAATGCAAACATACCGCCACCAACCTGATAAAAGGCATTCACATGATCGATACTCGCCTGATACATTCTTTCATCCCAGTGAATTGCTCGATACACTACCTCGTCCCCATCAAAATGTGGATGGTTATCTCCTTCATAGGCTAAATACTCCAAGCCGTGTGCGCGTGCCCACGCTGCATCGTTATACAAATTTTTTGCAAACGTTTCATGATTCCACTCTCCGGCATCCCAAATGTTTTCGGTTGTGAGAGTTCCTTCAAATCCTTCATGATTCCAGTATCCTGTGCCACCACCACCATAAAAATAGTAGTTCATGGGATGAGGGCTTGTCCAGTCAGAGCGAGGGTCCATAGCATTATAATAGCGATCTACAAAACTAATAGTCCGATCTACCAGATCATTCCAATCCTTTTGCCACGCAATAACTGGACGCACTCGAGACATCATTTGGTCATCACCAAAAACCTCTCTAAATATTTCACTGATCTGTACTGATCGCATTGCTTTATAACGATACATCAAAGTGGTCGAATCATCTTCACCATCAAAGGTAAGGGGGTGACCATAGTTTTCAGCCTGATCATGTACCCAGCCTGTCTGGTCAAAGTATGCTGCCCAGTTCCAAATTTCATTTGAATATTCCACATACAGATTAAGGTTGGGGTCAAGAGGTTCAACCGAAGCGCTCCCTTCTTTAAACAAGAGGGCAAGGTTTTGTACATAGTTATCGGTTACTTTATGGGGTACACAAATCCAAACATCTTTTTGTGTTACATTTGCCAGTTTGATTACTGCTTCAAATGAAGCATTAAACATACCACCGACATAGGATTGGAAATGATTCAGCGTTGCATGATCCCAAGATACATGATCTTCCCATAACGAATCAATACTCCCATTAGTTTGTGTCATTCCCATGGTACGAATGGTAGTAAACGGCTCTAACAATTCCATAAATTCATTAGTGAGAAGCTGATCAAAAGGGTATGCTTCAGTTGATCCTTCAGCTATGGGGCGCATTAACTGTGCATTTTTAATTCCGTTATTTGTGTTATTAAATGATGCGATAATATCAGTAGCATCAGTCCGGGTAACTACCCAGTCAAGTGTCGTAGTATTTGTTTCGGCATTATAGAGTACATTTGAAACGTCACCTCCAGTGATACTCACATCAGCAATACCTTCAAATTTCATTGCATAGGTTCCCGTCATTACGGGGGCATTGGATTGGTACACCAATACTCCGAAATCAGTCAGTGGCCACCCCTTATCATCGAGAGGAACATCGGTTAAGTCCTTTAGACGTGAGGTGCGCATCATATCTGCCCAGTTACTTGCCCAGTCAACAACGTCACCAGCATTTATGGCAATATTGTATATGCCTTCATTGGCGATACTCCCACGATTATTGGGGAGTGCTATCATGTCAAATGAACTAGAGGAAAGAGTCACGGTTGAAGACTCACTACTTATTGATGAAACGACAACACTTGAACTCTGTTGTGATGAAGATGATGCTTGCTGTTCAACCGTTCCAGCGAATACTCGACTCGATCCATTTGCATCCACATATCCCGGAAGTGCGCTCCACACATAGTCAATAATTTCAGCATAGTGATCTCTGATTGCCTGGGGCATGGTTTCAGGAACGATAAAATTCTCAGGAGCTTTTTCTTCATACAGAACTGAGTAAAAAATAATCGACGTTAAAAAATAGAGAGGGGGAAGGCCGTGAGGTGCATCGTCCTCATAAATTTCTGAAAAGGGTATGGTGAGCATCTCGGGGACATTCTTGAATATACCAGCTATAATCGAACCTGCTGGAATCAATTTAAATATTTTTCCCGGGCGTGCCTCAGATAATCTATCCTGTAGTTGTACATGCCAATCATGAAAATGGTCCTGCTCTGCTTCAAAATAATTATCCACTACATAGGTACTATCTCCCATCAGGGCGCCATTTCGTGGTTCGGGCCATGCCTCATACACATAATTAACTATATCAGGATGAGATATCAGAACATGATCTACAACCCGCAATGTATGATTCAACCATGAATCATTATCCCAATAACTTAATACTTCTTCTGGGGGAGCCTCTTGACTAAAATTTGCTGGTGTCAAAATAATACTAGAATAGGGAGATGCATCAAATGACTCCTGCCAGGGAGCGGTAATGTTGTCATATCTCAGAGTATTTGTTGGTGGCAGTGTATGGTAGTTTAATTGCCCAAACTGCCCATCCATCTGAAATTCATTTTCTGCTACACGAACTAATCTATTGAGCCAGATTGGTACATTCGAGGCCGCTGGTTCACTTCCGAGCTGATGATCAATTAAACTGTGCCCGAATATATAGGTTTGTATGGTTTTGGTCTGTGCATATCCAGTATGTAACATCACTGCCAGCGCAAGAAGTGTTTTTACAGCGCCCTTAAAAAAATACCCTCTAGATCTTTCAATCATATCATTCCCCCTTATACATTAAATCTATATGAATATATATATCAAGAGGGGCGGTATGAGCGCACTGTTCTTCCTACTAGGAAGCCACAATAGAGCGAAATTACACCCCTAAGCTGAATAAAATATGATAACACTCTCAGGGTATTGTTACCGAATGGTAGTTTACTATGTTTGTAAATATGCCAGCAAACATAGTACTTCTTAATCCTCAATCAAGCGATAACCTCGCAACGGTTATCCGTTCAGGTCAAAACCTCGGTGTTAACTCGGTTATGGTAGTTGGTGGGTTTATTGAAAAAAAATATCAGGGTAATATTCATAAATTTACTCACCAAATGGACACTCAAGATGGTGTGTCGCATGTTAATCTGATGTACTTCGATACCCTGGAGAGTTGCTTGAAGGCGCTTCCTGCGCGAACAACCCTCGTTATTGTAGAGATGCTTGATTGTGCAGTTCCTATGGAAACGTTTACGCACCCAGATAATGCAACCTATATATTGGGAACAGAGAAAACGGGTATTTCTAAAAAGCAATTGGCAGAAATTGACCTTTTCTTAGAGTCTCTTAAATCGCCTGTTTCTGGGGTTGTTTTAGATTCGGTTAAGCATATGCCTCGTATTGAGTATATTGCATTCGATACTCCTAAATCTCTAAATTTAGGAGTGAGTGCTTCAATTGTGTTGTATGACCGACATCAGAAAGGGTTTTCTCAGGCTAGATAACACAGGGGAAGTATGGCGGGACAAGAATGTAACGCACAGTCATCTCACAGTATTTACCATTTAGAAATTTTTTTTACCTCAAGTTCATTAAGGACCCGACGATAAAAAGTAATGTCAGAAATAGCCCCATCATAATTCAATGCTTTGTTGCTATTCCATCTGCATTGAATGCTGCTAGAATGATTGAGGCTAAGGTGAAGGAGTCGTCTCATCTACGTCATAGAAAATACAATCGTAGCTAAGCATCTCTTCTTGGCCTTCAATAGTGACACTGGTCTTAATAATATAAAAGCCTTCTTCAATATTTTTGGCAGAGGAGAAATAGTATGGTTGAGAAAAAGAACCATTAGAATTATTCGATTCAATATTAAAACTGTAATCTTCCCGATGTTTAAATGTCCCGGTTAAATCATATAAAAAAGCAGAGGCGTTAACCTTGTAGGTTTGAGTATAGCTCACTGCTGTACCGTCGAAATGTGAAGTTTTTAATCCTAAGCCTGTTGTATCGGGGCAATCTTGAGACTCTCTTTGGAGTATGTCACTAGTAAGATCTGGCTCTGATGTTTCTTCATTAGAAAATATACATGCTTGACTAATTATAGCTATGAGGAATAGCACTACAATATATGAATAATTTCTTCTCATCTTGGTTCCGTAGATATAGGGGCTTTGTATAAAAGTAATTATCCACTACCTTTATATCAATAGTGTATATCTGTGTAATTTAATAAGTGAATTATTAATATGTAGAGAAATGGGACAGTAAGGTATTACTTGAGTTACTCGCGATCCATAATATAAGCATCAATGTCAAACCGCTCTTGAGTTGACCCTAATTTTAGATACAATGGATGATGGGGATGCCCATCTTTCAACAACGGCCCAACAGCGAACCAGTTTGACTCTTCACCAATAGCATCACGAATATCTCTGAGATTTGGTAAAAAGTATTTCCTTGTTTTTATCAGTGTGCCCCACGCGGCCCAGATATCAAATTGTTTCTTTTTAAAGAGATCTGTAATGACTTTAATATTCTCTAAATGAATTTTTCTATTACAGCGCTTATGTATCTTTTTGGGGTCAGTTGAACGTTGGGGATAGACATTGATCATTATCCATGAATCATACCCCAGTTTTGATGAGTGTGATTTTACGGCTCGCATGGTAGCATCAAGCTTACCGGGAATAGCAGTACTGGGATTTATTCCAATACACACAAGGGTTTTGGTTCCTGCCTCACCGATAGTAAAGCGTTCACGGTTTGTTGGGCTATTGTGATAAATCCACTCGGTGTTAGCTATTTGTAACGGAGGTTTTTGATTCATTATACGGTTATCCATTAGCTACTTGTCACAGTGCACCAAAATACAGTGGAGAGGGGTGATAAATATAGTTATTGTGAGAATACTTTCTGTTGTCAACTTTGGTATATCTATGGGGGGATTGGGGAGTGAACACTTTTGTAGTATCTCTCCATATGCAATGAATTTATTTACAATGGAGTCTTTATTCAGATGGGGTTCTTACTTTTACAGGCATAATTTAACAGTGAATGATAGATGTATATTGCAAGCGTACTACTAATGGTTTTTGTGTTTTTTGGGTGCCTCGATTCAACTTCTTCAACAGCTCCAGTATCAAACACTCCCGGGGCCACAGTATCCTCATCCTCATTCTCCTCTACGGTTTCAACAGGATCAGAACTCTTGAGTTCAGTAATAGGTACGTGTACCCATGTCACAAATTCTTTCGTAGGAACTCAATGTAAAGAACAAACTTCACCCAATGAGAGCAAATGGAGTTGTGAAGCTGCAGGCGATACGTATCGACCATCTTGTGCTGCAGGGGCTGTAGTAATCTGTATGTATCCTGCTAAAATTGCCCCCGATGGAACGCTGTTATTACCTGCATATAAAAACTATTGGTATGATATTGATCCTGAACTTGCAAAAAATACCTGCATTAGGCTTGGAGCACCGATACTTTTTGAGGTAGCAGCGGAAATAGCACAATCAAGTACCAGTAGTTCTAGTGACCAGCAGATATCAGAGATAAGCTCAAATACTGTTATCCCAAACAGCCCTACGAGTGTTCGATATCCCACTATTGCCTGTGATTTTATTGAAGAGAGTGTTGATTGGTGGCATACCGCCTATAGCTGTACTTTTGATGATGAACACTTGTTGGGCAATGTATGGTTCAATCGTACTAGCTGTGTATCGTTTCAGAAGAATGGAGTCGTATTAATAGATAGGGGGCTTGATCTCAGGCATGCTAATAAACCAGAGCAGAGAAAAGACTTAATTGATACTAATACTTGGTATACTGTAGTGTATGAAGATACCCTGTCTGATTTATCGATTGAGATCGACGTTGATCACTATAATGAGTTTGATTCATTAATAGATTCTTTCAATTATGATTGGAATCCTGCAGGTGAACAATTACTCTCTGGTTCATTTATACTCCATACATCCCCTCAGTTTGCTGATGATCACTACGTAAATGAAGACCACTTTTGCTCATTTCTTCCGGCTCACTGTGCAAAATCTGAGTTCGGCGATATCTGTTTTCAAGATGGTTATTTTCATGGAGCATTTAATAAAGAGGGTGTAACAGGGACCTATGACTTTGGTGTTAAGATTGGTGTATGGGTCGAAACGATTGGGGCTACTCGGATAGAAACTGACTACGGTGAAGGTAATGCAGAAATACACTCAGTATCGACTTATATTGATGACCTATTGATGGAAACGGTCATCTACAAAAATGGAGTAATCGAAAGCACAGTAGTGTATGGTTATCATGATGATGGTGCTCTTATGTATCAAATCAATAAGGTGGTTCCTATGGGGGATATCTATTTGTTTGAAACTGCAATTAAGAATTGGGCGAACAATAATGGACATTGCGTAGTACTTGATTATAGTAAAGATCCTGTTACCCTTGAGTCAACTCGAATAAGCTATTCAAGCACTAGAGAGAATGGATGTAAAGACATAGGGACTAATGTAGATTGTAGTACTATTGACATGAGATATACGACAATTAGAGTTCCCAAGGAAAGTAGTGTTGGCGACACCACTGTGAGTCATGATTGTAGCACTATTCCAGGTGTAATAGTGGAGTGTCCTACAACCACATGTGAATAGTGTCGTTATTTTATCTACTCATACTCCTCACCTAAAATGGCCTCTTTAACCTTTTCTATACCAATGCGATCACAAAATCGAGCAGTACGTTCTTTGCGTTTTGCATGCTCAGAATAATACCGCAAAAATTTAGTCGTCATTGCAATGACTTCTTCTTTGGTTAGTTTTTCAGCTATAATATCACCAATTCTTGGTCGACGTGCTGAACTGCCACCAATAATCAGAGTCCATCCACTTTTCTTTCCTAAGAGTCCAACATCTCTAACGAAACTTTCACCACAGCAAAAGGGGCAACCCGACACTCCGATTTTTACTTTTGCCGCAAGAGGAATGTCTGAAAATACATCTTCGATTTCAGTGCCGAGACCAATTGAATCTTGGACTCCATATTTACACACCGCTGTTCCTGGGCAAGCTTGCACATAATGAAGACAGAGTTCAGATCCTTTTGCCTGACCGGGATCCATATTTAAATCTTTCCAAATGGGAGCAACGTCTTCTTTTTGAACACCAACCAAAGCAATTCTTTGTCCTGAAGTTATTTTAAGAATAGGGATGCTATATTTTTTAGCAACATGTGATATGTTATCTAAATCTTCTACAGTAATAAGACCAACTGGGGTTTTAGGAACAATCGCATAGGTTTTTTTATCCCTTTGAATAATAGCGCCATCGGGGATATCTTCATCTGACATAATGACTCCTTTTTTAAGAGAGTACCATAAATGTTTTAACTTATGAACTATTAATGGAGGATTCACCTAATTATTGTACCGAGTTGTAATAAGTGGCTCTTAGGGCTAAAATTGACTCCTCATTAAGTATATTCCAATGACTAAATGTGTAAGTTCCAAACAGAGAATGAAGGTTTTAATGAAAGTAATAGTACCAAATGTGAAAGGATTAACGGGGTTTGTTACTTGTAGAAATCCCGATAAGACACAAGCATTACTTGATAATAGTGTTGACTTTGGTATAATAGTTGTAGAGGTACATTAGATATGATTGTTACTCATTCTACAGATTTACGTACTCAATATAGCGGTGTGCGCTCATATTCAGAAACACTCTGTTCGCCATTAAATATTGAAGACTATGTGCCTCAACCAGAAGTTTTTACCAGTCCCCCAAAGTGGCACTTAGCTCATACCGCATGGTTTTTTGAAGAGATGCTTTTAAAAAACTACTTACCCGATTATCGTGTGTTTAATGAGAAGTACTCATTTTTATTTAACAGTTATTATAATACCATTGGAAAAAGAACTGCCCGTAATCATCGCGGCTTAATGACGCGACCGAGTGTAGAAGAGGTATACCAATACCGTAGGTATGTAGATGCACACATGCAACAGCTTTTGGAATCGGAACTTTCAGATGAGGTACATGAACTTATTGTACTTGGGTTACACCATGAACAACAGCATCAAGAACTGCTCCTCACCGATCTTAAGTATACATTGTCTCTTAATCCACTCAATCCAGTATACAAAGAGGGCTTTGATTTAACCAATTCCAGGCCAGAAGAAACAGGGTTTGTAATTATTAATGAAGGTACCTATAAAATTGGACACACTGGTGATGGCTTTTGTTTTGACAATGAGTTAGGGCAACATACCGTATATCTCCACGAATTTGAAATTTCAAAAAATTTGGTGACAAATGGAGAGTACCTGGATTTTATACATGCAGGTGGCTATGACAATTTTAATTATTGGCTTGATGAAGGATGGACTTGGGTAACTGAGAAAAAGAAAAGTGCCCCGCTGTATTGGGAGCAGAAAGAAGACACGTGGTTAAATTATACACTTTCTGGCCTCAAGCCGTTAGATCTCAAAGCAGAGCTCTGCCATATCTCTTTTTATGAAGCCGCTGCATTTGCAGCATGGAAGGGTATGAGACTCGCAACTGAATTCGAGTGGGAAGTTGCCTCTGATAAAATACCGTGGGGATCGCGTTGGGAATGGACTCATTCTGCGTATCTACCATACCCTCAATTTCATATATCAGAAGGCGCCGTTGGAGAGTATAATGGCAAATTTATGATAAATCAAATGGTACTGCGTGGGGGATCAACAGCGACATCACCCGAGCATAGCAGACACACCTATAGAAACTTTTTTCATCCACACGCTGAGTGGCAATATTCAGGAATCAGGTTAGTGAGAGTATGATAGAACAATTTAAACAGACCGTAGACGAAGGATTACGTAAGACCCCAAAGCAATTGCCCTCTAAATATTTTTATGACAAAAAAGGAGATGCGTTATTTGTTAAGATTATGCAAATGCCGGAGTACTACCTTACTAGAGCTGAGCATGAAATCTTCAGGGATAAAACAAATGACCTTATTGAATCTCTTGGGCTTTGTTCAAGTGAACATAAAGAATTAATAGAGTTGGGAGCGGGTGATGGTACCAAAACCTTTGAGCTGTTAAACGCCCTTCGGGAAGTTGAGTATCCATTTGAGTACTGTCCCGTAGATATATCAAAGAATGCATTGAATTTGCTTGAGAGTGCTGTAAATAAGCAATGTCCTGGCCTCAAGGTAACCCCTCTACAAGGTGACTATTTTGAGGTGCTTGAAAAGCTGAAGGATTCAGACCATAAAAAAGTTGTTCTCTTTTTGGGCTCAAACATTGGGAACCTTCATGATGATCAGGCGTCTCAGTTTTTAAAATTATTAAGAGATACGCTCAATGTAGGGGATAAACTCTTGTTGGGCGTAGATTTACTTAAGTCCAAGGATATAGTGTTGCCTGCCTATAATGATAAAGAGGGCATTACGCGAGAATTTAACTTGAACCTACTTCATCGTATCAATCGAGAACTCGATGCAGATTTTGAAGTGGAGAGTTTTGAACATAGACCTGAATATGATGAAGAGATAGGTATTGCAGAAAGTTATCTAGAAAGTTTACAGGAGCAAACAGTCCGCATAAATGGGACCGGTGTGTATACTTTTAAAAAAGGAGAACGAATTCATACAGAAATTTCGAGAAAATATAACGATGCAATTCTGGCTCGTATCTTAGAGGGAACGGGTTTTACAATAACTGCAAAACTTATGGATCAAAATGAACTTTTTGCAGACTACATTCTAGAAGTATCATGACTACTCACGATCCAAAATGTGTATTAATTAAATTAGGCGAACAGAGCTTTGCCTTTTATGCTGATTGTCTGAAGGCAAGAGGTACATCATTCACCTCAATTGATGTTGACTTTGACGCTATTAACATGCACATGCCCTATGGTTTTAAAAAGATTCAAACGGTATTAGAGCCAACCTTTCAGGAAATTAAAGCGACCAACCCTTCTTCGGTTATTTTTCCCAACATTAGCATTTACCAAAGTTTGATGAGTCTCTCATTATCACTCCCCATCATTGATCCCGTCACCGAAACAGTCTCTCTCCTTCAAAAACATGAGGTTCAAGAAGTAGTCCTTATTGGTTCAATATATACAATGACCGGGACGTATATTTCAGAAAGATTTCACCAAGCAGGGATCGCTATTCAATCTCTTCCTGGAGAGATGTTACACGAAATAGATGCTGTGAGGAAATCTGTGTATGCAGATGGTATTGACTCAGATGGTGTGCACTCTTTTCAAACATTGGTAAAAGAATTAAGCAAACAGGCTCCAATTGTCGTAGCGTGTACAGAGCTTTCAGTTGCACTCAATGGCCCTATGGATAATGTATATGATATGGCCTTGATTCAAATGGATGCAGTGTAACTCTTTTATAGTGGTTTCAGAGAGTATCGAATAAATTCAATTATCCAAGAAAGAACCAATAGATTATCATGTTTGTCGTGAAGGCTTCTAATGGCTGATTCGGTTTTTTCACTCCCTATATTTTTTTTCCGTCGGTTATACAGGGCAGTAGCATACGCTATAGAATATTCAGGGTGACCCTGAAAACAGAGTGTGTTGTGCATGATAAAAACGGAATGAGGACAAAATTCGTTTGACCCAATGCAGGTTGCACCTGGGGGAAGTGTTTCTACTTGGTCTCTATGTGAAAGGGGGATTGCAAAAGAATCTGCTTTTGGAGACATCCACGGTTCATTGGTGTGTATTGCTATATCTTGTGAACCAACACCCCATCCTTTTTCGGATTGTGCAACTACTCCACCGAGAGCTTGGGCGATTATTTGATGACCAAAACATATGCCAATCAGAATTTTTTCTTTCGCATTCAGTATTTCAATGTACTCTTCAAGCTGATGAATCCAGGGCTTGTCATCATAAGTACTAGCTGAAGCACCACTTATGACGAATGCATCAAATTTCGAGTAGTCGGTGGGGTATTCTTGAGCGACTACATTAAAAGTATCAATGGTGACATCGAGAGATACTGAATGAAAGGCATGAGTAAACAGGCTATCATAATCGCCGTCTATGCCGATGAGTTCTGGTACTACGGTATCACATTTTAGGAGTGCTAGTTTCATAAGGCCTCTCTATAGAGTGTTTCAAAATCATCAACGCTGATGGGTACCATATTAGTGAGCCTGCTCTCATCTGCATAGGCATCGAGTGCGAGTTGAGGAACGTCTGCCTCAGAAATTCCATATTGGTGAAGTCCTAATGTAATATTAAATTGCTCAAGAAATTCCACAAAATATGTGGATAGAGATCCTTCTTCTCCAATGTGCACAATGTTTTTAATGGTATCCATTTTGGCAATCTGTATTTCATCATCCAGATGCGTTTCGAGCCACTCAATGCAAATAGGAAGCAAGAGTGCGTTTGCCAATCCATGATGGAGATTGAAATGAGCAGATATGGGGTGTGCCATGGCGTGTATCATTCCTAAGCCCTTTTGAAAGGCCGTTGCCCCCATAGTAGAGGCGAGGAGCATTTTCCCTCGAGCATCGTAATTGATAGGATCGTTAAATACAATAGGGAGTTCATGCAATACCATGGTGAATCCTTCAAGGGCGATGGCACTTGCCATGGGGTGATAGAGAGGAGCGAAGTAGGCTTCAATATTGTGCACCAGTGCATCTATTCCGGTAGTGACTGTGAGATTTTGTGGCAATCCAGTGGTAAGTTCTGGGGCGAGTACGGCAATTTTTGGCACCAAGTCGGGGTGACAAAAGAGGGCCTTCTTTTTTTCAGAGCGGAGGGTCACAACGGAACAGCGTCCTACTTCACTTCCGGTTCCTGCTGTTGTAGGAATTGCATAAAGGGGAGGTAAGGGGTTAACCATTTTTTGTGCGCCGCCCAGTGAATCCTGAAATTCAGAAAGGGGGAGTGTGTGTGTAGCCATAAAAAGAATTGTTTTTGCTGTATCAATAGAGCTTCCTCCACCAAGAGCTATGACTGCGTCGCATGCATCATCAGTATAGAGGGCACTCCCTTTTTCTATATCGTCTTCTGTAGGGTTGGATTGGGTGTCAGAAAACAGAGTGTACGGAACTGCTTTGGTGTCGAGTAACCGCAGAAGTGGCTGGTGGATGTTGAGTGAAATAATGCCAGGATCAGTAACAATAAGAATGTTGTGATATGATTGCTGGGCTATACGGCTGACGCATTCTACCAGCGCGCCTTCTCCGTATAATATGGTGGTTGGATAATTATATTGAATCATTATATACCTTCAAAATAACGTTTGAGTTGCCAATCGGTAACCTGTTTCTCATATTCTCGGACTTCCCACTCTCGTGTGGCAGTGTAGTGTTCGCAAAAATCCAATCCAAAGAGTGTGGGTGCAATCTCTGATTTTTTAAAGAGAGACGTTGCATCACGTAAATTAGTGGGGAGCTCGAGATGACTTTCCAAGTTGGCTTCTTGCTCATATGCATTTCCCGTAATTGCTTCGGTGGGGTCTCTTTTTTCTTCTATACCTTGTAGGCCCGCAGCGATGATTGCTGCCGCTGCCAAAAAAGGATTGGCATCGGCTGAGCCAATACGGAACTCGAGCCTTTGTGCACTTGATTTATCGGGTATTACTCTCAGGGCAGTAGTGCGGTTTTCTATTCCCCATGTGAGTGATGTTGGCGCCCATGCCCCTTTAACTAATCGAGTATAGGCATTTATAGTGGGAGTGGTAAGGGGGAGGAGTTCTTTGAGATAGCGCTGTTGTCCGCCAATATAGTACCGCAATGTATCACTAATGTTGTGATAGGCATTAGGATTATAAAAGAGATGCTCACCCGTTTCTAGGTCATACAATGATTGATGAATATGACCACTTTGTCCGGGGTGCTCCATAGACCATTTTGCCATAAAGGTAGCGATGAGGTTTCGTTGTTGAAAAAAGACTTTGCTGAATGTCTTAAAGAGTACCGCATCATCACATGATTTTAATACATCTGCATAGTGAATTGCCGCTTCAATAACTCCAGGACCTGTTTCGCAGTGCAGACCTTCTATGGGGATATTAAGCTTTTCGGTATATTCAAGGAGATCATGAAACAGGTCTGATTCTGTGGAATTTCTCAATACAGAGTATCCAAAGTTGCCCATGGTAAGTGGTGTGAGATTCGTGTAGTTTTTTTCGCGTATGGAATGAGACGTTTCATTGAATACAAAAAATTCATATTCAAAGCCGGTGGTCACGCCAATATTCATAGAGTGCGCTTTCTCAATAACTTTTTTAAGTACCGTTCTTGGTGAGATAGGGTGGAGAGAATATTCTTTTTCTTTTTGGTCTTTGGTTACAAAATCTACAAGAAAAAAAGGTGTGGGATGCTTTTCATTGAGCATTCGTTCACTAGTGAGATCAATTTGAAATAGGGCATCAGGGTAGGCGGTATGCCATCCAGTAAACGAAGTATTGTCATAGAGTTGATCATCAATATCCCATCCTAAAACACAATCGCAAAAACCTGCATGAGTGTCTAAAATAGAAGTGAATTTTTCGAGACTAATATATTTGCCTCGGATAACACCATCAATATCCACAAACCCTAGTTTAATATATTTAATTCCTTCGCTCGTATATCGTTTTAAAATCTCTTCTTTTGTTTGCACGTTATACTCCTCCATTCTTGAAATGGATAGATTTACGTTTTGTGAGATGCATAAATCCATACTGTGATAATGAGGAGCCTTTACCACTATTTTTGTAGCCTGTCCATGGGAGTGCAGGATCAAGAAAGTCACATCTGTTTTGAAAAATGGTACCTGCTTCTACTTCTGAAGCAAATATTTTAGCGGTGTCAGGGGTTTCTGTAAAGATAGATGCAGTAAGACCATAGGAGGATTGGTTCAGTAGTGCGATAGCTTCGTCTCTACTGGTAACTTCTTGAATAGGTAAGAGTGGCGCAAAGTTTTCTTCTTGCATAATGAGCATATCATCAGTGACATTAACCAGTACGGTGGGCTCCCAAAATAGACCGCTCTCAATTTTTTGATAGCCCCCGCCACAGAGAATTTCTGCTCCTTTATCATGGGCGTCATAGACTTGCTTTTCCAATAAAGGAATACACTTTGGGTCAGCCATAGGACCCATATTTGTTGAAGGATCCATAGGGTCACCTAAGGTATAGTCTTGAGCTTTCGTTACACAGCGTTGCGTAAATTCAGAGGTGATTGAGTGATGAACATATACTCGTTCAAGTCCACAGCATGATTGGCCGGCGTTATAAAATGCACCATCTACAATAGCATCGGCAGCGGCTATTGGGTCGCTTGTTTCGTCAATATACACGCCATCTTTTCCGCCGAGTTCTAAATTACAATCCATAAAAGTGTGTGCCACTGATTGATAAATCGAACGCCCTCCAGCAACTGATCCAGTAAACACCACATGGTCTACGGTGTTATTTTTGATGAGATCGGCACACTGGTCATGGGTTGCTATCAAATGCTTCACAACTTCCATTTCAAATGAATTATTAAATGCTTTCGCAAAATGGGACCCGATTTCAGTGGTCATTTGGGCATGTTTCAATAAAACAGTGTTGCCACATAAGATACTGGTGAGGAGCCCATTAATAGTAATGAGCAGTGGATAGTTCCACGCTGAAATAATAAATACTAACCCAAGTGGTTCTTTTTTAATCGCACGGTAGAATCCTTCTTTCTCTTCGATACCATCGTCTAATAGTATCTGCTCAGCATTATCACAGAGCCAATACCCCCGGTCGAGCATGGCTTCAACTTCACCAATAGCTTGTGCGAGGGGGCGACCCATCTGTTGAGTGATCGATAATCCAATAGCATCTGCATGCGCTTTAAAATAGGTAAGAGCAGTTCTGCATTTTTGAACCCTGTCAGCAACGGGAAGAGCAGAGACTTTCTTTTGAGAATTGTTGAGTTCAGAACACGATTCTTTGATTGTCTCAATATCATGATAGAGGTACTTCTTAAGCACTTCTCCAGAATAGGGGTTGGTACATTCAAATCCGTTCATTAGTTCGTAACCGGTATTGTGAATCTATAGTGTATCATTAAATAGTTTGAGGTGCAATAGATGGCCTTTTTAAGGTGAAATAGGGACTTCGCTCACGTATTGTGGTGTCAATTACACTAATCGTTTAATTATATAAATAGTGGTAGCTTACGAGTCGTATGGTCTCTTATGGTATTCAAGGGTATTATGGGTTAGAAAGTGTTGATGATGGAGGATGGTCAGGTGTGGCTTTTCGCATAGGTGGTTTTGCCAAAACGGCACATTTCTTTTTAGATCACGAGACCGATGACGTATCAAGGCAGGTAAGAACTTCTTATATCGGTCCTGCAATGCAGGTGGCTGTGAAAATCTTTAAGTATGGGGAATTGTATTTGGGGGGCGCAACTCCATTAATGTTTATTGATAGTTTCTCAAATGTTCATCCTCTTTTTGAGGTCGACTTTGGGGTTAAGATTAGTATTTAGAGGGTATGCAATTATTGTCCACCCCATGTATATAATTTGAAGTATCCAGCAGGTATCGCCCAAAGTAGGAGAGGGAGACTGAATACTAATGCAAATGGTGCCCAGATTAATAGTTTTCTACTCTTTAACTTACCGCTTCCTATAAATAAGAAAATCATGTCGAGTATCAGTTTTATTATCCATGGACCAAACGCTAATTCAGCCGGTAGATTTATAATAAAATAGAGAAAAGGAGCGGTAAACAGAAATAGAAAATACCCATAGATTGCAAAAATAATTAAGATATACCATTTGTTATCATAATGAGTTGCATTGCTACACCACCGTGCTCTTTGACTAAATAATGTGGTGAGTGAATGGACGCCACTTGTTTTAACAATCGCCTTGGGGTCTAGATTGTAACAATAATCTTTAGCTTTTTTACTCATGGCCTGTACTAACATATCATCGTCCCCAGAAGTAAAGTGCATTTGGCTTTTAAAACCACCTACCTTTTTATACAGACTCTGTAGGTATCCTAATGATGGTGCGCTTGCAATCATAGGGACTTTTAACGTGAAAAGAGTGCCTTCTAAAAGAGTGAGAACAAGTGTTTCTATTTTTTGGTATAGAATTACTGGTGAATTATTACCGCGTATTTGTTTCGGGCCCTGAACAATTTCAATGTCACTGTGAAAGTTCTGAGACATTGAGGTTAGCCAGGTTATTGTTGGGATACAGTCGGCATCAATACTCATGAATACTTCATTGTGCGCATGTGAAAAGCCTGTTTCCAATGCGCGTTTCTTTGGGGATGCTACATAGGGCGCATCAGGTTTTATTGAGTAGCATGAAAACTTACTATTTGCTTCACAAAAATTTTTAATAATTGCATAGGTTTTATCGGTTGAACGGTCATCAATACAAACAACCTCCCAGTCGCCGATATAGTTTTGTTGTGCCAAAGCATTGAGAGTTATAAGAGCATGCTCTTCCTCATTGTATAAAGGGACAATAACTGATATGCTCGGTAGTCGGTTGTCTAGTTTGCGGCGATCTCGTAAATGAATAACTCCAAAAATTAAATACAGTAGGGCTATTGTGTAAAGAAGTGCGGGGGCGAATACTAAAAGTGTTATAATCATGGTAGTAAAGTTAGAAAGATTATTTTCTTTTCTTAGGAATGTGTGAAGTGGGTCACACGTAGTCTATTTCGAAAGGTATTTCTAGAGAAATTCACTATATTTGCAATCCATACAAAATATGTAATGACCCATGGTTATATACTCCTTATACGTATAAACCTTGAGTTGTTGAGCAGTATTTATTTTTTGGATAGCAGAAATGAGAGAGCAACCAACATTTTCAATACTGGGGACGGGCAAATACCTTCCAAGTAAAAACGTAACCTCAGAAGATCTAGACAGATGGCTGAATGTAAAACCTGGAATTTCTTTTAAAAAATCCGGAGTTAAAAACCGATACTATATGGAAAATGAGTCTATTGCCGATATGGCGGCTCAGGCTGCTCAAAAAGCTTTAGATAATGCCAATATGCAATTTGGTGAATTAGATGTACTAGTGTTTGCAGCTACTTCTTTCGAGAGACCGATACCATGCACCGCTGCAGTAATCCAAAATAGAATGGGATTTGGAGCGTCGGGAGTAGCCTGTTTTGATATAAACGCCACTTGCTTAAGCTTTTTGACCGCTCTTGATTTGATGGTATCACAAATAAGTATGGGACGCTATTCGAAAGTATTAATTGTTACTGCCGAAACCGCACATGAACATTTGAACAAAAACCATTTAGAAAGTGCGGCACTTTTTGGCGATGGTGCTATTGCCTATGTAATAGGGCCGCCTGAGTCGGGGCAATCGTTTAAGATACTGGCATCTCATATGGAGACCTATAGTGATGGAATGGATTTGTGCGGTATAAAAGGAGGAGGCAATACACTGCCCCCAAAAAAATATACTGTAGATAATCATGATGAATACTGCTTTTCTATGAATGGCCCAAAACTATTTAAGAAAACACTGAAGCACTTACAGCCATTTTTAAAAACATTGTTTTCCAATGTACCAATCGCTATCGAAGATATTTCTATAGTAGTCCCCCATCAGGCGAGTAGAGCGGCTTTAAACTTAATTAAAAGGAAAATCCCTATTCCTTCAAATCGATGGGTGGATATACTCGAAGATCATGGCAACCAACTCGCTGCTTCTATACCAACAGCATTTCATGAAGCATTGCAGAATCGTACTTTTGCTAAAGGCGATTGTTTCTTACTTATCGGTACCGGAGCGGGCGTTGCGCTCTCGGCACATATCCTCGAATTTCAGGGGTGATATGAACATACTTATTACTGGTGGTACAGGTTTTTTAGGGAAAGCAACATGCTATTATCTTAAAAATAAGGGGTATACCGTTACAGCACTTGGTAGAAATGAGAAGATAGGTGCTGCACTTCAATCGGATGGCATTGCTTTTAAAAAAATCGACTTATTAGAATTACAAAATGTGATAGAGGTAATTAAAGAGGTTGATATGGTTGTGCACTGTGCGGCCCTTTCTAGTTCATGGGGCAGCTATAGTCAATTCTATCGCAATAATGTAATAGCAACCGAAAATGTTATTCAAGCGTGTTTAACAGCGAAGATCTCACGTTTGGTACACATAAGCTCTCCAAGTATTTATTCTTGTTTTTCTGATCAATTTAATATTAAAGAAAATATTTCGCTCCCATCTCGTTCGTTAAATAATTATATAAAAACAAAAATTCTTGCCGAAGAGAAAGTAGATGCGGCCTATACTCAGGGACTCTCTGTAATAACCCTAAGACCTCAGGCTATATTTGGGCCTGAAGATCCAGCTATTTTTCCACGGCTTATTGATGCAAATGAAAAAAAGGGTATCCCTGTTTTTAATAGAAAACCTACAGTGTTAGATGTCACCTATGTTGATAATGTTGCAGAAGCAATTCGGCTCGCTTTGGTGGCGCCGGTAAAATATTCAGGTAAAAAATATAATATTACCAACGGTTCACCGGTAGAGTTACTGGCATTTCTTGAAAATCTTTTTAGCTCGTTGAATATTCAGATGCGGAAAAAGAAGATTCCCTATGTTATTGCATATGGTTTGGCTTTTGTTCTAGAAAAAGTACATCAATTTCTTTTACCTAATAAAGAACCGATACTGACGCCTTATTCGTTGTCGGTATTAGGGCATTCACGAACATTAGATATAACCGCAGCTCAAACAGATCTTCATTATAAAACTATTGTTTCAGTGGAAGAGGGAACCAAACGGTTTGTTGAATGGTGGAATACTACAGAGAGTATTGATGGACATTAAATTTATCGAAGCAGGGTATTGCACCCATCCCGAGTTTATTGTGAAAAAAGGCGGATCGTTCAAGCCACGCCTTTTTCCTGCTACCGTTGCTCTGATTAAACATCCAAGCAAAGGGTATATTCTTTTTGATACAGGTTATTCTGAAGCATTTTATACTGCGACTTCTCGCTTTCCTGAAAAATTATATGCGTTGTTAACTCCGGTTTTTGTGAATCACCATAACACTGTTGCCTATCAATTAAAACAACATGGTATCGCTCAAGAAGATATTAAGCATATCATACTTTCTCATTTTCACGCCGATCATATTGCAGGTATTCGTGATTTTCCTTCAGCCAAATATCATTTTTTAAATGAAGCATATGATTCTGTTGTTTCACTTCATCGCTTTCGGCAGGTGAAGAATGGTTTTTTAAAAGACCTGTTGCCCGATGACTTTGAAAAACGATCCAATACTATTGTCGAGGCAGATCTTGTAGAGTGTGGTTCAAGACTTAATCCAATAGAGCAGTCATGGGATATTTTTAATGATGGGAGCCTTGTTGGAATGCCTCTTCCTGGGCATGTACCTGGTCATATGGGTTTGTTTTTGGAGGGTGATGCTGGTGAGTATTTGCTCGTATCTGATGCATGTTGGATAGAAGATCAATTTAAACATCTTACCAGTGTACACCCGCTGGCCTATCTCATTATTGATAATAAAAAACAGTATCTCAATACTATACAAAAACTTCACGAGCTGTATATCAATGCTCCTGAATTAACTATTGTGCCCTGTCACTGCACCGAAACATATTCTCATCTTCCACGCCTATGAAAATTATAACAGTACTATACAATTACTTTACCACAAAATATATTCTTAAGTTTACTTCCAGAGAAAAACTTGAAAAGTACCAACAACGGAAATTAACAAACCTTTTAAAAACTGTTTCAAATAAATCTCAGTATTTTCAATCTGCATACGCCAACCGTTCAAATTGGGAGGCGGAAGTGGGGATTCTTACAAAAGAAAAAATGATGACTCACTTCGATGATATTAATACTGTGGGAGTATCAAAAGAACAAGCACTTGACTATGCTATACAATCTGAAGAGAATCGATCTTTTGATGGTAGAATAAATGGGTGCACTGTCGGGCTGTCGTCAGGCACTAGTGGTAATAGAGGCTTGTTTCTTGTGTCCCCTAAAGAGGAAGCTCTCTGGGCAGGTAAGATGTTTGCAAAAGTACTTCCAGGATCACTATTGCAGAAACATCGAATCGCCCTGTTTCTCCGTTCAAATAGTAACCTCTATGAAAGCTCAAATGCTGGCCATATCTCATTTAATTATTTTGATATGATCGTACCATTTCCAGAACATATAGAACGACTCAAAGAAATGAACCCGACGTTGGTTATAGCACCTCCTTCAATTCTCAAGCAGATAGCACAATCAATAGAATTAGGCTCTTTGTCAATATCGCCCTTAAAAATAATTTCAGTAGCTGAGGTACTTGATCCCTTAGATGAACTCTATTTAAAAAATGTTTTTAAACAAACTATTCACCAAATCTATCAAGCTACAGAAGGGTTTATTGGTTATACCTGTTCTAAGGGGACGCTTCATTTAAATGAGGATCTACTGATTATCGAAAAAGAGTTTATTGAAGGTTCCCCGAATAAATTTATTCCTATTATTACTGACCTGAACAGAATCACCCAACCAATAATCAGATATAGATTAAATGATATTCTTACTAGAAAAGGGTCGCTGTGTGAATGTGGATCGGTATTAACTGCCTTAGAGTGTGTTGAGGGGCGTTGTGACGACATATTTTATTTTAGATCATTACAGGGTGATGCCTTGGCCACTCTGTATCCTGATTTTCTAAGAAGAGCTATTATTACAGCGAGTGATGCAATAGCAGAGTATAAGATCATTCAACAAAGCCTTGATTTAGTAGAGGTTGCTATTCTATTTAAATCAAATACATTAGATATTCCACAAGAGAAAATAAAAATTGAACAAAATGTATTTAAACTTTTGGAACAGTCATCTATAGTGGAACCCAAAATAGTTTTTACTGATTATCTACCACCCAAGGCATTGGCAAAATTAAAAAGAGTCGAACGTCTATTAGTGATTGAAGAGAGAGATGAAATATGATTCCAAGTGTTTTAGAAACTATTATTTGGTGTGTCCCATTTATTCTGTTATTACGCTGGTTGCTCATCTATATCCGATTTTCAAGGATGCCAAAGTGTAGTAATGATCATACTTCTGAATTGGTAGATATATCAGTCGTTGTTCCGCTCAAAGGGTGGGATCTTTCTCTTGAGGCTTTGCTAAACTCATTATGTGATCAAAATTATAATGCCGAAATTGAAATAATTGTTGTTGCAGACAAAGAAAACTGTGAACGGTTGAGTGCTATTTCAGATAATATCAAAGTTATTGAAACTAAAAAGCGCGCTGCTGAGTGGTACGATAAAAACTGGAGAATGTACCAGGGATTTGAAGCGGCATCATTCTCAGCACTTTTATTTATGGATAGTGATACTTCTATCGATAGAAATTATCTAACCCGGAGAGTTAAATCTCACAAGGGTCATTTGTCATTTAGTATACCGCTGTATGCCAATGCAAAACAACCATCCGAATCACTATTGGCTTCATTTACTGATTACAGTAACTTTTCACTCTATGCAGGCGGATTTATTTGGTGCCAATTTAATACTGCAATTGGTCCAAGTATGTTGATTCACCCTGTAGATCACATTACACAAGAAGCCCTGTATAACAATCGTAAAGAAGCATCTGATGACCACTCATTAGGAACCTATTATGGTAGAAAAGGTAAAAAAGTACATCTGTCAAATGAACCAATCGTTGTAAATAAATACAGTGCTTCATTTACGGATGTAATTGAGCAAATTATTCGATGGCTTATGTTACCTCGTGCCATAATGCATTTAATAGACCGTAAAACATTTGCCTATAGTTTTTCCATGCTCATTCTCAGTCTCTTAGCTCCAATACTAATCTATGTATTAATCATACTGACAATGGTATATACTATTCCTACCACCTATTTCATTGCACTCCTGCTCGGTATTTGTATAGAGGGAATAGGGTTAATGATAAATGAATACCGGTTTTTAAATGGGAGTCATACTTTACCTAAAAGACATCTCGTGTATGTACCGCTGATGTTGATGCTTCAACCCGTCCTAATGATAATAAGCTTTTTTAGGAAACAGTTCATTTGGCGAGGTATTACTGTAGCTCTCGATAAATGGATGAGTAAGTAGTTAGAGCAATCTGTAGCACCCAATCGGACTGTACTCCTTAAAACCTTTTTATACAATTTCTGGTAACACATCCCTACTCTCCTACGTTTAATAGGAAAATTGGAGAGGCATATATGAGAAGTGTTATATTGATTTTAATATCTGTAGTGTGGGTTTGGAGTATGTCGAATCGTCCAGAATTAGTTCTTAATGATGTTATTATCGAACGAGTAGTATCTGAACCTGAAATGGTCTCTCCTGCAGTAGGCGATCAACCTATTGAATTATCTGCTACGTATACTCTACAAAGTAAGAACCAGTTTAGAGCCACAAGCTCTGGTTTTAGTGATAGCGTGCGATTCTCTTCAGTAAAGGATGATAATGAATTGGTTATACAAAATCGCCATACCGTTCAAGCGTCGTTAGCTGCATATAAAAAATATAAAAGCCTGTTTATTGGTGCCCGGGTAAAAGGCGGCGGTAGTGAAATTGGGGGATTTGGTATGATAAGCGTACAAGGGGGGAGCTACATATATCCTTTGGGCTTAACAGGAACATTTGGAGTAGGTTTAGCCAAAAGACGTGTTAGCTATACAGGAGTTTTAATAGACAGAGATGGTGACTTGTTTGCTGGCTCAGGAACTCAAAAACCGATACAAGAGACTACTTCTGATTTAAAAGCATTTTTAGACTTAGGGGTGGCTGCCTATGCAATTCCCATGAAATCACTTCCAGATTGGACTATTGGAGTTGGTGTGAACCTCCAAGCATTTGAAGGAGATGCATTTGGGGTTGGAGAGGCCTATGCTGTAAGTACAATGGTAAAAACACGGTTTAAATTGAATCATCGTGTTCAGTTCTCATGGCAGGGTATATCATCTCATAATGGAATAGAGCAGTATTATTCTACGGGGGTATCAATTATAGCATTATTCAGTGCTAATGGTGATCGATTTCCTTACCTCTAATTGAGTAATATACACTAAAGTATCAATAAGCAAAAACAGTAGATAAACTGATTGAGTAAGAGTTTAGGCCTCATGCTTTTGGCAAAATAATCTACTTTCTCCATAAGGTCCTCTATTGCATGATGAGAGCACATAGTGAAAAAAATATTTTTAAAAAGCGCTATTCTGGTGGTGGCCGTGACGCTTGGTATACTTGGGTGTACCAATGGTATGAGTGAGAGTGTATCCACAATTTCGAGTGCATTAAATGAGTCATATAGCTCAACTGATCAGAAGACGAATAGCTCTTCAAGTGATCTGAATCAGTCCGGAGATTCGAGTAACCAAGGGGATTCAAATGGTTCCCAAGCAGAACCTGAATCGAGTATGGTTACAGAGTCTAGCGGCTCACAAGAATCTATTTCTCAAAACAGTGTGGATAGTTCGGGATCTTCTAATGCTGATGAAGAATCTTCTGGGGCTACAGACATTAGTGGTGCAAGTGAATCAAGTGAATCAAGTGAATCAAGTGAATCAAGTGAAGTGACTTCATCTATAATTGAGTTATCGAGTGAAGCTTTGCTTTCAAGTTCATCTTTAATTATTCCTACTCATTCATTCAAGAAGGGTATGGGTCTGGCTACCTATGCAGGAAATAGACCTGATTTAGTAGATTTGAAAACCTCTTGGTATTATCGGTGGTCAATGTGGCGGGACCAGGATGTTTTGGATACTGCAATTGAGTTTGTTCCTATGGTTTGGGGATGGGGGGCTGATACTGAACAAGATATAACCGACAGGTTGCCCGAGTGGAAAGCGAGTGGTGTAACGCACCTGCTGGGATATAACGAACCGGATAGGCCAGAACAGGCAAATATATCAGTTGAGACTGCTCTTGATGCGTGGCCCTATCTAGAAGCTACGGGTTTGAGGCTAGGCAGTCCTGCTACTACCGCCCCCAATAATGATTGGATGATTCAATTCATGGAAGGTGTTGAGCAGCGTCAGTTACGCGTCGATTTTATTGCAGTGCACTGGTACCGCCGTCCCAATGCAGATGAATTTATGCAATTTTTAGATGATACCTACCAGATGTACCAAAAACCAATTTGGGTAACTGAATTTGCTCCCGCCGACTGGAGTGTTTCTACTGTAGATGAAAACCCCTATACAGTCCAAGAATATCGAACCTTTATGGAAGAGGTATTTACCCGAATGGAGGAGCTGCCATACCTTGAACGGCATGCCTGGTTTCAGTTTGGCTTAGAGAGCCCTCATGGGTGGCCTGCGTCACTCTATGATGATACTGGTGATCTGTTACCTCTCGGTGAGGATTATCGTTCGTTTTAGAAGATTTAGCTTGCGTTATCAAATTGTCAGTTTTTTAGAATTCAAAGCTATTTGTAAACACTTACTTCACAGAGAATGAGTATATTTGCGTTGTCACTAATGTATGGGGATAGATTGGCAATTTTTACTGATGGATATAAACTTATATGCCGGGAGCTCTTTAGTTCTCTCATTACTCGGTTTGATCCAATTGATGTCTATAAGGAATTAGTGCCCAGTACATCTGAATGGGATGAATATGGTGGTTTTGATGGTGATTTCATAGCTTACCTATTTTCAAATAAGTCAAAAATGTCAGTACGTCTTCATGATGAGTGGATTATAAAGCTTCCAAATTTTTGCGAAGAACGTGGAGTGCCGTGGAGTGAATTTTACTACAGTCATCTAGAGAGATTATGGTGGGGCCTCATACCGGTTCCAAAACTTTTCCAAACCTTTTTTCTGAATTATCCTTCTCTATTCCCAACCATTTTTAAAGGGACGAGTCGTGGGGCTATTCTTACAGTCTTAGCTAAATCGATTAAATATTTTAGTCCGGGCAAGTGTTATGCGAATATTGTGAAATACAAAGAAGGTGAGTATTCACATAATCTGTTTATATACAGAGAGGAGAGTAGTGAGTTTGGTACTATTATACCTTATGGATTGTGGATAGAGCCTATTATTCGAAACAGTGGTCGGAGTGGTGGCATGCCACTTCCGATACGGTCGATGATGATCTGTGAGACCAAGCAACCATTAGAGTGTATTGAGAGTCTCGAAAAAGTGGGCTCGGGATTATTTAAAAATGATGAATGTATTGCCCGACTTACGAGTGCTGATTCATTCTTCGCGCATAAGGATGTTCAACTCCCTAAAGAGATGAAGGGAACGATGGGGTATCTCTTCGATAAAAAGTATCAGGTTGGAGCTAAAGTATCATGTTCGTTTGAAGCGGATGTACTCTATGGCGCTGAGCATAATGTTATTCATATTGTAGACTCAGAGGATACGAATAAAATTGTAAATGTATCCAACTTTTCAGACAGCATCGATCATTCCGTACCCGATGTGGTTCGAGACGAAGATGTGTTTTTAGACCAACTCAATAAACAACTCTCAGTTTTGAAAGCTTCATTAGTTCCTGCTTTAACAGTACGACTTATCTCTAGGGATACGGTTATTCTATCTGGTAAAATGGTTGAAGGCAAGGAGGCAAATATATTGTATTACCTCTTTACGAGTCTTGGTAGTGGAAATCATACAATCACAAACGCAGAAATGCGCTATGACATACCTGGTTTTGGAGAGACCCGTGATAACTTTACTAAATTCTTCAATGGCGTTAAAGATAAGCTACACCAAATGAATATCCCAGTTGATAGGATAAAGAATGGTGTACATAGTATCGTGTTACCCTGCGATCTCATAATCGAATCTGAATAATAATTCGCTCCCTCATTTCTTTTAAACAAAATTGCAGCAAGTAAGCTTTTGGTAAGCTGACGGTAATTATATTGCTTCACATCAGAGCGAGAAACCGGGGACTGTTTCAAATGCTCAATGCAGATTCACGCACCTTATAAGACACCTAAAGGTTGCAGCTATCCAGTGGAATACCTAAATATATATCTTGTTTAACCTTATTTAGATTGTTTTGAGAGAGGTTCTGGATAGCTGTCTTCCTAACACGCCCCGAAGAGGGAAGTGTATCCGGTAGGTTATTAATCAATTGCGACAAGCAATTTAGTAATGACCGTAAGGATGAAAAATAAGTAAAATTTACGATTCTTGATGTTGATAGAAATCGACTAATGTTACACATGAAATAAATTCTTTTGTAATCCCAAATTTGGCAAGATATAAACGTTAAATTGGGCACTTCACACATTAAACTTTTGTAACTCCATGAAAACAATTAAGAACCATTGGGTACCCCTTCTCCTTGTGGAAATTGTTTTTAATAGAGTACCATATCTTGTAGACGCAGTTGTAAATTAAATCTATACATTGATTACCCGGAGCAATACGCGGGTCGCTTTCACATTACTATTCACAGGAATCTAACGCTACCTATTTGGTCGTGCATTCTATAGGTTTCTAAACATTTAGGGTCTTTATGTCAGTAAAAGAATTACAAGAATACACCAGAATATCGAAATATGCTCGTTATAATCATGAATCTAAACGTCGTGAGACGTGGGCTGAGCAGGTGGATCGTGTAATGGAGATGCATAGAGAGAAGTATGATGCTGTATTTCCAATGATAGAATCAGATTGGGAATTTACTAAAGGGCTCATGCTCGAAAAAAGAATTTTGGGTTCACAAAGAGCGCTCCAATTTGGTGGCTCAGCAATCCTTAAAAAACACGAACGTCTCTATAACTGTTCTGCTACTTATGTAGACCGGGTACGTGCGTTTCAAGAGACTATCTACCTTGCACTCTGTGGTGTCGGTGTTGGTTTCTCAGTTCAGAAACACCATATACAACAATTGCCCGAGTTACGAAAAGTTAAACAAGGCAAAAAAGCAACCTATATTATTGAAGACTCTATTGAAGGTTGGGCTGATGCAACGGGGGCACTCGTAAATTCATTTTTCGATACCGATAGTAAATATGCTGGCCAAGATGTGCATTTTGATTATACTGCAATTCGCCCTGCGGGAGCATATATTAAATCAAGTGGTACTAAAGCACCAGGACCAGATGGTCTACGTGTGAGCTTAGTAAAAGTTAAAGAGCTCCTTACTGAGGCTGTTGAAAATGGGCAAGATCGTCTTCGCCCAATTCAAGCCTATGATATCCTTATGTATCTCAGTGATGCTGTCGTTTCTGGTGGTATTCGTAGAGCGGCAACTATCTGCCTCTTCTCACATGATGATGACGAGATGCTTAAAGCAAAAACAGGAAATTGGTTTGTTGAAAACCCACAACGGGGCCGTTCAAACAACTCAGTGTTACTCCTGAGAAATGAAATTGGTTTTGATACCTTTAAAAATATCATGAACTCGGTAAAAGAGTTTGGTGAACCAGGATTTGTATGGGCTGACGATAAAGAGATGCTCTTTAATCCATGTGCAGAAATTGGACTCTACGCGAAGCACTGGGAAACAGGTGAATCGGGTATTGAGTTCTGTAACTTGTGCGAAATTAATATTAAAGCATGTGATACCAAACAACTCTTTCTTGATGCATGTAAAGCAAGTGCAATTCTTGGAACGTTCCAAGCGGGATACACTGACTTTCCATACCTCGGTAAAGTATCAGAAGAGATCATTCGTAGAGAAGCACTTATTGGTGTTTCAATGACCGGAATGATGGACCGTCCTGAAATTGCTTTTGATGAAGAGCTTCAGAGAGAAGGCGCTCGAATAATTAATGAGACGAATCAACGTATCGCTGCCGTTATTGGAATTAATCCTGCGGCACGTACTACTTGTGTTAAACCAAGTGGGAGCGCATCGTGTATTCTTGGTACTTCATCAGGAATTCACCCAGGGCATGCCAAACGCTATTTCAGAAGAGTACAAGCAAACAAATTAGAAGCAACACTCGACTTCTTCAAAAGCTACAATCCACATGCGGTTGAGAAATCAGTGTGGGACTCTAGTGGAAACACTGATGTAATCACCTTTTTGTGTGAAGTTTCTGATGGATCAAAAACAAAAGTTGATGTCAGTGGTATTCAACTTCTTGAACACGTAAAACAGACTAAACTTAACTGGATCGATCACGGTAAAAATGTTGATCTGTGTGTTAAGCCGTGGTTGTCGCATAACGTTTCAAATACTATTAATGTTCTCCCTGATGAGTGGGACGAGATTACAGAATATATTTATGAAAACCGTCACTGCTTTGCAGGTATTTCACTTCTTCCAACATCGGGAGATAAAGATTACCCACAAGCGCCATTTACAACCGTACATACCCCTGCTGAAATCGTAGAGTTACACGGCGATGGATCTCTTATGGCAAGTGGCTTGATTGTTCATGCACTTAATGCTTTTGATAATAACCTTTGGGCTGCATGTGATAGTGTACTCGGTATGGGTGACAAATTAGAGATTCCAGAAGATATCATTAATACTCAATCTGATGAAGATATCAAATCATTTTTACAGAGTATTATCGATAAGAAAAACTGGGTGCGTCGTGCAAAGAAATTCGCGACTAACTATTTTGATGGTGATCTTAGAAATATGACTTACTGTTTAAAAGATGTGCATAACTGGAAGACATGGTGTGACTTAAGTCGTAAATACAGTGATGTACCATGGGATCTTTTCAAAGAAGATCAAGACAATACGAACCATGAGCAAGAAAGTGCGTGTGCTGGTGGTAAGTGTGAAGTTACCTTTCTTTAATCTTATATTATAGCGTACCTTTGCCTTTAGCATTGCTTTAGGCACAAGGTATTTATTTATTTATTTATTTATTTATTTATAATTTTATTTGTCAGTGCAAACTGAATCTTTTTTAGCAATACATTATATAAACAATAGAGCCAGAATGAATCAATATCATTCTGGCTCTATTGTGTTTTACTCTTCAATAACTGAGAACCTAATATAGTGGATACCCTCGGAAAGTTTTACGCTTATAGGTAGTTCATATATATCTTCCATGTGATTGAAATGAGTAGTAGAATACAATTTCACTCCTAATGATGAATATATACTGAAAGACCGTGTCCCCTCAGGAATAGCAATAAGACGTTGACCTGCAGATAATATTGATAATATTGGTTTATTATCATGATTATAAAAGAGGTCTGAAATGGTCACTGATGAACTCGATAAAGTATAATTTGATGATGATAGTGGTGTGTGAGCTGTCGAAGAGACAGGGCTGCCAGGATTTAAAATAACTTCAATAGTAGAACTTGTAGTATGTATAGTTGATGATACACATGTAAAGGAACTTACCGTTCCATAGGATGAGGAACTATTTAGTATTGAGCTACTACTTGAAGACACAACAGAGCTTGAACTTATGGGTATTGAGCTACTACTTGAAGACACAACAGAGCTTGAACTTATGGGTATTGAGCTACTACTTAAAGACACAACCGAGCTTGAACTTATGGGTGTTGAACTACTACTTGAAGAGATAATAGAGCTTGAACTTATTGGTATTGAGCTACTACTTGATGAGACAACAGAGGTTGAACTTATGGGTGTTGAGCTACTACTTAAAGAGACAACCGAGCTTGAGCTTATGGGTATTGAGCTACTACTAGAAGAGACAACCGAGCTTGAGCTTATGGGTATTGAACTACTACTTGAAGAGACAACCGAGCTTGAACTTATGGGCATTGAGCTACTACTTGAAGAGACAACTGAGCTTGAGCTTATGGGTATTGAGCTACTACTTGAAGAGACAATCGAGCTTGAACTTATTGGTATTGAGCTACTACTTGAAGAGACAATAGGACTTGAACTTAGTGGGATTTCACTACTACTAGATGGATTATTGTTTTCACTACTCACGATTTCCATAGATGATGAAATATCAGTAGAGCTCGATAATTGAGCAGAACTTTGTTCATCC
>JAOPTS010000132.1:0-7707 GCA_051531955.1 Reichenbachiella sp.
GCATTCGGTGATATTACTTTCTTGACTTTCTGAATTTCAGATTCGATCTTTTGTGGTGGAGAGTAGATCGCCTAACTTCCTGCATTAATCAAACCGTGGGGGGCACATCGCCATACGCGGACGTTATGCGCAATCGTGCGAACCGAAGAATCATGAAAAATCTAACCATATTTACCATCATCATTTGTGTCCTGAATAGTTGCTCAACTTCTAACAACAAATTAGAAAGAGAAAGTTTTCAAGACTCTGTACTACTTAATCAAATTGATGGACTTGAAGAACCTCTTAAATCCGACACCTCAGTTGATCTTTCAAGCATCGAGGAGCTGATTATTGATGAAGCACCCATAAAATTAGACTCAACAGGAAGACCAAGCCGCCCTATTTTTAAGAACACTCAAGTTGATACCACAGAACTTTTTGGTATTTGGACGGTAGACCCCACAGGACCTCATGCTGATTTTTGGCTAACGAAAGACAGTTATTATGTAGTTGATTATGATGGAGATGGTGACATGCCATATATTTTAGATGGCCGAACACTAACGATCTTCTTTGAACATGGTAAACAGGTTCTCGAAATTCTCTCAACAAGTAACGACACGTTACGAACTTTCAGCAAAGAATATGAATACGAAACATTATATATCAGATGGAAGAATTAATGGATGAGCTAATTAAAATTCTAGTCACGTCTAGCTTTACAATAATTGGAGGCGTTACGATCTTTGGACTAACAAAAATTATTGAGCGATTTCATATTGAGCCAATAAATGAACTACACAACCTTAGAGGTGAATTAGCAACTTTTCTTATTGTGAACGCCAACAAATTCGGTTACCCAGAAAACAATTCTGAAGAATTGAAAAAGTTGTCCATAGAGTTACGGGTCTTATCTGCGAAGCTTCGTGGAACGGTCTTCAAAATTAATTTCTATGCACTTTATTATAGACTAAATCTAATACCAAAGCGTGTGAATGTATTAAATGCATCATCTAAAATTATTGGATTGTCGAATACCATATCTTCACCAGATTTCAATCAAATAAACAAAATCAAAGACTCAGTAGAATTACTACTTAAGCTGAATAAATAAAAGCGCATAACATGCTGTGATCAAATCATGGCGGTTTGGCAGTAAACGAAAAATCTCTGCTTTCTAAAAGCCCCGCCATATCTCAGATTAGCACTATGGAATCAAAAAGGGATAGCGCAAATCAGAGATTTGGCTATCTTGTAGCCGAAACTTAAACTAAACCAAACGCCACGATTGATACAGTGACGTTGTATGCCATGTGTGCAGCGTAAAAACCCACCGCACATTTTAGCACATTTGGTTTTTCCCAACGCACAAAACCCACCCAAAAAACCAAAAGAACTAAAATCACCCAACGCTCGGGGGATGATAATAACATATCATTGAATAAGATAATTTTGTATCTTCACGCAAAACTAAAATTATCCAAAATGAACAGGATAAAAGAAGTATTAGACGCAAAAGGAATCAAGCAAGTCTAGTTGTCTGAACAACTGAACAAGAGTTACAATATGGTAAACTCATACGTTCAGAATAGACGACAACCTAGTTTAGAAGACTTATATCAAATTGCAGAGATACTAAATGTAGAAGTCAAAGAATTATTAATAGAAAGAAACAAATAGGCATCCGAAGATGACATTATCAGATATTTTAAAAGACTCTAATTACAAATTAACTCAGTTCTCTCAAGCACAAATTGATAAACTGGAAGAGTCAATTGTTTTAAAAGAGACCAGAGGCAAAACTGTTCCTTTAATTACTTGCCTTGTAAGACGAAAGGAAATTCAACTGAAGCCAGAGGAGGCTGTAAGGCAACTTTACCTCATGGTGCTCAATGAAGAATACGGCTATTCGTATGATCGGATGGAAATTGAATATGCTGTAAGCTTCGGTAGAGAAAAGAAACGGGCAGACATTGTCATATTTGACAAGCAGGATGCAAGAGCGGTCTTTATTATGGTTGAGCTGAAAAAGCCTAAACTTAAAGACGGTAAAGAGCAGCTAAAATCTTATTGTAACGCAACGGGTGCACCAATTGGAATTTGGAGTAATGGAGAATCCATTTCTTACTACAACCGTAGAGATCCCAATTATTTCAAAGACATTCCAAATATCCCAAAGGCTACTGAAAAGCTAACGGACATCTTAACTGAACGGTGGACAATTCAAGATTTAATTGATAATGATAAACTTTCAAAAGAGCGTAAATCCTTAAAAGACCTCATCCTCGAAATGGAAGATGAAGTTTTGGCAAATGCAGGTGTTGATGTTTTTGAAGAACTCTTCCAATTGATTTTCACTAAGCTCTATGACGAGCTTGAAAGTACTCGAAATAAATCAAGACACCTTGAATTTAGAAACTATGGTGAAACGGAAACCGAGTTAAAACAAAAGATTCAAGCTCTCTTTGAAAAAGCAAAAGACAAATGGGAAGGTGTATTTACCGAAAGTTCAAAAATAACCTTGACACCCTCTCACTTAGCGATTTGTGTTTCTTCTTTGGAACAAATCAAACTATTCAATTCCAATCTCGATGTTGTAGATGAAGCATTTGAATATCTGATTAACAAAAGTAGTAAGGGAGAAAAAGGACAATATTTTACACCGCGTTTTGTCATTGACATGTGCGTGAAAATGATGGATCCAAAAGCTGACGAAACAGTTATTGATACTGCTGCGGGTAGTTGTGGGTTTCCTGTTCACTCCATCTTTCATGTCTGGGAAAAACAATTAAAAGTCAAAGGGCTATCTAAAAGCCATTTGTTTACGGCAGAAGAAAAACTACCTGAACAAACCGACTATGTTCAAAACAAAGTATTCGCTATTGACTTTGACGAAAAGGCTGTTCGTGTTGCAAGAACACTGAATTTGATAGCTGGTGATGGACAAACCAATGTGTTACACATGAACACACTGGATTATGACCGATGGGACAATAACTATGGTGATGCAAACTGGCTAGATGTATATGGAAACGGATGGAAAAACCTAAGAAAACAGCTCAAAAACCCTAAAGCAAAAAAGGTATCTATAGAAGAAGAGCGAAATGGTAAAATCTATGTAGAGCAAAAGGACGTATATGAATGTCGAGATTTCCAGTTTGACGTATTGATGGCAAACCCTCCTTTTGCAGGAGATATTAAAGAAAGTAGAATTTTAGCGAAATACGACTTAGGCAAAAAGCCCAATGGAAAATACCAAACCAAAGTAGGCAGAGACATTCTATTCATCGAACGCAATTTAGATTTTCTAAAACCAGGTGGACGAATGGCAGTTGTATTGCCACAAGGTAGATTTAACAATAGTTCAGACAAATCCATTAGAGATTACATTGCTGAAAGATGTAGAATATTAGCTGTAGTGGGGTTACATGGCAATGTTTTCAAACCTCACACAGGAACTAAAACTTCTGTACTTTTCATACAAAAATGGGATGATAAACTGTGCCCTAAAGTGGAGGATTACCCAATCTTCTTTGCCACCATGCAAGAGTCAAGCAAGGACAATAGCGGAGAAAAGATTTTTGTAAAAAAGAAAGACTACTTACACACCTCTAACCCCTCTCAAGAAGGGGATTCCCTCCTTGAGAGGGGTAAGGGAGGTGTTGCAGCCGAACCCGTAGACAACTACGACTCCACTCCTGCCAACTTGGAAGAGTACCTTTTAGATTCTCATGGACATTTGGTAGTAAAACATGATTTGTTTAACCACGATGGACTAACCCAAGATGGAATCGCTGAAGCTTTCATAGAATTTGCCACAAAAGAAAAACTTTCTTTTGTGGGAAAGCTCTAAGCCCTTTTAATGAATTCCGATATAGGAAATTATTAAAAGGGCTGGAAGCCGTTGAATTATCACTTTCTGAAGTTAAAAATACAATTGAGGATTTCCGAATTCATAGCGAATTCTTTAAGAAGAAATTTCTTAGTAATGAGGTAATTCTTAAATCATACAATTCAAAAGCACTTTCAAATTATGCTAAAATATCAGATGGAGATCATGCTAAATTTCCAGAAAATCAAAAAAGAGAAGTCCGATATCTTCAAGCAAGAGATATAACAAATAACTTTTTAGAAGTTACCAGTGATGTTTTCGTAAGCAAATCATATTTGGAGAGAAACAAAAGATCTTTAATAAAGAGTGAAGATATTTTACTTTCAATAATGGGGACAGTTGGGGATATAACGATTGTTCCTAAAGGTTTTCAGCCTTCTATGTGCAATCGAGCATTAGCCATAATAAAAAATATCGAAGGAATATCTCCCTATTATCTGTTTACATATTTAATTACAAAATTTGCCCTTACTGATATTCAACGACTAGAAAATGGAGGAGTACAGCAACGTTTAAACTTAGATGTCTTAAAAAAAATTAGAATACCCAGTTTAAGTAATCACTTTCAGCAATCAATTGAAGAATTGATAATTGACGCTCAATCTGCGAGACTTCAATCTAAACAAAGCTATCAAAATGCCGAGCACCTTCTTTTTCATGAAATAGGCTTAACTGATTTTGAGCCAAGCCATGAACTTTCCAATATTAAATCCTTCAAAGAAAGCTTTGGTGCATCTGGACGCTTGGATGCGGAGTACTACCAGGTGAAATACGATGAGTTGGAAGAGAGGATTCAACAAGGTTCATTCGAAAAAATAGGCGACATTCGTACAGAAAATTTCAGAGGTCTTCAACCCATTTATGTTGAGGCTGGCGATTTAGATATCATTAATAGCAAGCACATTCTGGAACAAGCCTTGGACTATGGCAATTTTGAAAGGACAAGTTCCGATTACTGGGAGACACAAGAACGAGCCAGAGTTTTTAAGAATGACATCCTGACTTACACAACAGGTGCAAACATTGGACGAACACAAGTCTACTTACTTGACAAAAAGGCTTTAGGTAGTAATCATGTTAATATTCTTCGATTAAAAGATGGCTACAACCCTCATTATATCGGATTTGTAATAAATTCGATGGTAGGCAGGCTCCAAACAGAAAAACTGAGTGCTGGAAGTGCACAAGCAGAGCTTTATCCAAAAGACATAGACAACTTCCTGATTCCAATTATTGACAAAGACAAACAACAACAAATAGCGGATTTAGTAGAAGAAAGCTTCTCTCTCAAAAAACAAAGCGAACACCTTTTGGAAGTAGCTAAACAAGGTGTAGAAATGGCAATTGAGCAAGATGAAGCAACTGCTCTAAAGTGGATTACTGAACAAACACAAAATATTTAAATAATCGACTCATGGAAGATCATTTAAGCCCCAATCAATCATCTTTTATTTTATTTACCTCTCAAAGCGGAGAGGTAAAGGTAGATGTGCTCTTGCAAGACGAAACGGTATGGTTAACACAAAAAGCAATGCAAGAGCTTTTTGGCAAAGCAAAAGCTACCATTAGTGAGCACATTAGCAATGTATTTAAAGAAGGTGAATTAGAAGAAAATGCAGTTGTTCGGAAATTCCGAACAACTGCCGATGATGGCAAAGATTACACTACCTCATTTTATAACCTCGATGTAATCATATCAGTCGGTTACCGAGTAAAATCTCAAAAAGGCACACAGTTCCGTATTTGGGCTACTAAAATACTTCGAGAGTTTATCATCAAAGGCTTTGCTATGGATGATGAACGCCTTAAACAAGGAAATACGCTGTTTGGGAAAGATTATTTTGATGAATTACTAGAACGTATCCGTGAGATACGTGCAAGCGAAAGACGTTTTTATCAAAAAATCACAGACATATATGCCCAATGCAGCATTGATTACGACCCCAAAGCAGAAATCACACAGACTTTTTATAAAACAGTACAAAACAAATTGCACTGGGCTATCACGGGACATACCGCAGCTGAAATAATAAAAGACAGGGCAGACGCAGACAAACCCAATATGGGATTAAACACTTGGAAGAATTCACCAAAAGGCAAAGTATTGAAGACGGATATTGCAGTAGCCAAAAACTATCTCAACGAACAAGAACTAAAAGAACTCAACCGTATAGTAACCATGTATTTGGATTTTGCTGAACTACAAGCCGAGCGTCAAAACCCCATGAAAATGAATAATTGGATTGGAAAACTCGATGGGTTCTTACAATTCAACGACTATAAAGTTTTAAAAGATGCAGGAAAAGTAACGGCAACCGTAGCTAAGCAATTAGCGGAAAAAGAATATCAAAAATTCAGAATAGAACAAGATCAAACGTTCGAATCAGATTTTGACAAAGAGGTAAAACGAATTACTAAGAAAGGTAAACGCAATGAATAATCCATCCCCCCTTCTCAGCCATACACATTGCCAAAACGCACAAATGACTACCAAAAACCGAAGAACAATGACCAAAAACGCATGAATGGCTTTCAGAAATGCTCGAAGAACGTCCAAAAACACACCAATGCCGTATAAAAACCAAAGAATGGCTATCCAAAACGCACCAATGACTACCAAAAACCCATGAATGGCCATCAGAAATGCTCGAAGAACGTCCAAAAACAGACCAATGCCATATAAAAACCAAAGAATGGCTATCCAAAACACACCAACGACTACCAAAAACCCATGAACGACTACTAAATCAACCAAGAACCATGGTAGATAAAGCAAGACTTCATCTATATTAGTGTAGTTTAAATTTTTACTAACCATTTAAAAACCAACACCATGTCCTCAATCACAGGATTATCCGACGCTTCCACTATGGAACAGTACAGAGTAGCATTAGAAAACGTATCCGCCAACCAAACAATCTCAGAAGCACTTGGTGAACTCGGATTCGGTAAAAAAGAGATCGAACAAGGCAAAAAGATCTTAACAGATGCAAGAACCGCCTACGATCAAAACAATGTCGAAGACGACGAAGCAGCCCAAGCTTACAAAGACTTCTCTAACCTAAAAGAAGATCTCAAAAGCACTTATACTTTACATAGAAAGAAGGCTAAAGTTGTATTCAGAAAAGACCTGACCCTTTTGGATCAATTGGCGCTCACTGGCTCATTGCCACAAGCCTACATCAAGTGGCTGGAAACCGTTAAAAAGTTCTACAGCACATCCAATGACTCCAAACCAATACAGGACAAGCTGAAAAGATTGAAGATTTCAGACGTTAACATCACAGAAGCACTGGCACATGTCGCCAAGCTGGAAAGCGCAAGATCAGAGTACCTACTAGAAAAAGGAGAATCACAAGACTCTACCAAAGCTAAAGACCAAGCCATCTCCGAAATAGACGATTGGATGACCGAATTCTATTCTGTAGCCAAAATAGCATTGGAGGATCAGCCACAGTTGCTAGAAGTATTAGGAAAGGTTGTGCGTTAAGTAACAGCCAACCCTGCTCAGCCATACACATTGCCAAGTCGCACTATTGCCACCCGCAATCCAAAACTTGTCAAAGAGTATAGCTACCCAACGCACGGTGGTAAACCGAAACAGTCTGCTACAAAAGGAAAAAAGGCACGGCATACAACATTTGATATAAGATGCATGGTGTGGTAGTAGAATCCGACACCTCACTGCTTTCTGGAATCCCCGCCGAATCTGCAATAAGTCTCATTAAGAAAATATATGAGCCGAATTGCAGATTCGGCTATATTGCAACCGAAACAAACTACAACCCAAACACCACGCCCTATATCAGGACGTTGTACTCCATTAATCTTAT
>JAOPTS010000133.1:0-2311 GCA_051531955.1 Reichenbachiella sp.
AAGGGCATTCGCATATATGCACTGTTATCTACTTTTCCATGCCATTGTGAAAATCACCCGCCACACGTTACGTACTTCAAGTTTAGACCGCCGAATGAGTGGGAGCGAAAGTCAAAACATGAAACGCTCAATGATTGAGATCGTCTTCAGGTGCGTGAATACAGATTTAGACCGAAGCGAGAATATGATATGAAGTAAATATTATAACGGCTTCTTATTTAAACAGCGAATTCAAAGTTTGGACGATAGCAGGAATTGGAAATGTGGATTGATTTTTCGCTTAAACCGCCAATACAAGTTTCAGATGATGGAGTGGGAGAGAGAGGATCGGAAACGACTGATATTTCACTTTAAACCGCCGATAAGTTTCGTCAAATACGTGCTTCAGATACGGCGCACAGATCGATAAATAAAAGTAACATAACTAGTTGTAGATAACGCCACTGTATCAAGCGTGGCGTGTGATTTAGTTTAAGTTTCGGTTACAAGATAGCCAAATCTCTGATTTGCGCTATCCCTTTTTTGATTCATAGTGCTAATCTGAGATATGGCGGGGCTTCCAGAAAGCAGAGAACTTTCATTTACAGCTGAACCGCCATGATTTGATCACAGAATGTTATGGACTTTTTGTTGTGCAAATTAGCATTTTCATTTCGCCGAAATTGTCTCTTCTGGAAAATTTCAATGTATCAGGTGTTACAGAAATGATTCTAATTAAATCTGTTGAAAATGTTACGTTATCTAATAGAATATAAGTTGAGTCGAAATTGACTTTAAACTGGCGATCTTTATCTTTAAATGGAAAAATATTATAAGTGGAATCGCTTTTAAATTCATATCGATAATTAGTATAATTCGGTTGGACTTGGATTGAATCAAAGCCAAATACCATTGAATCGTTTAATGTTATCCATTCTTTATTTAGAATTCCAGCGATGTTGAAGTTCTGTTCGGATTGATAAGTTTGATATTTGATAGTATCTTCATTCTGGTTGATTATACCAAAAGAGTTGGGTTTTGCAAGTGAAACTGTTCGACCGATGGAAGGGCTACCTGTTTCTGTGAATTCAATTTTATCAGTGCCTATTTTGTTCCATTTTCCGAGTTGGATATAATGGACAGAGTCATGCATGTATTCAGATATTAGAATGTTGTTAGCCGCAAATTCTACAATCCAATTTTTATAAGCACCTTTATGCATTACTTCATCAATATTGGTAATTCGGTACTTGCCTTGAAATTCTACCTGTGGTTGTTGCTTACACCCAACTATTCCAATGAGAATTGAAAAGCAGATAATGAAAGGGTTAATATTCATTTAGTCGATTGTCCATAACGCCACAGTATCAAGCGTGGCTATTGATTTAGTTTAAGTTTCGGCTACAAGATAGCCAAATCTCCGATTTGAGCTATCCCTTTTTTATTTCCATAGAACAAATCTGAGATTTGGCGGGACTTCCAGAAAGCAGAGATCTTTCATTCACCACTAAATTGCCATGATTTGATCACTGAATGTTAGCACCTTTTTCTTCTACAAGTTGCCAAGGCTCATCAGGATTCTTAACGAGGTTAAATGTTTGAACGCTTGTAGACTCTGAGCCTTGAATTTGAATTTCTATGATGGCTTCACCATAACCTCTGGAGATGCCAATTTTGCTGTTTCGTGTGCTTTCAATATCAATAATGTCACCATATTTCAAATGAAGTAAATCGCTGGTTTCAACATGCTTACTAACTATTGCATAAGCATTAGACGATTCAATAAGCGCCTTAGAATTATATCGATAAATGAAAAAAATGGCTAATGCAGCAATTGCAATAGCAGATACTCTGTAAACTCTTTTGGCTTTTGACGGGTTATCTACTACCACAGTGTTAACCTTTTCATCTCCCCACCTTTTGCCTTCATCACTTGCAGAAAGAACAACGTATTCTATTGGCCAGATAGTAAGGTAAAGGTTTCGGATAAAAAGTCTCCTTCTAGAAGGTAGTTCGCATGCGTCATCAGTTCTGACCATAATTCCTGTTAACCAACGTCCTGGACTTATTCCATTCATAAAATCCTTGCAGAAGTAAAGTGCAAAAAATAGAGGGATTGTTGCGAACATGGAGTTTCGTAATATTGTTTGATCGAAGTCCTCTTTGTATATATCTGATCCTGCAATTAGGAAAGTTGACATACCCCAAATGAACGTGATAAGTATGTGGTCTATGATAAAAGCAGTGGCTCTATCAGACACGCTTGCTTTTACGTAATTCTTTGTTGGTTCGGTCATGATAAATACTTGGTGCTAACGCCCAGCTACCCTCC
>JAOPTS010000133.1:2355-3980 GCA_051531955.1 Reichenbachiella sp.
ATTTTCCGGTGCTGGTAGAAACTGATACTCTCAAATCTAGCAGTAATCACCATGGAGTGGTAGGTAATGTTGTGGGGAGTTTTATTCTTTTACGTTTGAGCTATAGTAGTCTTCCAATTCGATAAGCTGTTGTTTCACTTTGTTCTGCCACCGAAGTTGTTCAGTTGGCAAAATTCCATGTGCAGTTTCTTTATCATAAAGGCTGTCCATTTCATCACGCATGTCATACAAAAGGTCTATTTCTTTCGAATAGGATTCATCCGTCAATGTGTTAGTAGAGGCTAGCTCCTTCAACTTTCTTCTCATTAACCTTGTGTGAATTTCAGCGATGTTGAAATGTGTTTGTTCATGTTCCAATAATTCTGGAGACCCTTCGTAAAGTTCAAATACGATACTGTCCACAAAGGATAATTGTGGCTTAAAGGTGTTCGTTATTTGATAACTAATACTATCACCATATTGGATAGAGTTAGCTGCTATGCTAATACAAGACACAGCCATTCCGTAAATTGAATCAATTTTGGAACCTCGAAAATCCTCCCATTTTAAATGGTATTCAGGTGTCCATGGAATTAGTTCAGCAGTATCCTTCTGGGAATAACCTTGAAATGAAATAATTGATAAAAGAAGGACTGTAATTGTTCGCATTTCTATTCCCCACAACGCCTAGCTATCCTCCGTGGTGCTTGATATGTATTTTGTTTCGGTTACAAATTAGGAAAATATTCGATTTTCATCACTACCTTTTTTCAACGATGTGAGGAAAAGCGAAGATTTTCCGGTGCTGCTAGAAACCTCCGCCCTCAACTCTAGCAGTAACCACCATGGAGAGATAGGTGATGTTGTAGCCAGTTCTATTTATCCCCTTTCAAAAGCAGTGGTGTTAAAATCAAACTTAATATTCCTGCTGATATTATTGTTACAATGATGTTGCCATACTGCCTAATTTCAAGTCCGCTTAATAGTCTTAATGAAATAATTATAATAGTCAGAATGATTGCAATTAACCAGTACTTCCATTCTGGATTAATTCTAACTTCTTCTTTCATAGGTAGTCTGTAAATAGAAATCGCAACTATAAACCCACCTATTAATGTACTTGAATGTTGTAAAATTTTCAATATTGCCACGTTAGTACCGAAAAGAGTAATCGTGTTTGTTAACGAGGGTATTGCTTCAACGAAATATCCGTGTGTATGTGTAAAACTATCCCATAAAATATGTGAGGCAGCTCCGATTAGAATTGAAATGATAACTACAAACCAATTTAATTTAAAGTGTGCATTCCACTTAAAACCTTTATATATCGATAATCTCGATTTTAGAATACTCGGTAAATTGTCAAAGAGTTTGTTGCGGACTGTGTTGTGAAAAATGAAAGTAAGTAAGAGTCCTAACGGTAAGTCGAACCAAAATAGTCCTTCTATTGTATGGCTATAGATACTTTCTATTCTCATTCTAAGAAAGTATTCAAAATCAGGTGTCAAACTCCCTATTACAAGCCCAGTTAATGATATCCATTTTTTGGGGAGATATGTCAATGGTAGAACTATTGCAGGATGCGAAAATGTAAGTGACTTATTATGATCGCTTTTAATTGGCTACAACGCCACTGTATCAATCGT
>JAOPTS010000134.1:0-34953 GCA_051531955.1 Reichenbachiella sp.
CCTTCTATTTATTATTCGAGACAAGACGGCAATTGGAATACAGCAGCTACATGGTCTAAGAATGTTCAGGATGGTACTGGTACACAAGAAGTCCCTGCTGCTGGTAGTGTAGTTATTATACAATCAGATGGAGCTGGAGATTTACATCGAGTGAATGTTATCGCAGGCATCAATGATGTGGGAACAGTAAAATTTGATCACGACTATATAACCTACCCTACGCCAGATGCAGAAACTGTATCCAGACTTCAGTTTCATATTGCAGGCACGTTTGAATTGGGGGTGGTTTCTGGAACCGGTATGATATCTTTCGATGCGCCTGATGCCCCTGTAGTCAACGGAGACTTTGGTGAGTTTGGAACAAATCAAGAATCCTACTATTTGTTTTTTGGTGGAGATGCTACACTCAACAATATCCCTGAACCTATTCCTACCCTCATGATGGAGTCGTATACATACAATATTGACCAAGCGATTACAACCAATGGAGATATTATCATTCAAGGCAATGGTACCGTCATACCTTTACAAAACATTACTATAAAAAGAGATTTACTTATTGGAACGTGGATAGGTGGAACATTCCAATTTCCAGACGCAGCAACACCTATCACTGTCACTGTCGAAGGAAATATTGATTTCACGGTTGATCCTTACACCAATCCTCAAGATAGAGACATGGTGGTTCAAGATTTAGGAGTAAATGATGTGGAACACACTATCATTCTAAAAGGTGACATTATTCATGGGGCTGGGAATGGTTATAGTTTGGACCTATACAACGGGGACGATGTAAGTCCAAGAGCCATCTTAGAATTACAAGGAGAAAGCGATAACAACTATGCACGTACCTCTACTGCAATCCCTGAGTTATATCGAGTCATATTGAATAAGGGCACTGATCAAACAAATAGTTTTACTTTCAATGATAGTTTTACACTTAATGGTGCAACCACTGGCAGCACTAAAGCGCTAGAACTTCAGAATGGTACATTCATACTTAATGACACCAATGGGGCTACTGATGGGGCAATAAATATTGACCTATCTACAGGAGGTAATGACTTCAATATTTCAAGTTCAACAGCACTTCATGTTTCATTTGGACAAGTCAATGTTACTGGCACGGATGTAGGGATTACATTGGATGGCGCTATCATTTTAGATAATGATGGCATATTGGATATGGATGGCGGTAGCAATAATTTCATTGAGTATTCTAGCTCAGGCTCAGCATCCATTGATGTGAGCGGAACTTCACAATTACTTGTTGGTTCTCAAATTAGAGAGTCCGGTATTACATCAGGTGGAGTATTACGTTATACTCAATCGGGGGGGACGACTATAATTGGAACGAAAACTGGAGGCACACCTGAGTCAGATAAACCAATGTTCAGTGTGGCCAATTCGGGAAGTACATTTAACTATACAGGTGGGTCAATAATCATATCCAATCATTTGGCAAATGCTTCCACACCTTCATTGTACCTTGATCCAACGACTTCAAATATTGGCTCTGGCACCAATGTTCAATTCGGAGATGCTTCAACTGTCGCAGGGTTTAATGACTTATCTATTCAATCTTTGGTCAATCTATCTGATTTGATTGTTGATAATTCCTCAGCAACAAGTGCCTACCCTACCCTGACTTTGATCAATACATCATTAACACTTGACAATGAGCTTACAATTGAAGCCAATACTACTTTTGATGCGGCAGGTTTAGACCTCAATGTGGATGGTAATTTCACCAATAACGGAACATTCACATCCAATAATAACGCAACTACTTTGAATGGCGGTACAGCTCAGGTCGTCACAGGAAATGGAACAACTTTCTATAACCTATATAAGAGCGGTTCAAATACGGTTCAACTTGCAGTTGGCTCTTCCATAGTAGTAGCAAATGACTTCAGTATCAATTCCGGCACTTTTGATGACAACAACAACGACATCACCGTTACAGGGACTGTTCATAACGCTGCGATTCATACCAACACAAACGGGACTAAAACCAATGGAGGTATTGTGTTGAATGGAGCTAGTGCACAGAGTATCACTGGAGCGGGTGCTTATAGCAGATTGGAGATTAATAACGCTTCTGATGTTACGATCAATGCCAACATCTCCATTTCCGAACAAGTAAAGCTTACCTCAGGTTCTTTGGATATTCAGGGTTTTGAATTGGCCATGAGTGAATATGCTGTATTTGTAGATGCAGCAGATGGCAACACAGCGTTTTCATCTTCCAATATGATTCAAACCAGGCGTAGTTTTACGGATGCTGGCATCATTAAAACCTTCAATCTAGAGGATACCGATGGACTAGGAAGTAACACTTTTACCTTCCCAATTGGATCTGGCACAAAATACACGCCTGTTGTGATTCGCGTAGATCAAAATGCTCAGACAAGCGCGAGCATAGCCGTCAGAGCTGCTGACGAACCACATCCAAATATTCAAGAAGACGTGGATGTGCCAGAGTTTGTGGATCAAGACAATGCCTTACAATATTATTGGGAAATCACCTCAATAGGAATGACAGATTTCTTAGGCAATATCACCATGACTTATGTCGGGTCTGATGCTTATGTGACCTCTCCATTTACCTTGGATAATTATGGTACTGGCAGATTGTTGCCTGACAATTCTGACAACTGGAACAAGTTATCCACTGGATTTAACTACCAGTCTAGAGATGGTAGCAATACCTTGTCTTTTGATATCAATAGTGCAGCAGCAGATGATGAAATCAGTGGAGATTATACTGCAGGTATTGATGACGCTATTCCAGATCAGGTACAGACTGTGATTTCCAACGTATTAGGTGGCACTGGCAACTGGTCGGATGATAGTTCTTGGGACCTCACAGCACCTAGAGGAGCAATTGTTGAAATTCTAGCAGGTGATGAGATTATCATGGATGCTAATGACCTACTAGCGTATAGAACCCTCATAAATGGCACGTTGACTATTTCAGCAACTTCAAACCAAAGGCTAGGTCGTGTTTCGGGTAATGGCACCTTGGTCATTTCGGGCAATGGTAATTTACCCGCTGGTTTGTATGATGAATTCTTTAATTGTGCTACAGGAGGTACATTGGCTTTTAATGATTCAGACAATTATACCCTTCCTAACGAAATAGCCAGTGTAAGAAGTTTGTTGTTAATGGGTGGAGGAACAAAATCATTTCCAAATACTGATATCACAATTTGCGACAATTTGGAAATTCAAACTGGGGTTTCGCTCAACAACGATTTTAATGTAGATGTGGAAATACAGGGCAACCTCACAGTTGCAGGAACTTTGAACCTTGGAAGTAATTCCAATTACATTGTCAATGGAAATGTCGACTTAGGTGCTGGTACTATTAGCCTTGGCAACAACACATTGACCATCAATGGTAATCTAAATATCAGCGGAGGCAACTTAGTATTGGGAGCCAATGGCAGTATTGCTGTTGACGGTGGTATTAATTTGACCAACGGAACTATAACGGGAGCCAACAGCTCAAGCGTTAGTTTTGGAGGTGACTTGAATAAAACTACCGGCGTATTATCAGTAGATGCCACCACCACGGTTTTCAATGCAAACGGTACCGTTGACCAAAGTATACTAGGGGACTACACAGGTACTGAATCCTTCTATAGCTTAACTATTAACAAGTTTTCTGGAGGTATCACAATAGTGGACGGTGGCAATGACGTAGAAGTTGATGGTATATTGACTTTGACGTCAGGAGACTTATCAACAGATATTGACAATACCTTGACGATCACCTCGACGGGGTCCATCTCTGGTGGTAGTACAACGAGTTATGTCAACGGTCCATTAACTAAAAATGATATTGCACTCGCAGCTGATTTCATTTTCCCGATTGGGATTACTTCAAGATTCGGATATGCTAAAATCATAGGGGTAGGCACTGGCGGACAAAACTGGACTGCAGAATATACTGGATCCAACGCTAATGAAGCTGCAACCATTGATGTTACGACCAACACTGGCTATGGTGTGTTGGTAGAACTGTCCGATCTCAATACTTGGTCAATAACGCCAAGTGGTGCCAACACAGCCAATCTTGAAATGGGAACGACAGCAGGGATGGGTGTAAGAGAAATAGGAAATGTTCGTATCGCCATCTATAACGGGCCTACTGCTAGCCAATGGGTCAATCTTGGAGGTAGCTCATCAGGTACAAATACCGATGGTTCGGTCACAACACAGGTAGCAACAGACTTTTCTTCTAGCACCTTCTCGTTTGCTGGAATCAATGGAACTGCACTACCAGTTGTACTGCTTAGTTTTGATGCTGCTATCGTAGCGTCTACTGTAGAACTAGTGTGGGTGACAGCATCAGAAAAGGATAATGATTACTTCATCGTTGAGCGTTCGACTGATCTAACTACCTATGAGTATGTGGATGAAATAACAGGCAGTGGCACTACCAATGAAGAAACGAAGTATAGAATCACAGATAATAATCCGTATTTTGGAACAGCTTATTATCGTCTGGTACAAATAGATTATGATGGGACAGAGACCATTTATCCAGCGATCAGTATTTATAATGACGGATTCTATCCAGGGTTGGATGCAATATTGTTCCCAAACCCAACAAATGTGGCGAACATCAATATGAGGTTGGTTACTGGTGATGAAACTGCAAATATTCAAGTTATGATTATTGACATGATGGGCAACTTAGTCCATAGGCAAGAGGCAAATCCCGTATTGGGATTGTATGATTACAGCATTAATCTACGATCATCCATACCAGTTGGGGTTTATCAAGTAATCATTGAACAAGGTCAACAACAGCAAACAAGAAGATTAATCATTAGATAAATAGAGACTATATAGATACTCAATGTTCTAAACCCTGATCACTCTGCGCATTGCTTCAATGTAACCGAAAAAAGACTCATGTTCAACCACTTATCAGCGCACTATTAGTGGGCATCTAGGCTAGATTTAACATTAAAATCTAGCCATATTCAATACAAAAACTTACTACTCTTCAAATTTCATTTTCTAATAATAGATTATTCTCATATCGTGTAGGTGAATAACCTATTCTTAGTATATAAGAATAAAACCGATAAAATTGATCCTTAATTAGATTTATTTTTGTTGAAGTATTAAGTCCCAATTTTTTAATATATTAAGTAATGATTTGACAAATGGTCATTCAAATATTGGTATTTACAGAATATTAATTATTAAATCGTTAACAGTGAAAAGCATTATTACAACTCTGGCGGTACTGATATTGACAATTAATCATATTCAGGCTCAATCAACTGACATATTATTTAGTCATTTGGATCATGTTCGAGAGATGAAATATCTATCTGTCACCTGTATCACACAAGATGAATTGGGATATATGTGGTTTGGCTCTTCTGACGGACTATTGCGCTATGATGGTTATGAAGTCAAATATTACAAAAACAACCCTAAAGACAGCCTTTCTCTTTCCGACAATAGCATTAAATCTATCGTTTCGGATCACAACGGCAGTATTTGGGTCGCGACACAAGGTGGTGGACTTGATCAATTGGTATTGAAAGATGAACGTTTTGTTCATTATCAAAATGACCCCAAGAACTCCTCATCCATCAGTGGCAATGCTATATGGTCAGTCATTGTTGCCAAAGACAGTAGTATTTGGGCAGGGACCTGGTCCAATGGTCTATGCCATCTCGATGTAAAAACTGGTGAGTTTGAGCGCTACAGTGAGAACACCAAATACCCTGTCCTCGCGCTACACGAAGACAATGAAGGGATCATATGGTATGGCGCAGATGGGCTCAATGGCTATAATCCTAAAACACAATCTCTCGTTAACTACAATAGTGACAACTCATCTGATGAAAACAATATTAGCTCCAACTATATAAGGTCAATCAAAAGTGATAACACTGGGAATTTATGGATTGCGACTGAAAATGGTGGATTAAACTACCTACAAAAATCCACACAAAAGTTTACACATTATTACCATAATCCAGACGATATCAACTCACTTTCAAGCAATGTGATCTATGATGTCTATCAAAAAGACAATCAACTTTGGATAGCCAATAACGCAGGATTGGATATCCTAAACACAAAGACACAGCAAATTATTCATCATCAACATGACCCTTCAAAACCAGCGTCTATTAGCAACAATCAATTAAGAACCATATATGAAGATAATTCCGGAAGTATCTGGATAGGAAATGAAGGAAATAAAATCAACAAAGTACTCAACACCAAAAAATTCATTACTTACAACAAAGAGACTTCCACTGGACTCTCTCACAATCTGATCAGAAGCCTATATGAAGATCCACAACAAAACATTTGGGTAGGTACACAGGGTGGTGGTCTCAACAAAATCAATAGTGCTGACAAATCCATTTCCTATTATAGCACCACCACAACAGACATTACCCTTTCTAGTAATGAGGTATCGGCCATATACCAAGACAAAAAAAATGGTGAGCTCTGGATTGGCCATTGGGGTAATGGTATTGATCGGTTCAATTTTAGCAATGGCAGTAAAACGCATTACAATCATTCAGATAGCAACCAAAACTCGCCACCCGATGACAGAATTCAACTTTTTTATGAAGATCAATTTGGTGCCTTTTGGGTAGGAACAGAAAATGGTCTTGCTACATTTGATAGAGAATTAAATATTTGGACCTCATTTGGTCAAGGTACTACTGCCCTCAATGGCCATACCATTCAAGGAAAAGCATTTACCGAAGGGCCAGATGGTACGCTATGGATTGGCACATGGAACGGCCTCAACAAAGTAAGTCCAGATCGTCGAACTATCACTAGTTACAGACTGCCAACTGATCAATCAAATGGATTGACTAGCGAACATGTTATTAGTCTTCACTTGAATGCTACTGGACTGCTCTATATTGGCACATTTGGAGGTGGCCTTAATATCTATGATACTGTCAATGATAATTTCAGTTCTTTAAGTGAGCTGGATGGGTTGAGTAATAATACCGTGTTTGGAATATTGGAAGACGATATGAATAACATTTGGATGAGTACTAATAAAGGCTTGTCAAGATATACTCCTTCTGACAAAACCTTTAGAAATTATGATGCAAGCGAAGGCTTACAAGGCAATGAATTTTATTGGGGCAGTGCCATCAAGAATCAAGATGGTAGCCTCATGTTTGGAGGGGTTAATGGATTCAACCTGTTTTACCCCAAGGAAATAAAGGACAATGAAGTAATTCCACCAGTTACCATCAGTGACTTTCTGATATACAACGTCCCAGCTAGTATTGGTAAGGATTCTACCCTATCGCAAAGCATTGGGTATACTAGAGATATTATCCTTAATCACAAACAAGCCATCTTTAGTTTCAATTTTTCATCCCTCAATTTTAATTACCCTGAAAAAAACCAGTACGCTTATATACTAGAGGGTTTCGAAGAAAACTGGAATCTAGTTGGCAACAAACGCACTGCAACCTATACCAATTTGGATGCTGGCAATTACACCTTCAAAGTAAAGGGCTCTAACAATGATGGGATTTGGAACGATAAGGGAGTATCTGTCAACATAGAGATTGTCCCGCCAATTTGGAAAACTTGGTGGTTTAGATTAATGGTATTGCTCATCTTCATCGGAACCGCGACTTGGCTATATAAAAGACGAATGAGTGAAATCAAAGCTCAGAAAAAAAAGCTGGAACAAAAAGTTCAAGAAGCAACCGAAAAGGTATCTCATCAAAATGAAGAGCTCCAATCACAAAGTGCACGACTAAGAGATGCAATTGAAGAAACCAATTTCGTGGTACAAGATGCCGTGGAGTCAGGCAATTTCAAAGCAAGACTCGAAACCGAAAATAAAACAGGGGCATGGAAAGAATTAGGAGATTCAGTTAATCTATTATTTGCCACAGTAGAACGTCCTTTCACTGAAATCAATAAAGTGGTCAACCATATGGCACAAGGTGACCTTACCCAACGCTATACTGATGATGCCAAAGGAGATATTGAAATTCTCGCCAATAATCTAAACAGTGCCATGGCCAACTTGTCAGATCTTTTGAGAGAGATGCGCGACAAGACTACAGAAATAGGCTCTTCGACCAGTGAAATGTTGGTCACAATCGAAGAGATGAATGGCAGTACAGGTGAAATAGCCTCTGCGATTGAGGAAATGAGTAAAGGTGCTCAAGATCAAGTAAGCCAAGTCGATGAATCTTCTAACTTAATAGAAAACATCATGAGCTCATCAGACGACATGGGTTCACAAGCGGACTCGATTAATTCTACAGCTAAAATGGGCGTTAAGAAAAGTATCAATGGCCTGTCATTAGTTCAAAAAGTAGACGATAGCATGAAAAACGTCATGCAGAGTTCAGAGAAGACTAATGCATCGATTACTACCTTGACCAATAGAGCCAATGATATATCAGGCGTATTAAGTATCATAAAAGAAATAGCTTCTCAAACCAATCTATTGGCACTCAATGCAGCCATCGAAGCAGCGCAGGCAGGAGATGCTGGAAGGGGCTTTTCTGTAGTTGCTGAGGAAATTCGAAAATTGGCAGAAGACTCTAAAAAATCTGCTGGTGATATAGAAACCCTTATCATGGGAGTACAAAAAGAAACGTTCTCAACAGCTCGTCTTGTCAGTGAAATGGGAGAGAGTATCAAAGAAAGTGAAACGGCTAGTACTAACTCAATGGCCGCATTTGAAGAAATCTCCAAAGACTATGGAGAGACGCTAAAAATGTCTGAACAAATAGTAACAGCGACCAAACAGCAAAATCAAGATGTGAAAAATGTATTGAATATCATCAGTGGGGTGGTCGTCATTGCAGAAGAAACCGCTGCTGGTACCGAAGAAACCGCTAGCTCGGCAACTCAGCTCTCAAGCGGGATGGAAAACTATACACAAAAGAGTCAGGAGGTATTAGAAATAGTAAAGTCTTTGCAAGACAAAGTAGATCAGTTCAAGCTGTAAATCATAATTTTCTATCCTCTCCCAAACTGGCATTATAAATCTAATCCAAACCATACTACTATAGCACTTTTTTAGTAATTCACTTACTGTGAGTTAGGTGTTTCACCTAAATTTTGAAATAAAAACGATCAAATGAAGGATGCCTAAAAGAAATTGCTACTATTGTTAAAATATTCATTAACACATGATCCAAAAAAATAGAACAGTACTCTTAGGCATAATTCTTTATGTCATACTTGGGATAAGTGGCTACAATACCCCTGCCCAACAACTCAGATTTGATAGAATCAATACCAAAGATGGTCTTTCTCAAGATAACGTAACTTTTATCTATGAAGACTTTAGAGGGTTTATCTGGATTGGAACCGAAGATGGCCTGAATTTGTACGATGGATATGAAGTCAAGACATTTTTTAGTGACTCTGATGATAGTACCAGTTTACCTAATACCAAAATTTATGGTCTTGCGGAGGATAAAGACAATAACCTTTGGATCGGAACGAATGGAGGTTTGTCAAAATATGACAGAGACTTAGATGCCTTCAAGAATTATTCTACTAACTCTGATCAGAATAACCCCATTCCAAGTAACGGTGTTACAGAAATGTTTCGAGATTCCAAAGGAGAACTGTGGGTTGGGTTTGACAATGGGTTTGGGAGGTGGATCTCTGATAATGAAGGGATCGAAACCTACTTAGAAGGAGAGGGTAACGATCTTACCTCATTGAATATAAGAGGAATAACCGAAGATCAGGATGGAAATATCTGGGTTGCAGCAAGGGGAGGTATCAACAAAATAGACCCATCATCTAAATCTGTAATGCAATTTAGACCAGGTCAGCATCAGGCAATATCAAGTGTAAACCCTGAGGGAATCTTTTGTGACAGTAACAATAACCTATGGATTGGGTACTATGATGCCGGATTGACAAGGTTCAATTTGAACTCTGAAAAGATCACTCATTTTCGACACAATCCAAATGAAGCCAGGTCAATTCCCAATGACTTTGTGCACCACATTAATGAAAATTCGAAAGGAGAAATATGGGTCTCTACGGATGTCGGGCTTTGTTTGTTAAAAGACGATGACACCTTTATCACTTATGTCAATGATCCAAATAATCCAAATAGTTTGTCCAACAATGTAGTTTTAGGAGCATGGTTTGACACCAATGAACATATGTGGGTCGCTACTAGACCTGGAGGAGTATGTACATATGATGAAAATAAATATGCTTTTCAGTTGTATACCGTTACGCCCAATGACCCCAACGGATTATCTAGCAATAATGTATCTGGATTCGCAAAAGATAATAATGGCTTGCTTTACATTGCGACAGACGGGGCGGGAATAAATGCTTTTGATCAAGAACAAGGTACTTTCAAGCATCTGGTACATGACCCCAATAACAGTAATAGCCCAAGTAATAATAAAGTGTTGGCCATGGAAGTGGACCGCAAAGGAAATCTTTGGTTTGGAATGTGGGCAGGTGGTGTCAATAGATACAACCCTAGGACAGGCATCTATACAAGATATTGGCACGATGAGAGTGACCCCAACAGCCTTTCAGATAACAACGTCTTTGATATTCTTGAAGATCAGGCTGGAAATATTTGGATAGCGACTTGGGGCAGAGGAGTAAGTAAATATATACCGGAGATAGATGGATTCAAAAACTATGTTCATGATCCAAATGATACAAATTCCCTATTACAAGGTGGTACCAACTGTCTCATGGAAGATGCCAAAGGTAATATTTGGGTTGGCTCTGATATCAAAGGTGTGAGTATGCTCAACGTCACCAATGATACTTTTACATTTCATCAAGGCACAGGTAAAGAAGGCGATCTTCCTGATGTAGGAATCACAGAATTTCATACCGATACAAATGGCCGTATTTGGATGGGAACAGCTGGTGCTGGTCTCGCATGGTTGGACGAAGATGGTAAATTTCAATTTGTGACCAAAAAAGATGGCTTACCTAATAATGTTGTGTTGACAATACAAGAATCAAATGATGGAGAACTTTGGTTAGGAACTAATAAGGGGTTGTGTAGATATAACCCTCAAAACAATACCTTCAATAGTTACTTTGCAATTGATGGACTACAAGGAAACCAATTTCAACCTAGAGTAAGCCTTAAGTTAAACAACGGTGACTTGGCGTTTGCAGGTACAGGAGGATTCAATATTTTTAACCCAAGCAATATTGTTAGCAATGTAGTAGAGCCTCCAATATACATTACTGATATGAATTTGTTTAATCAAAAACTAGAGGTAAGAGAACATGGGATTCTTCAAAATGACATTGGCACAACTAAAAAGATTAGCCTAAACTATGATCAGAACATATTCTCATTTGAATATATAGGTATCAACTATCGACATACCATGCGAAACAAGTACAAGTACAAGATGGTGGGGTTACATGATGACTGGGTCATGGCTGGAAACGAACGAAAGGCTGCATTTATGAACCTAGACCCAGGAGCATACACCTTTATGATAACTGCAGCCAATAATGATGGCGTTTGGAACTCCACTCCGGTCTCAATTGATATTGATATTGTTCCAGCATTTTGGAATACTTGGTGGTTTAGATTACTGGTTTTACTCTTCATGATCGGAACCGCAACTTGGCTATATAAAAGGCGAATGCGCGAAACCAAAGAGCAGAAAAAAAGGCTAGAACGAAAAGTTCAAGAAGCAACCGAAAAGGTAACTCATCAAAATGATGAACTCCAAGCACAAAGTGCACGATTAAGAGATGCAATAGAAGAAACCAATTTTGTCGTGCAAGATGCTGTCGAATCAGGCAATTTCAAAGCAAGGCTCGAAACCGAAAATAAAACAGGTGCATGGAAAGAATTAGGAGATTCTGTAAACCTTTTGTTTGCCACAGTAGAACGCCCTTTCAAAGAAATCAATAATGTGGTCAACCATATGGCGCAAGGTGATCTGACCCAACGCTATACAGATGAAGCCAAAGGTGATATTGAAATTCTGGCCAATAATCTAAACAGTGCCATGGGCAATTTGTCTGATCTTTTAAAAGAGATGCGTGACAAGACGACAGAAATAGGCACTTCTACTAGTGAAATGTTGTTCACTACAGAGGAGATGAATGGCAGCACAGGAGAAATAGCCTCTGCGATTGAGGAAATGAGCAGAGGTGCTCAAGATCAAGTAAGCCAAATAGATGAATCTTCTAACTTGATAGAAAACATCATGAACTCATCAGACGACATGGGTTCACAAGCGGACTCGATTAATTCTACAGCCAAAATGGGCGTTAAGAAAAGTGTCAATGGTTTGTCACTGGTTCAAAAAGTAGATGAAAGCATGAAAAATGTCATGCAGAGTTCAGAGAAGACGAATGCATCGATTACTAGCTTGACCAATCGAGCCAATGACATTTCTGGTGTATTAAGAATCATAAAAGAAATAGCCTCACAAACGAATCTATTGGCACTCAATGCAGCCATCGAAGCAGCGCAGGCAGGAGATGCAGGCAGGGGATTTTCTGTAGTTGCAGAGGAAATCCGGAAGTTGGCAGAGGACTCTAAAAAGTCTGCTGGTGATATAGAAACTCTTATTATGGGCGTACAAAAAGAAACCTTCTCAACAGCTCGTCTTGTCAATGAAATGGGAGAGAGTATCAAAGAAAGTGAAATGGCAAGTAGTAACTCAATGGCGGCATTTGAAGAAATTTCTAAAGACTATGGAGAGACACTAAAAATGTCAGAGCAAATAGTAACTGCGACCAAACAACAGAATAAAGATGTGAAAAATGTACTCAATATCATCAGCGGTGTGGTCGTCATTGCAGAAGAAACTGCTGCTGGTTCTGAAGAAACTGCTAGTTCGGCAACTGAGCTCTCTAGTGGGATGGAAAACTATACCCAAAAGAGTCAGGAGGTATTAGAAATAGTCAAGTCCCTTCAAGACAAAGTAGATCAGTTCAAATTGTAAATCAGAATTTCCTTCCTACACCCAGGCCTATGGTCCAAGTATTAAATACATCTTCTTTGATATCATAAGCAAACTCGACACCTGCATCCCACTTATCTGTAGCGAATATTTCATAAACTGCACCTAACCGATATACCCAAAAGCTCTCATGTTTTTCAAACTCTCGCCCTAATGCAACATTAACAACCAAAAAAGGAAAAGGCCTGAACAATGGCCCTACAGCCAAAATATAAGGTCTCTCTCTCTCAATTTCAAGATTATCAGGTGTTTCAATAGCATAGGTTGCTATTTCAATTTCATTACTTACGGATACAGCCCACTTTTCATTGAACCAATAATGATAACTCAATGACCAAGAGGGTACTACCAAACCTTTATCACTAGCATTTGGGATATGTGTATGCCCCATCCCCATTATAATCGTATGCTTGTGATCCAACTCTTGCTCTGTTGATTCACTATGTTCTTCATGATCCTGAGTGTAACCAACAGCGGCATGAATTACCATTAAAAAACATATTGTTAAAGCCTTCATTCCTTGAATATTTATTGCTTACTGAAAAATTTCATTCTTGATAAAGGTAATCAGTCATGATTTATTCTCAATGTAAAATGACGTTCTTATAAAAATGAATTGAGACATTATCAAAAAAGTTATTACGTCTAAATTATTGAGCTTCTATTCATTAGGTATTTTAACCTTTCATCATAAAAATACCCGTCCAATCCTGATTTTGTCATAACTTAAATACTTAAACATAAAACCTGAAAAAAATGAACCAATTCCATCTCACCAAATACCTGCTATTATTTGTCGCTTCCATCCTGATCAGCTGTGAATCAGAGCCTCAAAAATATCAAACGCTAACTGCCGAAGAAGGAGGCTACACCTACGAATATGTAGTGGGAGACCCTATGAATACAAGAATATATACCTTGGAAAACGGACTCAAAGTCTACCTCAGTGACTATGATGATGCACCTAGAGTCCAAGTTTATTTACCTGTCAAAGCTGGAGGTAAAAATGATCCTGCAACCAATACAGGACTTGCTCACTATCTCGAACACATGATGTTCAAGGGGAATGATAAATTTGGGACACTGGACTATGAAAAAGAAGTCATCATGCTGGATAGCATAGAGGCCATGTTCAACTACTATGCCTCACTCACTGATGCTAGCGAACGTAAAGCGTACTATGAAAAAATAGATGCCTACTCCAACAAAGCTGCCGAACTTGCTATCCCCAATGAATATGATAAAATGATATCGCTAATCGGAGGAAAAGGACTTAACGCTTACACAACCAATGACCGTACAGTTTACACAGTCGACATACCGTCAAATGAACTGCCTAGGTTTTTAGAAATGGAAGGTTCAAGGTTCAAAAAAATAGTAAACCGATTATTTCACACAGAATTGGAAGCGGTATATGAAGAGAAGAACAGAGGCTTAGATAGCGATGGCAGAAAGCTTTACTACAGTGTCTTGAGAAACATGTTCAAAGAACACCAATATGGCACACAAACAGTAATAGGGACGATTGATCATCTTAAAAATCCTTCTATTACGGAAATTAAAAAATACTTTAACAAGTACTACAGACCTAACAATGTGGCCATTTGTATGAGTGGTGACCTAGAATTCACCAAAACCATCCAATTGATCGAAAGCAATTTTGGGGATTGGGAACCAAATCCAGAATTATCAAAATGGAATAAAACCGAAGAACAGCCTATAACTGAACCTAGAGTTGGAGAGGTTTTTGGGCCAGATGCAGAGTGGCTTTATATGGCTTACCGATTTGATGGTACTGGATCTGATAACAACATTAAAGCGCAACTTGTTGATATGATTCTAAACAACTCAGTAGCGGGATTGATTGACCTCAATTTGAAACAAGAACAAACAGTACTTGATGCGGGTTCTTTTGTACATGGAATGAATGATTATTCAATGCATTTCTTATATGGCAATGCCAAACAAGGTCAAACATTGGAAGAAGTAAAAGACCTTATTTTGGAACAAATTGAACTTGTTAAAAAAGGAGAATTCGAAGATTGGTTAATTCCTGCTGTTATTGCAGATTTTAAGATCAATGCTATGAAAGGTCTGGAGAGTAATCGTTCTAGAGCCAATGAAATGGTCATGGCATTTACCAACGACTTGACATGGTCAGATTACATCCAAAAGATCGACAAGATGGAATCGTTCAGCAAAGAAGAAATCATTGCATTTGCAAATGAGCACTATCAGGACAACTATACAGTTGCCTATAAGAGAGTTGGAGAGGACCCTAATAAGCAAAAAGTAGAAAAACCTTCGATTACCAAAGTACCAGTCAACCGTGATGTCAAATCTGATTTTCACACACAACTGGCAGATCAAAAAGTGGATAAACTTTCTCCACTTTTTTTAGACTTTGAAAAAGACATTAATAAAGTCTCTGTCAACAAGGTGGAAGTATTGACCAAGGTGAATAGTGAAAACGAATTATTTGAACTTACCTACCTATTGGATGCAGGCAAAAATGCAGATCCGAAATTAGCGATTTCTGTACAATACCTAGAGTTCATTGGCACTGCTGAATATAGCGCTGCTGATTTCAAAAAGGAACTTTACAAAATCGGTTGTAGTTTCAATGTGTTCAGTACTGATGAAAGAACCTATGTAACACTATCAGGGCTCAATGAGAACATGGAGCAGGCTACAAAGCTTTTCGAGTCCCTCTTGACAAACCCAAGCCCAGATCAAGATGCTTTGGATAAAATGATTGATAGAACACTCAAATCAAGAGCGGATGCAAAGAAAAACAAATCCAATATTTTGTGGCGTGGACTATCAAATTACGCCAAGTACGGAGCTGACAACCCATTTACCAATGTGTTGGACAACTATGAGCTCCAACAATTAAAAGCGGAAGAATTAACTGCCATGATACAAAGTATCAGCAAACTACCACACAGAATATTATATTATGGCCCTCAAAATGCTGATCAAATCACACAATTCTTGACAGCAAATCACCAAGTTCCTGCGGTATTTGACGAGATGCCTGATTTGAAAGTATTTGAAGAGCTACCGTTAGATCAACAACAAGTTTTTTGGGCCAATTATGATATGGTGCAGTCCGAAATTGTATTCCATGCGAAGGGTAACAAATATGACCCAGACATGGAAGCAAGTTCGCAATTGTACAATGAGTACTTTGGTGGCGGCATGAACAGTATCCTATTTCAAGAAATACGAGAAGCACAAGGTTTGGCCTATTCCGTGTACTCGAGATATAGATTGGGCAAAACAACTGACAAGTCAAACTATCAATTTGCGTACATTGGTACACAGGCTGACAAACAGTCTGAGGCCATGGATGCTGTGATGGAGCTTCTCAAAAACATGCCAGAGTCTCAGGATGCATTTGAATTAGCAAAATCAGCTATTCTTAATAAAATAGAAAGTGAAAGAATCACCAAGTCTGACGTCATCTGGAAATACATAGAGGCACAAGATAAGGGTGTTGACTATGACAATAGAAAAGATATCTATAGTCAAGTCGCTCAAATGAAATTTGAAGATCTTATTGCGTTCCATGACAAGTATGTTGAAAACAACAATTACGTCACTGTCTTAGTCGGCTCAGAGGATAATATCGATTTTGAAGCGCTAAAAGAATACGGAGAAATAAAAGAGCTTTCACTAGACGAACTATTTGGATACAAAGACCCTGAGTTTATAGAATTAGAATAATCCTTTTATCAGCCCATTCTTGATGAGTGGGCTGAAAATTTACCTTGCCTTCCTTGTGCGTTTTCGAAGCTTAAATATTCTATCAGCATAATATTCTTTTAGCTCCCCAATGAAAGAGTAAGGGTCCTCATAGGTTACCCAAACCACATAGGTATGCCTATTCTTATCTTCAAATAACTGACGCAACAATTTTTCCTTTAGATTTTGGAGATGCAGTAGCGAGTCAACCTTCTCAACCACATTTGGTTTGGATTGCTTGTCTGCTGTTATAGAGATTGCCAACCCACCTATGATATATCCATGAAAAGCCTTCAATTCCGCCAAAGTTCCTGATTGATATATCTCAATCAATTGAGCGGTTACTTCAGTTGCTTTTTCCTCATGACCTTCGTCATGCAACGAAAATTTATCAGGGTGAACATGCAGCATCGCCTCTCTATACAATCGCTTTCGTTCCTTTACATCTTCAACTTGAGTTTCAGGAATTGCTTTGTTAGAAAATTGTTTTTTCAGACCAACAGGTGGTATATAATTTTTACCTTTTTTCTTTTCCTCCAGTCGTTTCTCCTTTTTGGCCCTTTGTAGCTGTTTGTAAAGACTGGTCAGCTCTTGCTCTGCGATTAATTGATCTTCAATAGCAGCTCGAAGCTTAGCTTCAAAAGCAATGGTTATCTGCTCCACCTGATCCAACTCCAGTTGTAAACAGTCTATCTCTAGTTGCAGTTCGTCTGCTTTAATTCTATTTGATTCAATAGGGAATTGGCCTTCTGACATAGGGGCAAAACTAAGGTGGAATTATTAATCCCCTTTATTCTGAATCGGGCGGTAAATCATCACTTTGCCTTTGCTTACTCTATCTAATCTAAAGTTGCTCACACCGACTTTCTTACCCCATTGCCCTGTGTTTTGATGTGCTATTTCATAATCCATCTCTGCATTGACTTTATACACAATGGCCGTATGATGTTCCATCATCGCAGAATAAGTAGTTAGGCCTTCTTTCCACTCCATCTTGACTCCTTCAAACTGAATTAAGTCACCGGGAAGGACTTCTTCTTTCTTTGTGTTGAGTTTCCTACCGTATATAGACACTGTTTTCATAGAGCTACGGTCAAAGTAAGCACCAGAATAGGCCAAAGCACCAGCGGCTAAATCCCAACATTCCCCACGGTCTACCTTTGTACCCATGACGCTATCCACATACTCTATTACTTTGCTATTTAATTCCGGTAAATCGGCAGAACTCGACAAGCTTAAAAACATCACTACACACAAAGATTTCCACATTTCAATTATTAGATTAGTTTCATAAATAAGACGAATAAAACTCTATTCAGTTACATCAGCGATCCAAATATTCTACAATTATAACACCTCTCAAAAGGGGGGATCAAGATGACATGCTACCTCTCAATGCCAAAGGATACAAAATTTGGAAGCTGTGTGTAAGGGAACAATTATTGAGCTAACTCAAAAGGATAGACCACATTCCAGTCATCTTTTATACTCGTAATTGTCCAGTCATTAGCTGATGCTTCCGTAAATCCATTATTCAACCTTCCTATATGGGAAAGGCTATCGTATGCCCATTCTCTTACCGCATCATCATGATGTACATACATCTGAAAAGAGGGCAAATCATTGCCGTCTGTCCATTGTAGCATCTGGAGATCACCGTCTGAATTCCCGAATGCCGCTACTGGTTGCTTGCCGATGAAATTGTAAATGCCGATTGGCTTACCTGCTTTGTCATCAACAAAATATAACTCAGGCAACTTATTAATTTGAGGACCCTCTTCAGTGAGAACGAATTCCGTTTTCATCATACTTCCTACCACCTGATCAGCAGGTATTCCATATAGCTGCTCAGTTACTGGTCTCATAAAGCCAACTCCTCCACCTGAAACAATATAGGTTTTGAATCCATTGGCTCTGAGATAAATCAGTACTTCCAACATCGGCTGATATATCAGATCTGTAAAAGGTCTATCGAACTTAGGATGTCTAGCATCCTGCATCCATGATTTTACTTGTGACTCAAATTCTTTTACCGTCATCCCGCCATGAGAAGCTGCTATAATTTGTAAAAGTGCATGTTCCCCTTGTGCCATCAAGCCCTCCATATCATTATTCAAAACAGATTTAAAAGGCGCTGTGTCCTTCCACTCTGGGTGATCAGCTGCCATGTTTTTGATCTGATCAATAGCAAAAAATAATTGAAAATACATGGGTTGCTCTGACCAAAGTGTACCATCATTGTCAAATACTGCTACTCGATCTGATTCAGGGATAAACCCCTGACCAGAAGAATCAATAGCACCCTCGACAAAACTGATGAGGGAAGCTTTAGAAGCTCCCTCATTCCATGATGTCAAATACTTTACTTCTTCCTCAACTGTGTTGGTTGGGGCTACTTTATCGCAACCAATAACTAATAAAAGAATTGCACTAAAAAGAATTAGGTTGCTTTTCATCTTGCTTCTATTGTTAATAGTAAGGTGTCTCTCCTATCGTTTTTACTTTTTGATTTTTCATCAAAACAGTGTCGAACGGTAATCCATTCATTGGGTACAATAATTTGCTCTTCATCTTGTTATCAACTCTCATCGCCACATCATCCAAAGTCTCGTCCTGATTAGCAGCAATCACTTTTACATTTCTATTCACGATTTGTGCTTTTTCATCCTTAGTCAAAGTATGCAAAGAGAGCGCGGTCTCTTTAATCGCATCTTGTGATTCCGAATGGCTTTCTGCAGCAATCATGTAGTTCGTGTTATTCATTGAGATCCAGATAATATGAGTGAAAACTACTTTCCCTCCTGACTGAGTCGCAACAGTGACTAAGTAAGCATCGTTATCATTCACTGACACCTTTTCACTTTTCACTTTAGCATTTCTCTTAGACTTCTTTAATGCTTTGGTATACTCTTTGGCCAATGTCTTGGGCGTTTTAGCTGAATCACTCAACGCAAGGTAAATCGCTCTATTCTCATCCTCATTTTTACCACCAACTGCACTGTTTGTATTGACGTAATCTAAACCCTCTGGGAATTGAACACTGAAATTCATCTCAGGTTGTAAGAACAAGTTGTCAACGAACATTCCTTTAGCCGCATTCTCCCAAAAAATCAAACCATCAACCTGATCCAAGTAAGGACGGCTATGCATTTCATTATCTTCCCAAGTTTTGCCAGCAGATTGCTTGTCTAGATTATCCACTCGCTCTGGTGTATATGGATGATCGCTAAAATAGCTTTTCTCCTCTTTTTGATCTGTTAAAGTCTCTTCCCACTTAATTAATCTCTCTAGGATTGGCGCCAATGCATTAGGGTTAAAACCAGCTTTAACTGCCAATTTAATACCCATATCATCCGCTTCAGTTTCATGATTCCTGCTATACTTTGATGAAAAGAATGCTGATGTAATTGTAATTGGCGCATTCAATAGTGTAGCTGTTCCTTTACCTGCTACCACTCCTACCAAATTGGCTGGAAGCATCAACAACTTAGGAAATATGCTTCTTCTTACTTGCTTCATCGAATGTCGTCTGTTCACATGAATCACTTCATGAGCCAACACACATCCTAGTTCGTCTACATCGTTGATCAATGCTAACAAACCTCTAGTGATATAAATGTAACCGCCTGGCAACGCAAATGCGTTTGGTGACGCTTCATCCACAATATTGAATTGGTATTCAAATTGTTTGTCTTCTAGCTCATCAACCAACCTTTTCCCTACTTCTTGCACATAAGGAGTTAATTTGTCATGCTTATATATACCCATGGTGGCAGCTACTTGCGCAGCAGCTTCGGCACCCATTTTCTTATCGAACTTTAATGATTGTGATTGAGCTGGAACTGCTGATAATATCATGAAAGCAGCGGCAATCAAGGAATAGAATTTATTGGTCATTTTTTTGATTATTAATTACGATCGACAAATTAAAAGAAAAATAAGAGATCTTAGAGATCCTATGCCAAACTTCCTCCCAAGTTATTAATAAATAATCTTTAGTCCTTAAATAGAAAGACTCATTGAACACATTTAACCTTCTTGTGTTCAGCATGCTTTTTAGTTGAATCAATCCCATCTGGATTGTGTGACGCTACTATTTATATAACTTTCAGTAAAGCATTCTTAAGGGAATCGAGGACTCACTGGAATTGTACCATTACGCAGAAAAAATGGGGCTTGACTGTGATTCTGCTACCAATACGCAAAAATAATGAACCATTACGCTGATTATGTGGTCCTTACGATAGTAATGGTCCTTAGAAACACGGTAATGGCTGTCAAATTTTACGTAATGGTGCTTAAAAAATGTGTAATACCTCATTAAAAGAGCGTAATGACTCAAAATATTGACGTAACACCTCAAAAAATATCAGTAAGAGTGACAGAATTGCTGTCAAGGATGATTCTAATTCGGTAATGCATAAAAAACACCCTGCAATTGGTCATTCAATACAGGGTGAGCTGACCACAAGACGTGAATGTTATCTCTGTGCTCACTTGTAGTGCGTGTCAGTTGCAAAATATGCACGCTTATCACCACGCCATCATGTACAAAGAAGCGATCCATCAGAGGATAAGGATAAAGACTGCTTCGAGCCTACCTACGGACATTGCGTAGCTCGCAGCAACAACAGCTTGAGGTTGTATCATTCTGAACAGTTCTTTTAAGAATGTAGAAAAATTAATAATAATAATAATAATAATATATGCTCGGTCATCCGCTTCATATTTCAATACGGTTAAATTTGAGATAACTATGGCCTACAGCAAGATCAAAATTATCATCCTCCTGGTTCTACTACCTTTTTTATCAAAAGGTCAAGAAGTGTTCACTACTCACTTGGGTTGGACTGACTTGACATTGTGGTACAAACTCAACGACAATCTAAAAGTAGGAGGAGACATGGGTTATCGTACTACTTTCGATAATTTCGAATACCATTTGGCCTATGTACGTCCCACGATCAGATGGCAACCCAATCCATTGTACAACTTAACCTTTGCTATTTCTGACTTTCATACGCTCATTGAAGGTATTGATCTTAACGAAGTGCGATTAGCGCAGGAAGCGATGTTATTTTGGCCCAAAGTAGGTGGATTCAAATTTGACCACCGATTGCGGTTTGAAGAACGTTTCTTTTATATAAATGATATCAAGGAGAATCAATATAGAACTAGGTACCGGCTGGCACTTCACCCACCCAATTTCACACTATTTGGTAAAGACACCTCCCCATTCTATTCTGCGGTGACATTCGAAGCATTCCTAAACCTCAACAATAGTGAATACAATGATTTGATCGGCAACTCACATCGAATGGAACTAGTACTAGGCAATAAGATCACGAAGAAATTAAAAATTGGCCTTCACTATATATGGCAAACTGGGCGTATCAAAAATGACGTTTTTGACCTAAAGTCAAATATCCTACGATTGAGAATAGGGTATAAATTGAATTAATCTAAGGGGAGTTGTCATCAAATATCGACATGTAACTCTGCTAAATTGTAACCATACTCAATCATCTCCGGTGCTTTTTCAAATTCTAGCGTACCACATTTATTACGAGGTACATCGATACACACATCTGGAGGGTTCTTTTGCATTTTTTCAAAGGCAATTCTATTTTGCATCGTATTGAATGATTGATCAGCTATGTACAGCATGTCCCATTCACTCTTTTTGTTCTTTGTGAACTGAGCCTTGTCCATGAACTCATCAAACTTCCTTTGAAAAAGATTTTTAGGTTCTTCCTCCTCAGGTTCAATAACAGGAAGACCACCAAGGTTGACCGCAATAGTCAAATCTGTATCGTCTCCCAATGTAGGCTCAATAGGTGTGGGGTTCAATATTCCACCATCTACTAATTGTACTCCATTTAACTCATAGGGGGTAAAAAACAAAGGCAATGAAACCGACGCTCGAATCGCCTCAACTAGTGGCCCTTTGTCCAACCAGACTTCTTTTTCACTTACAATATCAGCAGCCACAGCCGTGAACTTCAGCGGTAGATCTTCAATGTTTCCATTACCGACTATCTCCTTTAATGCATCTAACATTTTGTCTCCTTTCACAAAACCATCTCTTGCAAATGCAAAATCAAGCATTGATAGTACATCAGATTTATCAAAATCCTTGATCCAATTCACAAAATCATCCATCGTATTGGTCGCATATACACCACCAATCACAGAACCGATAGAACAACCAGATATAGACTTAATCTCATAACCGTTTTCCTCCAGCCATCTAATGATACCGATGTGCGCCATGCCTCTAGCACCACCGCTACCCAATACCAACGAAACTGTTTTCTTATTCATAATTAATAACTAAAAAGGGGCAACAAATTGGTGCCCCTTCAAAAATTTCATACTTAGATAACTAAAACCTACTGACCAGAAGCGGGAGCAGTTTTCAGTGTATTCAATACATCATCAATTCCTAACGAAGACCCTTTCACTGGTGGGAATTCTTTGAATGTCATCAAGAACTCACCCACTATGTTTTGAGCAGGAACAAACGTCCACATATTATCAGCAAACCATCTCGTATACATTGCCGATTTGTATGATACTTCAAACGGGTCCGCTCTCAAGTTGATCAATACAGGCCATGCTGGTGTTTTTCTATACGCCGTGTTGATGGCACCTTCCATGATTGTAAAATGCAATTTCCAATCATTATATCTCAAAGCATTTAAGTGTCCCCCTTGGTCAAAATAGAATATCTCTTTTCTAGGAGATTTTGCTACATCACCTTTAAAATGAGGCATCAGGTTATACCCATCCAAATGAACTTTAAATTTCTTTTCACCCACTTTAGTCCCTGCCAATAGTTTCTCTTTGATCTTGTCATCGCCTGCTGCAGCAACCAGTGTTGGCATCATATCTTCGTGAGAGAAAATCTCGTTGTTAACAGTTCCTGGTTCAATCACACCTGGCCATCTAATGATAGTAGGCACTCTAAAACCACCTTCCCAAGTCGTTCCTTTTTCACCAGCAAATGGTGTGGTTCCACCGTCAGGCCATGTAAATTTCTCCGCTCCGTTATCCGTAGAATACATCACGATTGTATTGTCAACAATTCCCAATTCTTTCAGTTTGTCCAGTACTTTGCCAATCATCATGTCATGCTCTACCATGCCATCAGCATATATACCAATACCTGTTTTGCCATAGCTCTCTTCCTTCAAGTGCGTCCAAACATGCATACGCGTTGCACTCAACCATACAAAGAAAGGTTTCCCCTCTTTATTTGCCTTTTCTATGAATGCAATCGCTGCAGAAGTAAACTCTTCATCAGCTGTTTCCATTCTTTTACGTGTCAAAGGACCTGTATCTTGAATAGGGCCATCAGCAGATGATTTCAACACACCTCTAGGGCCATACTTCTTGTGAAATTCCGGGTCTTTAGGGTAGTAATAAGTCTCTGGTTCTTCCTCTGCATTCAAATGATATAAATTCCCGAAAAACTCATCAAAACCATGGTTGGTAGGCAAGTGTTCATCCCTATCACCTAAATGGTTTTTACCAAATTGACCAGACACGTAACCATGAGGTTTCAATAACTCAGCAATCGTTGGCTGATTATCTTTGATACCTTGTTCTGAACCTGGCATTCCGATCGTTAACAAACCTGTTCTAAACGGATGTTGACCCAAAATAAAAGAGGCTCTACCTGCCGTACATGATTGCTGTGCATACCAATCTGTGAACATTGCACCTTCATCGGCCAACTTATCTAGATTGGGCGTCTTATATCCCATCATTCCATGGTTATAAGCACTAATGTTGCTCCAACCAATGTCATCACCCCAGATCACCAGGATATTTGGTTTTTTATTTTTTTGAGCTGTAACAGACATTACGCACAGCATAAGAAAAAGCATCATGCCGTTTCTCAAGTTCAGGTTTTTCATAAGGTGAGTTTTTTGTTCAATAAATATTATAAATGCATAAACAAATAGATTAGCCTTAGCTTCCAAATTTGTAGAAAGGCAAAGAAAAGCCAATCAACACTTTCCATCTCTGCCAAATGAGGTCAGTGTATTGTATTGCGTCATCTCCTTCTAAAACTTCTTCAGCCGTATTTGGAAAATTCACAATCGTAGCAATAGGCTGTATCCCTCGAGAATAAACTGCTCCTATCGTAAATTCCATTCTTTTCAATTCCAAAGTAAAGCCTTGTCCATAATGAAATATGTTAGCTGTAAACAGGTTGTTGTCAAAATTGTCTGTATTGGTCAATGCGGTTCCATCATTCCTATTTGTTTTTTCTAAAGAAGAATAATCCGTTGCAAAACTTGTGAACATGTCCAATTTTTCTAACATTTTCCACTCTATTCCAACACCAAAATTGATGATGCTTTTCCTTTTATCAATATATCGATTATTGATTGTCAATGGCTCTTCAACAAAATCAGGATCATTTGACTTGATTCTAGTTCTATTAAATGGCTCTGGGATGACGGCATAATGCTGCGCTACTTTATCAAACCATTCTGCACTCAAACTCAGTTTTGCTAACCTACCCAATTGCAGCCCTACACCTAAGGCCAAAGACATAGGAGAGCGATAGGTACCGTAAGCATCTCCATCCTTTCCCGACTCATAAATTTCTTTTATTGGATAAAAAATATTCCCCTCACTATCCGGTAATCCGCCATGTTCATACCCTGCCAAATGCCTTTCATAATAGGTTGAAGCATTGCCATTGATACGAATTCTAGGTGTGGTATAAGTCACCCCTATATCCAATATTTTCCCATTATAATTCATGGCAAACTTACCGATATATCCCAACGAGCTAATACTTCTATTCCTATTGATGACATATTGTGCTTGTGTACTTTCCACCGTGGTATCTGCCGATGCATAGGCAATCATCGTCTGATTGTAGGTATTGCTTTGACTATAGGTAGAGATGAAATGTGACGAACCAATACTCCATTTGTCATTCAAGGGTATCGCCCAAGTAAAACCCATCCACTCATCCTTCACACTCTTATTCCAACTAACCTGTGTCTCCAAAAAATCATCCCCTGGCCATGAAGGATTAAAAGGGTATTCCCTTTCTACGGTAGCACCCAATGAATAATCAAATTGATTTCTAGACAAGAAACCGTAAGCAAATTTGTGTCCATGTAAGAATTTTAAAAACTTGACCGAATCCAAATTAAAAGAAACCGCCGCTAGCGTAGGAGCACTACCAAATTTTGTAGTGCCTAAATCAGCTTGACCTATTCCATCTTTTACTTTAAGCGAAACATGTTGATAAGCCTTGGCACTTAGCAAAAAAGTGGGGTCATTTTGTAAGGCTAATCTTGCCGGATTATAGAAAATGGCCCCCAAATCTTGTACAGTGCCTACTACAGACCCTGACATCATAGTTGATTTATTACCATATTGCTCCGTCCAATAATGAGCGTCTTGTGCATACGAGGCTGATCCTTGTAGGACTAAAAGTAAGGCGACTATTTTTATTTTTTTCATTGTCTTAATTCTTAACGCCTGCCACGTGAACCACCTCCACCACCTGCCGGTCTGCCACCACCACCATTACTCGGTCGTGTACTGGGCTGATTCCTGGGTTGACTACTCGGTCTCTGCTGATAGCTATTTGATTTTTGTTGGCCTCTCTGTCTATTTTGATAACTATTGTCCATGTTACTATTACTAGGACGTTGTTGTGGTTGCGACCACTGATTGTTATCTCGCTGTTGCCAACCATCATTTGACTTCTTATGTACATTCCCTTGCTTATCAGAATACACATCATTATTCATTCTGTTGTTCGACCCATTCGAAGGTCGGGTTGCAGGCTGAGTAGGACGCGATCTATCCGATGTAGAAGGTCTTGTACTAGGTTGTCTGCTTGGTCTAGTGCCACTACCAGTGCTAGGTCGTGTACTTGGTTGCGTACTAGGTCTTGTTCCACTACCTGTACTTGGTCTCACATCTTTCCTAGTGTTGTATATGTTTCCTCCACCAGTAGCAGGTCTTGTACTTGGTCTATTCGAAGGTTGTGTTGATGGTCTGGTACTTGGTCTTCCACCCCCATTCGTAGGAGGTCTTTGCCCACCTGTTGGAGGCCTATTGCTCGGAGGTCGATGACTAGGAGGCCTATGGTGTGGGGGGCGGTAATATGGCGGGCGATAATGTGGAGGTCCATAATAACCTCCATGACCATGATACCCTCCATAGCCCCCATGTATGGATACACTCCATCCGCCATAAGTAGAATAACGCATCGAATAACCATAAGTCACCGGTCTAGGATAATAATATGCCCCATACCATGCCATGTAATGAAAACCTGTTCCATATACCACGACAGGCCCATAGGCGAAGCAGCCCACATACCCAGGGGTATAACCCACATAAATTACTTCAGGTGTACTTTCATAGATATAGACATACTTCACATTGTAATTAGGGTTGGAGGAAGGTACTTTGTCAATATCAACTGGTCTGACATCTGAGGCTGTCCAAGGGCCTGTAGGTGTATTTGAATGAAACCAAACAGCATTGTCACATAAGAAATATACGCCATTAGATAAAAACACTGCACTAGCAGTATTCACTGCATAGAGCAATGACGTCCCTTCTACCGCCACAAATTGGGGCTCTCCATCATACACAACTGATGCAGCTGCCAACTTTCTATCAATAGCGGCTGTCTGGGGTATATTCGCATCCAACATCGCTTCTCTAGCAGCGACTGTTCCTGGTACACTTGCCAATACATCTCCCTTGGGTGACTCTTCTGGTATGTTTTTAAACTCTTGTGATAAGTCATTAGGATCAATATAATTCCAAGGGCCTGACAAAGCAGGGGCGGCAAACCATCTCCCAGAGATCAACAAATAATATTGTTGCAATTCAACATCCATGAATACATCATCTTCGGTATTCTCAGCATATAGCAACCCACTGTTAGGGACTGGCACCAATGCCATCTCTCCTTCGGTGACAATCAACTCTGTTGGTCCTGTCGCTACTATGATTTCAGGAATCTCCTCATCCTTTTTCATGGCAACATCCTCGCTTTTATTCTTATTGAACTTCCTTTCTAGATAAGTGAGGTTCGTTGGAGGATTCTTCATCTTCTTCCATTCACCATCTATTAACCCCTTTTTAGATTTCAGCCACTTATTCCCTCCATACAAATAGTGCTTCTTCCCTTTCTTCAAAATAAAGGAGGGCGTATTCACAATTTGCTCATAATTCTTTTCAATTTCTTTCGTTTTGGGTTCGCCATCGATCATGATCAATACCGCTGGTGCTGTTCTAAAAATAATCTCAGGCGCAATATTCTGAAAGTTTATATTTTCCTGCCCATCAACTTCCTCCAAAGTACTAATGAGTGCGTCCAGAGGAAACTCCAAAGACCATTTTGGAATCTCACTTTCCAGAAACTTTTTGAATTCTTCAATTTTATTGGAATCAATATTTTCAGGAAATCTCACGTCATTGACTTTAGCAGACTTCAATTTGACCATGCGAGTAGAACGATCTACCTCGAGATAATTTGTCACCCACATCACACCAAAAGTAGGATGGGGGTCTTCATTATATTTTATCGATATTGCAACACGTGTCTCCAACTTATCACCAGACAAGCTTTCAGATTGTGGCTGATAGACAACGATTTTTCCTTTTTTGGTTTCAATCACCTTAGGGAAAAATGAAGGTGTTGCCTCTTGAGCGAAGATGAATTGATATGAAAGAAAGAATGAGAATAAAAGAATATAAAATCTCATAAGAATTATACAGGTTAAGTGCGCTCAAAACTAACAAAATAACTTGAAAAAATATCTGAATAACTATCTTTGATCTGTGCAGCAATATTGGCGACAAGCTTTTGGTGATGCCTTTCTGACTAAATCTAACTCTATGAAAGACCTATTCCTATTATGTTTCATACTATCACTTACAATCTCATGTACATCTACTCAAAAACCTAACCCCACAGCGGAAAAACATGCCACTTCTGACACGCTTGATTTCTACTTTTCCCCTACAATGGAAGCCTCGCTTTTAGCCTTGGAAGCGGATTCGTTTCAAAAGTTTATCAAACAAAAAACAGGAATTAACATTCAGGTAATAATCTCTGGTAGTTATGAAGAATTGATTTCCGCTTTTGACAATCAAAAGGCAGATTTTGCATTAATGAATAGCTCGGGTTATGTGGCCGTCAATCAAAAATTCGGTTCAAAAGCAATGCTTCAGGCTGTCAGGTATGGTCAGCCAAATTATTATGGTCAGATCATCGCCAATGTTAATAGTGGAATCAAAAGCATAAAAGACATTGAGGGTAAAAGCATAGCATATACTGACCTCAACTCCACCTCAGGATATTTGTTTCCTAAAAGCATGCTCGAAAATCAATCTGTCAAGACATCAAATGTTGTTTTCGCAGGCGCGCATGAAAATGTAGTGCGCATGGTATATGAAGGAACTGTCGACGCAGGTGCGTCCTATTATTCAAAACCTGCAGAAGATGGAACGATACGAGATGCTAGGTCCAGGCTAATCAAAGATTATCCAGATATTAGCGAGAAAGTTAAAATCATTCAAATAACAGACCCAATCCCTAATGACCCTATTGTTTTTGCTAAGCACATTTCCAAAAGCATTAGCGACCAGCTAAGTCAAGCAATCATTAGCTATACACAAACCAAGGAAGGTCAAAATTTGATGCAAGACTTTTATGCGATTGAAGGCTATGTTCATTGTGATGATCAAGATTATGAGAAATTCAAAAAGGTGATCAGTCTAAACTGATCACTCCATTACTTCCCATTTTTTAATCATAGAATAGGAATCAACCTGAGAGTTATACAGTCTTGTATTTTCCTCTTGAGCCACCGGGATATTATTCATTTGCTGATCCAATTCTACAGCCTTCGTATTATCCTTCAACTGGATTTTCAACAGCTCAAGCATCTGATTTTTCAGCTTTTTTCTTTTGATAGGGAAATTGACTTCAATTCTACTTTTCAAATTACGTTTCATCCAGTCGGCAGACCCCATATACAGTTCGTCTTCCCCATTATTAGAGAACCAAAACACTCTACCATGCTCAAGGTATCGTCCTACTATTCGACGGACTGTAATGTTTTCACTCATGCCCACCACCCCGGGTATCAAGCAACAAATGCTCCTTACAATCATTTCAATTTTGACACCTGCACGACTCGCCTCATACAATTTGTCAATCATCCCTCGTTCCTCAAGGTTATTGAGTTTGATAATAATATGACCCTTTTTACCTTGCTTGACATTTTCTACTTCTCTATCAATCAACCCGCTATATCCTTCAATGATATTGAATTGAGAAACCAATAAGTTTTTAAATTCATTGGGCTGTTTTCTTCTGTACAAAAACTTAAACAAACTGTCCAATTCCTCTCCCATATCTTTGTCACAGGTCAATAATCCATGATCCGCATATATAGAAGCCGTTTGCTCATTAAGATTCCCTGTACCAAAAAAACAATAATTTTTAATCGCACCTGATTCCGTCTTTTGTTTGACCAATGCTACTTTCGCATGTACCTTCAGTCCCGGTATGCTATAAATGATTTTAACCCCAGCCTTCTGCATTTTCTCAGCCCAATGCAGATTGTTTGCTTCATCAAATCGAGCCTTCAGTTCCATGAAGACGGTCACTTTTTTACCATTCTTAGCTGCACTAATCAATGCATGACCGATCAGTGAATCGGATGCCATACGATAGAACGTGACATTGATTTCTTTGACATGTGGGTCAATCGCTGCTTGGTTAAAAAACTGTAGGATATAATTATAAGAATGATATGGAAAATGAAGCATCCGGTCGGCCTCATCTATCGCACTAAATATCGATCTATGTTCATCAATTCTATTATGACGAAGAGGTGTTTGTGACTCATATTCGATTGACTTCCCTATAGGGTTAGGCAACTGAAAAAAATCAAATAAACTGTGATAATGCCCCCCTGCAACCAAGTCATCATCCATCAAATCCAAAGAATCTGTCAAGTAAGTCAATAGGTCCTGTGACATGGTTTGATCATAAAGGAACCTTGATGGAGTACCCAAATTTCTTTTCTTTATTTGGTTTTGAATTTTCTCTACCAAATCACCACTAAACTCATCTTCTATATTGAGGTCAGCATCTTTGTTCATCTTGATACTCTGACATTCGAGGATCTCATAATCAGGGAATACAAAATCCAGATTCATCCGAATAATATCATCAAGAAACATATAATGGAATTGCACGTTGGGTGCTGGCAACTGATAAAATCTCGGAATGATGTTAGAAGGGATGTTGAGGTAAGCGAAATCCACTGCGCCAGAGTATTTATTCTTTATACGTAAGGCAAAATACAGCTCCCTGTTGTTAAGAAATGGCTCTCGGCCCGTCACTCCGAATATGTAGGGCTGCAAATAGCAAAGTATTTGCGTCTTAAAATAATACAAGGTGTCAAAGGTTTGAGCCTGATTTAACAACTCTGGAGAGAGGACGAACACCCCACTTTTTTCTAACTCCTTCAGTACATTGTCTCGCAAAGTCTTACCATATTCGTCCAGCTGCTCTTTGACTCTCTCCTGGATTTTAGCCAGCACTTTTTTGGGATCATAGTCCAGTGCTTTATTGATCTTTTTGCGGTCAAGCCTAATGTAGTTTCTAATGGTGGCAATTCGGACTCTAAAAAATTCATCTTGATTGGATGAGTAGATGGCCAAGAATTTAAGCCTTTCCAATAGCGGGACATCAGGACTCTGCGCTTCCTGCAATACCCGATGATTAAAAGTCAACCAACTCAGATCTCTATCAAAATATTTATTTTTTATTACTTCTGTCTGATTTTCCAAGGCTCGAACCGTTTATTAGATACTACAGTCAATTTAACGCTGAATTAAATAATTCAACAATAAAATTCGAAAAGTGTCTCTCAATTATTTGAAATAAAAAAACCCTGATCCGAATAATCGAAACCAGGGTTAATATCTTAGGTCTTATTTGCCTTATTATTTTTCTTCTTTCTTCGTCGAATTTCTAAAATCGATGAGAGAAATTGCAGCACCGAAAGCTACCAAGAATATCACAATATTTACAAATAGATCAACACCGTCTGTTACTGCAGGATTTAACATATTCTTATAATTTTAATTGACTAGTTGCGAAGATAAAGAAGATTCTAGAAAATTAGTGGCTAGGAATTCAAAATTTGTTGATAGCGATCACAATCTTGGGTATGGTCATTGACCAAACCAGTGGCCTGCAAGTAAGCATACATGATGGTACTCCCAACAAATTTGAATCCTCTCTTTTTCAAATTATAACTCAGTGCATCAGACTCCAAAGTTGTCACAGGCACTTGAGAAGATGATTCCCAGTGACCGACGATCACTTTGTTGTTGACAAATGACCAAATGTATTGACTAAAAGTTCCGAACTCCTCCTGTACCTCGATAAACAATTTTGCATTGTTTATTACTGATCTTATTTTCAACTTGTTTCTGACGATGCCTTCAAAATTTATCAACTCAACAATCTTAGCTTCATCATACTTCGCCACCACATTGACAGCATAATCAGCAAAAGCGATACGGTATCCTGCTCGTTTTTTCAGAATCGTACTCCAACTCAACCCAGCTTGTGCTCCTTCTAGAATCAAAAACTCAAAAAACGTTTTGTCATCATACGTAGGAACGCCCCATTCTAGGTCATGGTATTGTTCATAGGCTTCAAAACTATTGTTGGCCCACTGACATCTATTGGTACACATGGATAATTAATTAAGTAATTGTATGGAGCAAAGAGTCAATTTATCTAATTTTCAGATTCGTAATGTAAGTAGGCTTACTTTGTTTTTTTTAATGTCAGCAACAATCAAAAAAGTTTTATTCGTCATCGCTTTTATCGGAATCACTTCTGGATCAATATCACATGCCCAAATATTGGGTGATGAGGCCATGAACTACAAGCAACTAAAGTACCACGACAAGCTGCCCAAGTATCTACTGTCTAGAAAGTCTATTGTATTGGTCAAGACACTTCCGTCTACAACGGATCCAAATCTACGTGGAGACTGGAGAGAATTGTCTCAACTCGCACATCGATATTTCCGAAAAATGAAAATTGATGCCATGGCCTACTATAACATTGAAGATATCTTCAGCGGGGTGGATGCCAACTTATATTTCTCTCAATCACTAACCAAACGAGAGGTCAAGTATGTCATCCTCTTAGAGCAAAACGAGAACGGCTACAAAATAGTCGTCACTCCCTATAACAACAAGCCCTCCATCATCTCACAGAATCAGAATGCTTGGAAAATCGAAGGACCAGACCTCAATAACATGCTCCTCGAAATGAATAAGGATGTGATACGTGCCGAAATGACACTCGCCAACTACTTGATTTCAGAAAAACCAGAGTTCTTTGAGTCATCCAAAATCATCAAAGGCCGTCGGATACCAACCTACGCCATGGACCTCAAAGTAGAGAAACTAATCGTATCGAGATTTCAAAAACTAGTAATAGAAGATCCCTCAAAAGCGGATGAAAACTACAAAAAAAGAGTAGCCCAATTCAATGCTGAGATAGATCAAAAAAATCAGCGATTAGAAGAAATCATGAAGACTTATAGCCCATTGAAATATGAGCTGACGGATAAATATCTCAGCAAAGATATCTACAACGAAGGGCATCAGTTTGCTATCTATAGTATGACCAGTACAGGTAAACAGATCAAAGAGTCGTTAGGCTATGACCTCTCCAACAACGAAACAGACTATGTCACTTTAAAAGCAACACAATTCGGGAGTATGGCACACCCCCTAAGTGCCCATGTGGTCGTGACCAAGTTCTATGTCAAACATGTCTACACCAAAGACGTGTACACTGGATTGAAATGGGATGCTGACTTGACTTGGGAAGAGTCTCTGACCAATTTTATCTTTCACATGAAAGACATCCTCAAAGTAAAATAATCAATACAGCTCTTGGTGTAGAAAGGGAATCATTGCCATGGTGACTGCCGGTTTGTAATATGCAGTTCGATCAATTTTTCCATTGGTCAATATACCAATCGCACCATCTTTTTGTTTTGAGTTTTTCCTTTTGAAAATTTGATCATCTGCATGGCCTAATTCAACACCTTGATTAACCAACTCTGCTATTTGAAGTGGCAGCATGAAAGTAGCCGTTCTTGAAATACCCTTTTTCTCTTTACTCAATATCACCACCCAAGCAAACGCTTCCATGCCGCCATTGGTATTTTCTACTCCTCCTTCAATTCCTACCCAAAACTCAGCGTCCTTGAGTTTGAGCTGACTATCCTTGGCTCTATTTTCTGCTCCGAGCAGCGTCTCCTCATTGGTCAACGGTTGATCCGATACGCTGGAATTTACGTCTATTCCGATGAACACCATTTCCCCTTCCATCATTTCTTCAAATGCCTGTCTAACACAGTTAATTTTAACGGGATTCATAGACCCTATACCTATCTTCATTTATGTCTAGATTTATCTTTCATAACTAAATAATAGCATTCAATCATAAATTAGTATATTTAATAACAATTTTTAATCAAATATGTTCAGGATCACATTTATTGTTGTCTTCATATGTCTATTTGGCTTGGTTACGACCTCTTTTGGGCAAGCCCCCCAATCAGTAGTTAAGATCGGAGACAATGCCATTAATTTCTCAGGCTTTGATCAGTTTGGTGATGATTTCAACCTATCCAAAGCATTAGAAGACGGGCCAGTCGTCTTGTTGTTTTATAGGGGCCATTGGTGTCCCTATTGCCGCAAACAATTGTCACAGATGGAAGACTCCTTGAGTTTCATCACGGATCGTGGCGGTATCGTTGTGGCAGTCACCCCCGAAAAACCTGAGTACATCGAGAAGACAATCAAAAAAACAGACGCCTCTTTCTATATTATTCATGACAAAGACCTCCGCATCATGAATGCCTATGGAGTGAGTTTTGAATTGGAAGATATGATGGTAGAGAAATACAAAAACGAAGGAATAGATGTCATGGCTACCAATGGAGACAATGGTGCATTCTTACCCGTACCAGCTACCTACATCATTAGTCAAAAAAATAAACTATTATATGTATTTTACGATCCAGATTACAAGAAAAGGGCAACCGTAAAGAAAATTTTACAAAATTTATAACACCATAAATATGCTAGGTCCAGTACAACT
>JAOPTS010000135.1:0-974 GCA_051531955.1 Reichenbachiella sp.
CTCACAGCAGAATTTATTGAGGGTAAGGTTAACGAGATCAAGGAACAAGCTGAACTTAGTAGGGTGAACTATACTGATATGGTTAGAAAAACTGATATAAAGGTTGATGAGAGTATTCAGATTATGAAGGACCAGGCTGAGTCGAATAAGGCTAATTACTCTGATATGGTAAAGAAAACTGTACAATCTAATGAAGGATTATTGAGTGTTAGAAAAGCCGTTGAAGAATCTGCAAGAGAACATAATGAGCACGAGGAGCGTGATAGAAGTCTTATTATTTTCAAGCTCAAGGAGAGCACAGAGGATACTAGTGCTAAGAGATCTGAAGCGGATTTATTGTATGTTAACAGATTTATTGATAAAGGGTTACATATTTCGAGCCAGGATATTCAGTCATGTTTTAGAATAGGTTTTTATAAGGATGACTCTGTAAGGCCACTTAAGATTATTTTTGCTCATAAGTCTAATCAAGTTAAGGTATTACAACATCTAAATAGATTAACTGATGCAGAGGATGTTTATAAGAGTGTCAACGTATCTATAGATAGAAGTCTGCGTGAGCAAGATGATTATAAGAAGTTAGTAGTTGAGGCTCAGCAGAAAACCAAGGATAATGTGGGTAAACGGTTTGTAGTACGAGGACAGTATAAACCGTATATTACTGAAAAGGCTGCGTTATGAAAGACAGACAACGTTTATGTTAATGCTAGTAAATATTCATTATATTATACTAATTGTGATGTGCTTACTAAGACTAAGTTAAATGAGTTAGAAGTCTATACTCAGTTGTATCACCCTGATATTATTTGCTTAACTGAAGTGTTGCCAAAGAATTCTACTTTTATTTATTGTGAAGCTATGTATTGTCTGACTAGTTATGTTATGGTTGCTTCATCTCTTACTAAGAGAGGTATTTGTATTTTCTGTAAACCTGAAATTCAAGTTATTCTATTGGATAAAGTTATACTTTTTGA
>JAOPTS010000135.1:983-1405 GCA_051531955.1 Reichenbachiella sp.
GATTATATTTTCTGTAAAGTGATTTTTGAAGATGATATTATGTATTTAGGTGTTATTTATAGATCACCGAATAGTTCTTATGATAATAATGTACAGTTATGTAGCCTGTTATCTCACATGTATGATACAAACAGTGATAATTTATTAATTGTTGGAGATTTTAATTATAATAGTATAGACTGGCAGCTAAAGACAACAGATGCAGCATCTATTAGTGAAGTTATGTTTATGGATAGAATTCAAGATCTGTTCTTAGAACAACTTGTATTGCAACCTACCAGATTTAGAATTGGACAAAGATCTAACATATTGGATTTAGTTTTGGTTAATAACTTATATTTTGTTGATGATCTGCATTACCAAGATCCATTAGGTGTGAGTGATCATATATCATTATTATTACAGCTTAATGTAAGTAGAGT
>JAOPTS010000135.1:1492-8252 GCA_051531955.1 Reichenbachiella sp.
CTTTAGATACACAGCAAAGTTTAGACTTATTTTATCATCATGTCAATACTGCAATTGAGTTATATATTCCAACAACTACCAAGGCAAAGAAAAGTAGAGAGGACAAAGAGTGGGTTAATAATGAAGTCAGAACAGCAAGCAAGAAAAAGAAGCAAGCATGGAATAAAGTTAGAAATGATGCCACAAACAGTGAAGAGATTTATGAGAATTATAAATCAGTTAGGAATATTTCCAATGCAACTTCAGATAGAACTAGGGCAGCTTATGAACACACTATTATTATGGCAAGTAAAGTCAATCCAAAATCATTTTGGTCTTATGTCAAGAGGAGAACCAAGAAGCCTGGCGATGTTACTAGTCTAATTGATAGCAACGGTATTATAATTTCTGACGATAAAGAAAAAGCGGCATTGTTAAATAGTTATTTTGTATCAGTATTTGTTGAGGAGCCAGATGATAATTTCTTTGCTAATAATAGTGTACATAATGTTGATTTTACTATGGATTCTATTGATATTGACAAGGATGCGGTATTAAGGATTATAAACAAACTAAGTATTTCAAAGGCAGCAGGTCCTGATATTATTCATGCTCGTGTTATTAAGGAGTGTTCTGTACCATTTTCTGATATATTTTGCTTGTTATTTAGGAAGAGTCTTCTTGAAGGAGTACTACCTTATCAGTGGAAGCAGGCTAATGTTAAAGCGTTATTTAAGAAGGGGAGTAGAACCAACTGTAGTAACTACAGACCTGTTAGTCTTACTTCCATTATTTGTAAAATTTTTGAAACACTTGTTAGGGATAGTATATCTTTTCATTTGGAAGAACACTGTGTTCTTACAAAATGCCAACATGGGTTTAGGTCAGGACATTCGTGTGTTACACAACTTTTAGAGATTATAGAAGATTTTTCCCAGTATTATGACCAAGCTATTCCCTACGATTGTATTTATTTAGATTTCTCCAAGGCATTTGATCGTGTACCTCACAATAGATTGTTGTCTAAGGTGTATAATTGTGGCATTAGAGGTGTTTTATTTAATTGGATTAAGAGTTTTTTATCAAATAGGGTACAGCGTGTAAGTGTTAATGGACAGCTTTCTTCCTGGAGTAATGTTACATCTGGAATTCCACAAGGCAGCGTATTAGGACCTATTTTGTTTAGTATCTTTATAAATGATTTACCTGTGGATATTAAGTCTCATATTAAAATCTTTGCTGATGATACTAAGATTTATAATAATGTTGGTGATAGTCAATTATTGAGTGAGGATTTACAATGTTTGATNNAATGGTCTGATAAATGGTTATTGCCTTTTAATATTGATAAGTGTAAGGTATTGCATTATGGTAAACAAGATATTAAGGTGTCATATTTTATGGATGGTAAAGTTGTTTCTGATGATAGTTGTATTAAGGATTTGGGTGTGAAGTTTCAGGATAATTTCAAGTTCGATGAACATATTTGTAATATATGTGCAACAGCCAACAGTAGGCTAGGCATTATTAGGAACACATTTCACAGAATCGACAGAGATGGTTTTTTGGTGTTATATAAGTGTGTAGTTAGGCCTATAATTGAATATTGTAATGTAATTTGGTCTCCATATCTCAAGAAGCACAGTAGAAAGATTGAACAGATCCAGAGAAGAGCTACAAGAATGATTCATGGTCTAGACCAATTCTCTTATTCCGAAAGATTGCGTATGTTGGATCTTACTACATTATATTATAGAAGACGCAGAGCAGATCTTATTCAAGTGTTTAGAATTATTATGAATATTGATAGTATTAATGTCCAGGATTTTTTTGAGTTTGATTATGGAAGGACACGTGGCAACAACAGGAAATTATTAAAACCTAGGGCTAGTACCTCAGTTCGGATTAACAGTTTTTCACATAGAATTATTAATGATTGGAATAGTTTACCCAATGTTGTAGTTATGTCTGAATCTATTAATCATTTCAAGTCTAATTTGAATGTATTTTGGTTGGATAAGCCATTTAAGTATGAATTTGATTTTTAGTGGTTATGTTGTCATTTATTTGTTTAGTGTTGTCTTAAGTAGCACAGTTGTGGTTGTTTTATGCCAGGTATTATATTGTTGTACACGAATCATAAGGTACTATAGTAATACAGTGTAACACGTTATATTTATTTAGTTAATGATGTAGTCAATCTTTATGGTAATGCACGTTAAGTCATCTTTTTACTAACCACTAGGCCTCCCTACCGCAATGCTGGAGTCTCCCTGGCATGCAGCTGAGTTAGTCCTTCTATTTTTGCACTGCGCGGTAGTAACACACCAAATTATTTTGCACTTTATAGTAGTTTTATGCTATGTTGTTGTCTGTATTACATAGTACCAATTGTATTAATTAAACCATAAGTATTACTCAGGTATTACAAGTATTACTACTTTCTATTTCTATGATTATTCTTAGGTTATTATATTAATAATCCTGGAGGTGTATATACTTTTGTTCTGTTTTGTTTGTTTGGTAAACAGATAGTTACTAATTACTCTGTTTTATTTAATTTTATTATATTTTATTTTTCACTATCACTTATGTTTGATTTGGTATTTAATTATGTTTGCTATACTCTGGTTAGAGTCAGCCCCTGACTCATACTTACTAATAACTAATTCTTACAATTGATATGCCATTGCATTGTATGACTAGTCATCGTGTGATTTTCTAGTTATTTTATTTCAGTATTATACTTAGTAGGCATCAGTCACTAGTGGTGTTGGTTGTAATCATAAGGCAATGTCAGTATGTTGGCGTTGTCTTATGAGTTGAGAGTTAGTTTTGAGTTTAAGTGATAGTATTTTGTTATTTTTGGAATTTATCAAGGGATTTTATACAGGAACAGAAGCAAATCTGCTATCTGTTATTTTTGATGGGCAAATAAGTTTTTCTTGCTGCCTAAAAATTTCCATATATCCATATATCCATATATCCGAGAGAGAACATAACAAAATGGCGGCTAGTAAATACCTATTTTTTGTTGTTGTATTTTATTATTATTTATTGATGTCAACCAATGCAAATATTAACTTCCTGAAGCAATACCAAGATTCCAGAAGTCCAGAAGCTTTATACAAATCCATTTTCGGCAAAGAAGAGGGCACAGAAATTCGTTTTGGCCATTATCACCTTTATTCCCTATTATCGCCCACTATGATGAAGCAACAAATTAAATATGTGAGACACTGTAAAACACATATAAGAAGAAATATACACACACATACATTGAGATCACTTGTCTACTTCCTTATGCTCATGTTGATGCTAGCTGGCGATGTGCATCCACACCCTGGCCCTGTTAATGGTGTCACTCGCACACCAAAATACCCGTGTACAGTGTGTGACAAGGGCGTACGGTCAAACAGCAAGGCAGTCTCCTGTGATATGTGTGAGCAGTGGACCCATATCAAATGTTGTGACATTTCTGTGATAGTGTACGATAGATTTATTGAAACGGGATTACCCTTATCCCATTTGTGTAACTCCTGTACTCTTGGTACACTGCCCAGTGTTTCAAATGAAGATGATATAATTATAATGAATGATACTCAAAACATTTCAAGGCCTAAATCAAACCAGAACTTTGAACAATTTAAATCTAAAGGCCTTCATATTCTGCATTCAAATGTAAGAAGTTTACTTCCGAAGCTGTCTGATATTCGACTGTTAGTCAACCAAACAAATGCAGCAGTATTGGCAGTGACGGAAACCTGGTTGGACGACTCTGTTACAAACTCAGAAATAGAAATAAATGGATATGTTGTGCATCGACTGGATCGGAACAGGTGCGGTGGTGGAGTATGTTTTTACATTAGAAGTGACATTGCGTACAATCCTAGACCAGAGCTCTCCACAACTGGTCTGGAGACACTATGGATAGATCTTCTCCTGCCAAAGACAAAACCAATTTTGGTTGGTGTCTGTTACAGACCTCCACAGATGCCAAATTTTTACAATTCACTTGAGGACTCGTTACAGAACATTTCACCTGACTCGGAAACTATAATTTTGGGCGATTTTAATACTGATCTGTCGAATAAAAATAAAGATTCATGTTTAGTTAAGAACTTACAGTATTTTTCACAATTGTTTGGGTTTGCACAACTTATTAATTGCACTACTAGATTAACTTTACAATGTTCATCCATTTTAGATCTGATATTTGTTTCTATGTCTGACAACATTACTCAGTCAGGGGTGTTGGATGTAGGATTGAGTGACCATTTAATAATTTTTTGTACCAGAAAAGTGACTAGAATGAAATTAGGAGCTCATAAAGCTATTAAATTAAGATCACTAAAAAAGTACTCCAAAGAAGACCTAAACACAATGTTGAGAGACACTAGATTAGAGGAAATATATAAAATAAAATGTGTTAACAAAGCTTGGTTAGTTTTTAAAGATAAATTTTTATCAGTTTTAAATAAAGTTGCCCCAATAAAGGAAGTAAGGATTAAACAACAATCTGACCCCTGGATAAACTCTGAAATATTACACCTAATTGATGAAAGGGACTCTCATTTAAGTCAATTTAAAAAAACTAAACTAGAAGATAGCTACACAAAATACACTTACTACAGAAATCAGGTAAACTATGTAAATAAAAAAGCAAAGGCTATGTACTTCAAAAATAATGTAAATGACAACTTAAATAAACCCAAAAAACTATGGAGTGTATTAAAAGAGCTTGGGACAAGTAAGAGTTGTAAAACTAAAATTTTAAACATAGGTTTAAAAATAAATCAAACAATCTGCTTTGACAAACTAATGGTTGCCACCAAATTTAACCAGTTTTTTTGTAGTATAGCTGAAAACTTAGTCAAACAACTTCCACCAATTACAGGCAAATATGGTTTTAATTTTGTGAAAAAATATTATCAAGCCAAGGCAGGGACAGATAAAATACTAACAATTAAACCAGTTACAGAGGATAAAGTAAAGCAAATGATTTTAAAGCTAAATGCCTTCAAGGCAACAGGGCTAGATGGGTTACCAGCTAAATTTTTAAGAGATAGTGCTGAGACGGTTGCAAAACCATTAACTTACATTATTAACTTGTCTATTGAATGTGGGGAATTTCCACAGGAATTAAAATTAGCTAAAGTTGTTCCAATTTACAAGAAAAAGGAGAAAACAGAACCTGGCAACTACAGACCAGTATCCATTCTAAGTATTGTATCTAAATTATTTGAAAAAATTGTATGTGAACAGCTTACAGAACATCTAGATTCCAACAACTATTTATATGAACTACAGTCTGGCTTCCGTTCTTCATACTCTACAGACTCTTGTCTAATTCACCTTTCTGACTATATTCTAAAACAACAAGACAAGGGTCACTACACTGGCATGGTCATATTGGACCTGCAGAAAGCTTTCGACACCGTTAATCACCAAATTTTACTCTCAAAATTAAGAGCGATGAACGTAGGCCAGTCTGCTATTAAATGGTTTGAATCATACTTGGGCTGTAGAGAGCAAAAGGTAGACATTTCTGGCACATTGTCAGAGTCAGAGAGTATTTCTTGTGGAGTCCCACAGGGCTCTATTCTTGGTCCTCTTCTCTTTTTGATTTATGTCAATGACATGAAAGCAGCAGTAAAATGCAAGCTATTATTGTATGCAGACGATTCTGCACTGCTGACTTCAGGTAGTGATATATCAGAGATTGAGGCGACCCTGAGTAGAGAACTGGAGGCTGTCAGTGAGTGGCTTACTGAAAACAGACTTTCGCTTCATTTAGGCAAAACAGAATCTATTTTGTTTGGTTCAAAAAGGCGTCTGTCAAACAGTAAGACCAAACAGTTATGTGTAACATGTAAAGGAAATGAGATTGAATCAGGATCACAGGTGACTTACCTAGGAATTACATTAGATCAAAATTTAACAGGTGCCAGTGTTGCTTCTAACTTAATTAGAAAATGTACAAACAAATTGAAGTTTTTGTACAGAAACACTAGGAATTTAGATAGAAAGACCAAGAGTATGCTTACATCTGCCCTGATTCAATGCCATTTTGACTATGGATGTGCTATGTGGTATAGTGGCCTGACATGTGGTTTTAAGAAGAGACTACAGGTAGTTCAAAACAAAATTATCAAGTACATTTTGGACGTTCCTGCTAGAACACATGTCGGGCAACGTGAATTCAGTATTGTGAAATTATTGCCAGTCCCACTAAGAGTAGACCAACTGAAACTGAACCACATGTTCAACATAATTAATGGTTCAGCCCCAGAATATCTAAGTTGTGACATTACCTTAGTAAGTGGATCTGGTCACAATACTAGGTCTGGTAAGAGAGCTTGCATAGTACCCAGGGTCAACAGTTTTGGGTTAAGATCATTTTTCTACTCTGCCATAAAGTTGTGGAACTCTCTACCTCCAACCACTCAGTTACTTGACATTAAACTGCAGTTTAAAACTAAGGTTAAAGCATTTCTTTGGGATAAGTTGATAAGGGATGAGCAAAATGAATACATATATTATTAGCATCATAAAGAAGTATTCATATTTATACTACATAAATGACGCCCCCCCCCCCCAAAGATGTTACCATTTTTAAAATGATATTTTATTATTTATTTTTTATATATTTATACACTGAGTACTATTGTGCTCTTCAGATTGATTGTGATTTTGATTTTTTTAACTACAACAACAAATTATGCTTATGTAAAATATGTCAGAATTATGTGATATAAATATTATTTATGTTATTGTTATC
>JAOPTS010000136.1:0-1154 GCA_051531955.1 Reichenbachiella sp.
TCTTTGATTATCACCAATTAATCTTGTCATCCCTTTTTTGACATTAACCCGGCGGGGTTAGTTTGTGATTATATCAGGCCGCACACCTGATATCCTTATGTCTAAAATAGCGCTGAACTCGTATTTGATCATTTTGCAACATGTCCATGTGTTCCTGTAAATTATCCTGCAATTTTTCTTTTGTTCTTGGGGATATCTTTTGAGAAAGACCTTGTTTGAGATCGCAGTTAAGATATTCATCGGGATTCTTTTCAGGAGAGTATGAAGGTAAAAAGTACAATGCTATGTGCTCGCTATTTTCTTCTTCCCATGCCTTTACTATTTTACTATGGTGTACTCTCAAGTTATCTAGAATAAGATATATTTTCCTTTCCTTGTCCTTGATAAGCTGCTTGAGGAATTTAATAAACATATCGGCGTTCATGTTTTCTGTATAAATCATAAATGCAACTTTCCCTTGATTTGTTACCGTTGAAATCATATTGACTGAAAATCGTTTGGACATACTCCTTTTTACTGGGGTTTTGCCTTTTGGAGCATATGAACGACCATGTTGACAATTATTTTTCACACCTGTCTCATCTCCCCAATGAATTTCAGCATTTTCTTGTTTGGCTCTTTCCTTAATTGCTGGATATTCTTCATCTAACCATTTTTGAACCTTTTTAGGATTTTGTTCATAAGCTCTTTTTTTTGGCTTTTGAGGCGTAAATCCCCAAGAACGCAGGTAATCCCCCATCGTTGTAAGAGCTAATTTCACACCTAACTCTTGCTCAACTAACTCTACCACCGCTTTTCGAGTCCATAGTGCATAGGGTAGTTTGAGTTGATCAGGCATTACATCACATATCATCTCTTGAATTTGTTGTTCTTCGTTCTGAGTCAATAACTTTTTGTCTTCTGATTTAACCCCTCTCTTTAAGCCCTTCAAGCCCTGACTCCCTTTTGCCTCATAGCTTTTAGCCCAATTAGTAACGGTATTGGCGTGTACGCCCATGATGGAGGCTACTTCCTTTTTCTTAACACCCTTTTTAATCATCGCAATCGCACGCTTGCGAAGCGGGTCTCTTATATCGTCTTTCAACTTTCTGAAATCCTCTTTTTCCATGAGGAAAAGATACTAATTATTACCGAATTATCATAATCTATTACCG
>JAOPTS010000137.1:0-10885 GCA_051531955.1 Reichenbachiella sp.
TACATAGAATAAAAACTATTCCGAAAAGCTTCATGCATCCCCCAAGACGTATTTAACAACTAATCTACTAATGTGTATTTACACTATAAACTATATTTATTTTTTCAGAATAAGAGCCTCAATGTGTCTTTATTACATTTACTCAGGTTAATTCACCCCTGTCAAGCCATAAATTAAGAACTTTTAGATGCAGTTTTACAATATTTAATATACTTTAGACATGCACCACACCATACCACATCAGGAGAGTTACGTGAAATATTTAGCAGCACTTGTCGTTATTGCAGTAACCGCCATTTATATTATAAAAGGCCCCTCACCCACAACACGGCCATCTACTAAACAGATATCAAATACTACCTCTCCTGTTGAGCTAAAAGTTGATAGTGTTATGGCTCTCATGACTCTCGAAGAAAAAATCGGTCAAATGAACCAATACAATGCTTTCTGGGATGCCACAGGCCCTCTTCCTAATGAGGCATGGCAAAAAGATAGACTCAAACACCTTAAACAAGGACTTGTTGGGTCGATGCTTAATGCGCAACACTCTAAAAACATCAGTAAAATCAAAAAACTTCAAGAAATTGTTGTGAATGAAACACGTCTCGGAATACCAATGATGTTTGGACTTGATGTTATACATGGCTTTAATACAACGTTCCCCATACCACTTGCTGAATCCTCAAGCTGGGATCTCGAAGCGATGCGAAAATCTGCAGCAATAGCAGCAAAAGAAGCAACAGCAGTTGGCGTTAACTGGACCTTTGCACCAATGGTAGATATTTCGAGAGATGCCAGGTGGGGGCGAGTTATGGAAGGCGCTGGTGAAGATCCATATTATGGCTCTCTTGTTGCAGCAGCCCGAGTTAAAGGGTTTCAAGGTGACAATCTTTCTGACCCAAATACAATAGCCGCCACAGTAAAGCATTTCGCAGGGTATGGTTTCGCAGAAGCGGGCCGTGACTATAATACAGTCGACGTCGGCACGGTCACCCTACACAACACCATACTTCCTCCCTTTAAAGCAGCAGTTGATGCAGGTACTCAAACATTAATGAACGGATTTAATGCACTCAATGGTATTCCCGCAACGGGCGACTCATACCTCCTCAGAGATCTTCTCAAAGGCAAATGGGGGTTTGATGGCTTCGTTATTTCTGACTGGGCTTCAATTATGGAAATGACTCCTCATGGCTATGCCCGTGACCTTAAGCATGCTGCAGAAATTGCCGCCAACGCCGGATCAGATATGGACATGCAAGGCTATGCCTATGTGAAACATCTTAAAGACCTTGTTAACGAAGGTAAGGTTTCTATTGAAAAGGTTAACGACGCTGTTCGAAGAATTCTCAGAGTAAAATTTAGACTCGGCCTTTTTGAAGACCCGTATAAATATTGTGATCCTGAGAAAGCAAAAAAAGTATTGAAGCACCCAGACCATCTTGCTTTAGCTTTAGAAGTTGCAAAAAAATCTATTGTGCTTCTTAAAAATGAAAACCACCTACTCCCCCTCAAAAAGACACAGAAAAAAATTGCCGTCATTGGTTCACTCTCTAACGACAAAGATACTCCTGTAGGAAACTGGGCAGGAGCTGCAGATAATGGCACTATGACTTCTGTAATTGAGGGTCTTTCTAAATACACAAAAAACATTACCTATGCCAAAGGGTGTGGACCATGGACTGGAGATAGCACTCATGGATTTGCAGAAGCCATAGCCCTTGCTAAAAAATCTGACGTTGTCATTATGACCCTTGGAGAACACGCATGGCAATCGGGAGAAGCAAAAAGTCGTTCTAACCCAATCATCCCTGGGAAACAACTTGAGCTCCTCAAAGAGCTCTACAAGGTAAATAAAAATATTGTTGCTATTCTCATGAATGGCCGCCCGTTAATCATTCCATGGCTCGATGCACATATCCCTTCTATACTCGAAGCATGGCACTTAGGGAGTACTGCGGGAGATGCAATTGCTCAGGTTTTGTTTGGTGACTATAATCCGAGTGGCAAACTTACTATGTCCTTCCCCCGCTCATTAGGACAAATCCCAATATACTATAATGTTCTCAACACTGGACGCCCAGGCCCTACACCAGACAACTATTATTCTCGGTATATTGATGAAGTAAACCAACCCCTCTATGTATTTGGGCATGGCCTCAGCTATACCACTTTTGCATACTCCGATCTCATCATTAATGATTCTAATCCAAAAGAGATACTCGTTACCGTATCGCTTAAAAATAGTGGATCAAAAGCAGGAGAAGAAGTTGCACAACTGTATATTCGCGATCACTTTGCTTCTGTCGTTCGGCCCCTAAGAGAGTTAAAAGGGTTTAAAAAAGTACTCCTTCAGCCGGGTGAAATGCAGAAGCTTGTCTTTACTCTAACCGAAGCGGAACTTGGCTTCTTTAACGCAAAAGGCGAGTATGTTGTTGAACCAGGAGCATTTGACATAATGGTTGGAACAAGCTCCAAAACGGTTATTAAATCCTCTTTCATTTTGAAATAATTTCGTACATTTTTGAGATCTATTTCTCATCTAGAGGTTCAGTATGGCTATTCACTTAAAAGGTCTCGTGCTTTTTGCATTGGTACTCATATCCTTTTCATCGGTGCACAGCCTACCAAGAGTAGGCTTAAAACTCAATTATGGGCTCGCAACCGTAAATGGCATAGATAGTGCAGACAATTCTATTGATGACATTGGTTTAACTTATAGCTATGCCATTGGCGCAATGGCACTTTTTGTACCTACTAAAGATATTAATATAGAAACCGATCTCCTGTACCTTCGCAGAGGATATGGCAAATCAGATGGCCCATTTTCACTTAATGTATCATTACACTATATTGCAGTCCCTATCCTCATTCATTACAAAATACATAACTTCAGTATCATGGTTGGCCCTGAGTTCTCATATTATCTTTTCGGCAAAGCCGAATTTGATTTAGAAGGAACCATTGACCCTGAACTCATAAAAATCCAAAAACCGCACCCCTATGATGTCGGAATTATTGTTGGTGCGAGTATTAGAAATTCCGGCAATCTCATTGCAGACGTTCGGATGAGCCATGGTTTTTATAGTATAGATATAAGCCCAGAACATGACGATGCGTTTTATAACTTCACTCTTGGGCTTTCTTTAGGAATATTGTATTGATTCTATCAACTCTTGCCCCCCTCAAGGAGCAAGAGATATACGGCTAGCTACTGAGTGAGTCACTCAATACTTTATAGGTTGGATCTTCTATCACATTCACTTCTATAAGCGCCTCAGCATTCTTCAGAAGTTTTCTACAGTCAGAACTCAGGTGTTTCAAATGCACCACTTTACCAACTTTCAAATAGCGTTCAGTAAGTTTATTCAGTGCTTCTATTGCAGACATATCTACAATTCTACTCTCTTCAAAATCGATGATTATCTCTTTTGGGTCATTCAACACATCAAATTTATCATTAAATGCTGAAACTGAACCAAAGAAAACCGGACCATATATTTCATAATGCTTAATGCCTTGCTCATCAACATGCTTACGAGCACGAATACGTATAGCATTGTCCCAAGCAAAAACAAGCGCCGAGATAATCACACCAACAATAACCGCAAGTGCAAGATTGTGTAAGAAGATTGTAACAAGAGTCACCATAACCATCACAAATATATCTGACTTAGGCATACGTCTAAAGGTTTTCAAACTTGCCCATTCAAAAGTTCCAATCGCAACCATTATCATCAAGCCAGTAAGAGCAGCCATAGGTAACATTTCAATTATACCTGCGCCAAACATTATGAATACTAACAACAACACAGATGCCACGATTCCTGAAAGACGCGCACGTGCACCATTTGAGATATTGATCAAACTCTGACCAATCATTGCACAACCACCCATACCTGAAAAGAATCCAGATAAGATATTTGCTGCACCCTGTGCAACCGCTTCTTTATTACCGCGTCCACGAGTCTCTGTAATTTCATCCACAATGTTCAGTGTTAATAAACTTTCAATAAGACCAACACCTGCAACAATTGCTGCATACGGAAATATAACTGTTAATGTCTCCCAGCTAAATGGAATGGCTGGAATATGGAAAGGTGGAAATCCACCCTTAATTGATGCAAGGTCACCCACTGTCCTGGTGTCGATATCAAGAACAAAAACAACACCAAATACAAATAATATTGCCGTAAGTGCTGAAGGAATCGATTTGTTCAGTTTTGGTAATCCCCAAATAATAAGCATAGATAAAAAGACAAGACTCAACATCACAACGAGAGATGCACCAGTTAACCACTCACCTGTTTCGGTTTTAAATTGATCAAGCTGTGAAGTAAAAATGATAATAGCCAAGCCATTTACAAATCCAAAGATTACTGAATGAGGTACTAAACGCATCAGCTTTCCTAGGCGTAATGTACCCGCAAGGACCTGCAGTATTCCCGCAAGAACCACTGTACCAAAAACATATTCAACACCATGGGATTGTACCAAAGAAACGATTACTACCGCAATAGCACCTGTCGCACCAGAGATCATTCCTGGACGGCCACCAAAAACTGATGTTATGAGACCAAGTACAAATGCAGCATATAATCCAGTAAGTGGAGAGAGTCCTGCAATAAGTGCAAATGCTACAGCCTCTGGAACTAATGCTAATGCTACAGTAAGCCCAGACAACACTTCGATTCTGTAATTAATCGATTTTGATAATTTAAACATGTTCAGATATTTTTCCATATCGCTTCACAACCCCTACGTATAAACATACTCTGATAACGCAGTCCCTTTAGGACTGATGGTACTGTTATTTAGATGTGATCAGGGTACCCACCCGAGTAAGCGTTCTATGCCCCTTCGAGACTGATCTCTCATTCTTCAGCGCAAAGATACATTAATATCATAGGATCTCAAACAAGTGTTACGTCTTACTCCAAAGTCCAGATACACACGAACGATGGATCAAATTCCTCATATTACCTAAAGAATCAAATAAAATTTACCCAATTTGAGCTATTTAAGGCCACTAGCCAACTACTAAAAAGTTATAACTCACGATTTGTCAATATAAATACTACCTTTGCGAAATCCTTAACAAAAGAGAATTATGAACACCTTTGCAGAAAGTGAACTCAGTGGAGAGATCCAGGACGCCATTAAAGAACTCGGCTTCGAGAAACCAACTCCTATACAAGCGGAATCAATCCCTCATGTATTGCATTCTGCACAAGATTTAATTGCTTTTGCACAAACAGGAACTGGAAAGACTGCTGCATTTGGACTTCCTTCTGTTCAGTTAACTGATGTTAAGCAAAAACTCACACAAACTATTGTTCTCTGCCCTACTCGTGAACTCTGTTTGCAAATTACTCGAGACCTTAAAAGTTTTTCAAAGTACATTAAGGGTCTTAATGTTGTTGCCGTATATGGTGGCGCAAGTATTGAAACACAAGTTAAAGAGTTACGCCGCGGAGCACAAATTGTTGTGGGTACTCCTGGTAGAACTAACGACCTTATTCGTCGTGGCAGATTAAAACTCGGTTGCGTTGAGCGCCTTATTCTCGATGAAGCAGATGAAATGCTCAACATGGGATTTAAAGAAGAACTTGATTCTATTTTAGAAACCGTTCCTGCCGACCGTCAAACACTTCTCTTTTCTGCTACTATGCCTAAAGGTATTGTTTCTATTACTAAAAAATATATGAACAAGCCTCTTGAAATTTCAGTAGCTACTAAAAATGTTGGTGCAGAAAACGTTACTCACCACTACTATATGGTGCAAGCAAAAGACCGATATGAAGTATTAAAACGTATCGCCGATATTAATCCAAATATTTATGGTATTGTTTTCTGTAGAACCCGACGTGAAACGAAAGAAGTCGCAACCAAACTTATTGGTGATGGGTATAGCGCAGATGCTCTCCATGGAGATCTTTCACAGCAACTTCGTGATGATGCCATGGACCGATTTCGCAAAGGCCAACTACAGCTTCTTGTTGCAACCGATGTTGCCGCTCGTGGACTCGACGTAAATAGCCTCACCCATGTTATTAATTTTAATCTCCCTGATGATGCAGAAATATATACTCACCGTAGTGGACGTACTGGGAGAGCAGGCAATCATGGGATCTCAATTGCCATTATCCATGGTAGAGAAAAAAGACGTATTCGTGAAATTGAAAAAATGTCTAAAATCACCTTTTCAAAAGAAATTGTGCCAAATGGTAAAGATGTTTGCCGTGCACAACTCTATTCACTTATTGATACCATTAAACAAGTCGAGATCGACACCGTTCAAATAGAACCATTTCTCGATACCATTTATAAAAAACTTGAGTCCCTCAGTCGCGAAGAACTTATTCAGCACTTTGTGTCTGCAGAATTTAACCGATTCCTGAAATATTATAAAAATGCTCGTGACATCAATGTTGATGATAATGGCCGCAATGAGAGTAACAAGCGCGATAGAAAAACAAGTGCTGAAAAACGAAGCAATACTGATTTTGCATCTATTCAAATTAACGTTGGACGCCAACACAGTATTAATCCAGCACAGTTAATGGGCCTTGTAAATGAAGCGCTTAATTCAAATGATGCTGAAGTAGGAAAAATTGAGATTCAAAATAGCTCGACTCTTTTTGAAGTTGATGTTGCTAAGCACGAACAACTCATTAAAGCTTTAGGTGAATATCATTTTGATGATGAACCAGTAATTGCGAAAGCGACCGACAAAAAACCAATGGGCAGAGAAAGAAACGGTGACCGTAAAGGTGGCTTTAGAAGCTCAGGTGGTGGCGGCCGTAGTGGCGGTGGTCAAGGCGGCCGTAGACCTTCTGGTGGAGGTGGCAGACCTCCTCGTGATGGCGATTCAAGAAAAAGCAAACCAAGAAAGCCTCGATCTGACGGTTAGTAATACCTAATACTGTGATATTGGCCCAAAAACACTCTGTTTTTGGGCCTCATTTCAAATGTATCTTTTACATTTTCTAGCATCCCTTCATAAAGTTTAACTACATTCAAGAATCAACTCTTCATCCTTGTGTAACTAACTTAATGGGTACTTTCCAAATTCATACCTACAATCATAATGAACTTACGGGGAATTTGATCAAATCAATCCTCAAGCTTATTGATACTACCTGGCCTCCAAAGTCTGATACCGAAAGGCAAGAACGTACGTATCCTGAAATTAATAAAGCATCTACCGTTTTTGAAAAGCATATCATCTGCTATGATCAACTTAAGATTGTTGGATATGGAAAAATATTTGAACGCATCATTTACCACGAAGGTAAGCACATTAGAAATTTGGCGCTCGCTTCAGTATGTGTTCTTCCCAAATACCAAGGCAAGGGAGTAGGAACCCTTATTGTGAAACGCGCATTCTCATTTGTTGATTCAAAAGAATTTGAATGCTCCATCTTCCAAACTGGCCGCAAGAATTTTTACAAACGTCTCGGAGCGGTTCAGGTTTTTAACTCTTTCACTAACTCCTTAGCGCCTGATGCCGATGTTTGGTGGGACGACTTCAGAATGATATATCCTGCCGCTGCAAAATGTGACGGCCCTATTGATATGAATGGGGCCGGATACTGACCCTCCATAACTATCCGCCACCTACCCTTTGACGTCACTCATAAAAAACCTAACTTATCTTTATACTTTTTTGAAGGAACTAACCATGAAAACTCTTTTTATAGTGCTCACTTTTTGCGCGTTCCTCTATTCAAATTATGTCCCTCAACAAAATAACACAGCCACAATTCCTGTTAATCAAGTTCGCTCAATGCTTATTTGGAATACTCAAAATGGTATCTCTGAAAGAACACTATACCGTGACCAATACTGGTCAACCATAACTCCCCCACCAACTCCCTCTTTTAAAAGCACAAATGAGCCTGGTGAAATAATGTTTCACTACATCACCTCTCAATCAAAATCAGGATCTAAATATGCAGCAGTATATGCCTTGAATACGAAATCGGGAATAATTGAACGATATGTTTTCCATAAGAAGAAATGGAAAAAATCAAAAATTAAATTACCCTCTGAAAACTTTGGTTCAATACAAAACAGTGCTGGAACAATACAAGCAAATTTTCATGAAAGCAAATCACCCATTTCTCGCAAAATCCTAAAAGTTATAGTGTTTTGGAATACTAAGACAGGCACGTCCGTAAAATATGTAGAAAAGAAAAAGAAGTGGATTCGATCACGCTACCAGCTCCCTAATGCTCATCTAAAATCAGGTGAAACAACGGGGGAAATCATGCTCAGCTATTCAGTACTTGCTGCAAAATCTAACAAGCTGTATCAAGTCGCACTTTTTTGGAATTCTAAAACAGGTGAGTCCGAAAGATTTATTTTTAAAAACCAAAAATGGCTCCCTTCAAATTTCAATTTACCTCCTCAACCAATTCCTTCAATGAGTGGCGCCGTAGGGGAAATCATGATGGAATATAGTGAGTACCTCCCCACCAAAAAGGGGTTTGGAAAAAGTTATCCTCGAAAATCAGTATTAGTATGGAACACCAAAACAGGAGTAAGTACCGAATATCTTTTTAAAGACAAGGCATGGATAGCAAAAAACGTAACGCTACCGAGAGATGCAATACTTGTACAATCAGGGGCTGTAGGTGATATAATGGCACAATACAATGGTGTTGGTCGTGCGAGTAAAAGTTACACTGTCCTTGTTATGTGGAATACTAAAACAGGGGCAATGACTCGATTTTATTATCACAAAGGAAAATGGAATGTCTCTGATATTGCATTTCCCAAACCTAGTATTTCATTTGGTAGTGCCTCCGGGACACTGATGATAGATTATATCGAAAAATACCACTAACAAGTGGTCACTTAGTTTGTTGAGGCTGTGTTAAAGATACTTTAATTTTCCACCCCTTCTTATGAACTGAATCATTGCTAACAAACCATAGAAGAGCTTTGTTACCCCAAGACGTTAATGGTCTTGGTAGTGCATTTCCACTATATCGAGCCATAATAGAGCCATTCGTTCTATGTCCGTCGAAAAAATAGAGTCCATCCATTTTTGCCTCAGTATCAAATTCAAGAAATGTGAAGGTACATACGTTGTTTTTGGGTGCTGTAAACAGCCACCTACAATCAGCATTTCCTGTATATAACCGATCTCCACTCCCATCAGTAATAACAGTATCCCGAGTAATAGTTATATCATCTTTACAATACAACCGTGATGAATCAATTACATGGGCAGCATACCCGATTACTATTGAATCGTTTTTAGGGGCATCAGTTATATATTCCACACTTACTTCTGTTGATGGTATAAAAAGTTTCTTTTTAAACTCCCCTACTTTTATGGATTTTAACTTTTTGTTATTACGTTTTTTATCAAAGAACACAAATTGCGCATTGGGTGAAGCACCATCAATAACCTTAGGGTAAAAATCAATTCCCGGCATTGCCCCCTGTAGTGAGAAGTCCCATTCTATTTTTTTACGAGTATTATTTTGAACTCGTATATTTCCTTTTGGGAGTACGACTCTATTTTTGGCTTTACTTGGCGTCATTAAAACATCACACGCTATCGCCTTTTCAGCATTCAATGAACCTGCCCCTAATTTACCACTCCAATAAGGGTTTAGGTGATCTATGGGCTCGGCCCCCGACAAAATACACTCTTTTATTTCTGTATTACTATATGCTGGATGTGTAATTGAAACAAGGGCTGCGACTGCTGCAACCATAGGTGCTGCCATTGAAGTACCTGTCTGAGCAGTTAACGAATGAGTATCTCTCGATGAGGCTGAAAATATTCTTTTACCATACGCTGAAATATCAACATATGATCCATATGATGCCACCGGTAGTTTTCTGTGAAGACTATCAATTCCTGATACTGCTAAAACCCCTGGTTGCGCAGCAGGATACTGCAGTTGTTCACCTGAGAAATTAGGGACAGCGCCTACTACCAATATCCCTTTTGAAAGTGCTTTTTGTATAATTTTTTTCTCAGAAGGCTTTGCATTCGTCACGCTCCATGAACAAACTATAATATCCGCCCCTGCAGAGATGGCATATTCAACCCCTTTGAATCCATCTTTTAAATATGTTTGAGTAGCGTTGTCTGAAAGTGTTTTGACTGGTAAAATTTTTATTTTTTCTCTCGATACAGAGTCGAGTGCTCTACTCAATATTTGTGTGATAATTCCTGTAACATGAGAACCATGATAGAATACATCACCCCTTCCTTCAGGAATCGATACGTCCGCATCCCAATCCGAAACATCCCAACCAGAAAGGTCATCCACTGCACCGTTAGCATCATCATCAATAGTATTAAAGGGCTTTTCACCTGGATTTATAAAGAGCCACTCTTTTAGTAAGGGATGCTCCAGGTTGAAGGCGTCATCAACAACTGCTATCACCAACTCTTTATTATTGGATATATTAGGTAAGACAGGAACCTGTAATGCATTTAGAAACCATTGTGGTTCATTACCAAATACAACACAACACAAACATATTATGAAATAATTAATCTTTTTCATCATACCTTAAAACTAAAAAAGATCCTGATTGATATCAGGATCTTTTTTCAAAAATGTGTCTCGTTTTTCTTATCTAGTTCTTAGTGAGCAGGAATGGTAACTGTTTCCTGTCCGCCTTTACTACCTAACCGTCTATTTGAAAGTCCAGGTCCAGTGCCAGCATGAATCGCAGTTCTGCTACGAAGATCTGGAAGGCCAAAAGTTGTACTGCCATCTCCACCATAGGTTGTTCCAAGAATTGAAAAGAGTGCTGTGTTCTGAGCAATTGAAAGAAGCTGTCCATCGCATAATGCCCAACCACGTGGTGCAAAGGTACCACCAAACATTATGATTTCTCCAATAAATGG
>JAOPTS010000138.1:0-13170 GCA_051531955.1 Reichenbachiella sp.
GTAGTCATTATTAGTATTTTATAACAAATGCTGAGTAATTAAATTTTTTGTGAATAAGATATTGAAAATAAATCAATCTTAGGCTGTAAGTTCAATAATTGCTTTTGTTTCTCTAAAGATTTCTCTTCTCATTGTGTCTACATTTTCAATGTTCTAGAATTAGGAGATGTGCTAGTTTATGGTCCATGACATATTTTTTCATGGACCATATGTGTATTGTATCTCTCGTTAATAATTGTAATTCATATGTATATACTCCAATATCTATTTTTCGCTCGATTTAATACTAATATTTTAAGACGTTTTACCTCTGCGATTGAGTGCCTTATTCTCCAGGTATTGGTATACTGATAGAGAGTACAAGTGATGTTATTCAAAATGACAAAGTTAGGATTAAAGGAAGTTTGTTCATACTCATTCAGAAAAGAAGAATATCAAAATATTAAAAGATATCACCTTAATTCATATTCTAATTTCTACACCAATTGTTATATCTTTAGTACATGAATTTGTACGTGCCCAAATTCATTATAGAATTATTAAAACAAATAAACTATGAATATCTCATCAATTCCTTTCAATCTTTTGACAAAAACATCTCTGATTGCTTTTCTATTTTTTCTATGTGCTATTCAGTCTGTGGAAGCACAAGACGCCACTAAAAAAGAAATAATTGAGCTATCGAAAAATAAATGGCAAATGATGGCGGATAAGGAGGTGGCAAAACTCAGAGAATTATTCCATGATGATTCCCGATTTGTACATATGAGCGGATCATGGGGAAAAGTCCGTGAGCTTGAAATCATAGAAAGCGGAAGCATTTGGTACAAAAATGCAGATGTCAAAGAAGTGGTGGTAGAGTTGTTTGGTAAAGACACTGCCATCCTCTGGAATCGGATTACATTGGTAGCGCATGTCCGAGGAAATGACGTATCTAATGAGTTTACTGTCACCGAGGTGTATAAAAAACAAAAAGGTGATTGGCTGTTGTTGGGCCTGACCTTTAGCAAGGTAAAGGACACACACAGCATTGAACAATAGCAAACTTTGATGTTTGAGACATGTTTCTGGTAAAGCAAAATGAAGTGAGTTATACATAGCTCTTCAGTGCATGAGTATAGGCTACTACAATGGCAATGGTATTTAGAAACGTGCTACCACCAATTTATATCATTCAAGGCATCATAAGTAAGTGCTGGTTCAAGTACTATTTATATGGCCCTTTGGAATGGCTTTGACGTTCTTTAACCTATTTAGAATTCCAACCTTGTAAGAAAAACTAGAATGAGTTTAAGCTTCTCCATCTCGACATATCATGTGCATGGATACGAGATTTTGGTCTCTGAAAAACTCAATAAATTATTTGTTAAACATCTAGAACAAAGGCCGTATATGATTCGGAAGGAAACAAAAAACTTGATGGGGGTCTTAGGTAAAATTTTTCAGAGAAACGAGACCCCATGTGCTTAAGAAAGCATGAGGTCAAAGGGTGAAACTGCTCGTTCGAGGGGAAATTGATTTTCAATAATGACATATGAGGCTATTAAGACTGAAATAATAATATGAAAAAAAATGTAAAACTGATTTCAATAATATTTTTGATTTTCCTCCACAACTTTCTGTATGCCCAGCAGAGTAGGAAAGAATCCAATAATGTACTATCACCTAAGCAACAGCAGATTGTAATTATTTCAGCCAATGCAGCAAAAGGCGATCTGGATGAATTAAGAACCGCAATTAATGATGGCTTAGATGCTGGTCTTACAATCAATGAATCAAAAGAAATCCTGATTCATTTATATGCTTATTGTGGATTCCCTAGAAGTCTAAACAGTTTGGGTATTCTTCAGAATATTTTGGAGGAACGAAAGGGTAGCGGAATAATTGACGAAGAAGGAAGAGAATCTTCACCGCTTCCCGCAAATAAAACCAGTTTAGAGATGGGGTCGGAGGTACTAGCGCAACTTGCGGGGACAAGCCAGCCAAGGGGTGTTCGGATTTTCGCTCCGGCCATTGATTCAATTGTGAAAAAACATCTTTTCGGTGATCTTTTTGGTAGGGATGTTTTGGATTTCCAAAACCGTGAAATCTCGACAATTTCTATCTTGTCCAGTATGAATGGCACTCAAAATCAATTGGGTTCTCACATCAAGGTAGCCTTGAATATTGGGATGACCGAAGCACAGTTATATGGTATAAGATCTGTGCTATCCAATAAGGTCGGGTGGAGTGAAGGTCAGAATATGCAGATTAAAATGAATGAAGTACTAAGTTTAAATGTTTTACAAAAAGTTGAAGGTCAGACTATAACAGAACTTATATTTCCTAAAGGACAAAGAATAGAAAGTGATCATTTTACAGGTAAAATATGGCTTAAAATGATGATCAGGGATGATAGTGTTTTAAATACTACAATGGGTAATGTAACATTTGAACCAGGTTCTCGGACGAATTGGCATTCACATGCTGGAGGTCAGATATTAATGATTACTGAGGGGGTGGGGTTCTACCAGGAAAGAGGTAAATCAAAACGAATGTTAAGAAAGGGAGAAGTGGTTATCTGTCAACCTAACACAGCGCATTGGCATGGTGCTTCAAGTTATCAATTCATGACTCATATGGCTATGAGCATTAATACTAACAAAGGTAGTGTTAGGTGGTTGGAACCTGTCGCGGAGCAAGAATATCTTTCGAAGGAAATAAATTCATCGCAGGATTAGATGTTCTTCTTGGACGGTTTTGTGTAGAGGAGCACAATTATATTTAACTTAGGTAATATTAAATATTGATCTCATGGCTATTTTTAATCTAAATATTAACGGAAACCAACATACAGTAGATGTTGATCCCACCTCACCAATACTTTGGGTACTCCGAGATCATTTAGATCTGGTAGGTACAAAATTTGGATGTGGTATAGCACAATGTGGTGCCTGTACCATTCATCTCAATAAAGTAGCTATTCGTTCATGTACCATGCCTATTTCTGTAGTGGGCAATCAATCAATTACGACAATAGAAGGTTTATCCGAAAATGGAGATCACCCCGTTCAAAAAGCTTGGTTAGAACATGATGTGGCTCAATGCGGATATTGTCAATCAGGGCAAATCATGAGTGCTGCGGCGCTATTAGAAAGTAATCCCAATCCAACAGACGAAGCGATTACGGCATCAATGAATGGTAATATTTGTCGATGTGGTACATACACTAGGATAAAGAAAGCAATCCAAACAGCTTCCCATTCATAATAAATGATATCATGACAAAATTGAAAACGAAAATTGATCGACGTTCTTTTATCAAAACGTCAGTAGTCGCAGGTGGTGGATTAATGATTAGTTTTAGTTGGTTGGCTTCCTGCTCAGAGAATACATCAGAGCAAGTACTTCAAATTCCAGAAGAATGGTTTGAGTTAAACTCATATCTGAAAATAGGTGAAAACGGAGTAGTTACTGTAAGAGTCCCAAATCCTGAATTTGGTCAAAATCTTAAGACCTCTATGCCCATGATTGTAGCAGATGAACTGGATACAGATTGGAAATACATAGTAGCTGAGCAAGCTCCTTTTGACACAAGTAAATACGTTCGTCAGCTATCAGGTGGTAGCCAATCAATACGACAGACTTGGAATAGCCTTAGAATGGCCGGTGCGACTGCAAAGCATATGTTAAAGCAGGCTGCTGCTAACGAATGGCAGGTACCTATAAACGATATTGTAACTGAGGGAGGTCGATTGATTCATAAGACTACAGAAAGGTCTGCAAACTATGGCGAATTTGCTTCTGCTGCTGCGTTACTTGAGGTTCCTGAAGAAGTAGAATTAAAAAAACCTAGTGCGTATAACATAATAGGTTCATCCAGAAAAAATGTAGATGGGAAGAAAATAGTTACGGGTCAATCTATGTTTGGTGTTGATATCAAAACAAAAGGAATGTTGTACGCGATGATTGTTCATCCACCTGCCTTTGGGTTGAAACTTAAATCGTTTGAAGCCAGCTCGGTTAAATCAATGCCTGGAATTCAGAATGTTTTTTCTTTTAAAACTTTCCAAGATGATTATGAGCGTAACTATTTCGATACCAACACACACAACGAATTGGTTGCAATTGTTGGCAATAGTACTTGGGAAGTGATGAACGCAAAGAGATCACTAAAGGTAGAGTGGGAAGAGTTCGATAACCATTCACACTCCATGAATATGTTTGGCAACAAAGTTGAAGTTAGGATTCCAAAGGGATTAGAAAGTACAAAGGATCATCTTTCTGAAATAGAAAAATTTGCTTCAAGACCTGGAAAAGTTTTGAGAAAGGATGGCGATCCAGAAAAAGCATTTAATGATGCAGAAACCGTCATTGAAAGAACTTATTCTGCTCCCTTTCTAGCTCATAACACAATGGAGCCAATGAATTGTTATGCTGATGTCAGGTCTGATTATGCCTTGATTCGCGGACCTATTCAGGCACCAGAATTTATAGAAAAGTCTATCGCAGCGAGACTGGAGTTACCACTTGAAAAAGTAGACATACAAATGGAGCGAATGGGAGGTGGATTTGGTAGAAGAGCTTACGGTCATTATATGGTAGAAGCTGCAATCATTTCACAGAAAATGAAAAATCCTATTAAGTTGATGTATACCCGGGAAGACGATATGACTTATGGTATTTATCGCCCTACTTACACAGTCTCATATAGAGCAGCACTTGACAAAAGTAATAATCTCATTGCCTGGCATGTAAAAGGAGGTGGAATACCAGAAAGCTCTCTAGGGAGTGGAGCTGCCAATCGATTTCCAGCCGGTGCTATAGATAATTATATGGCTGAAGAATGGTCTATTGAGTCCAATATTACCATTGGAGCCTTTAGGGCTCCCAGATCTAACTTCCTTGCAGGAGCAGAACAATCATTTGTAGACGAAATCGCCGAAGCGGCAGGGAAAGATCCAATAGAATTTAGACTGGAATTACTTGAAAGAGCCAAGAACAACCCTGTTGGTGAGAAGAATGACTATGAAGTTGATCGTCTCGCTGGGGTATTAAAGTTAGTAAAGGAGAAATCTAAGTGGGGTGAAACCAAACCAGGAATTTCAAGAGGTGTATCGGCATACTTCTGTCACAATAGTTATGCAGCACACGTAGTAGATGTAAAATTAAAAAATGGAAGACCGGTAGTAGAGAAAGTTACTTGTGCTATGGATTGTGGGATCGTAGTAAATCCAGACGCCGCTGCTAATATGGCTGAAGGTGCTATTGTCGATGGTATCGGAAATGCGCTATTTGGATCCATGACATTCAGAACTGGCGTTCCTGAGAAAAATAATTTTCATCAATACCGTATGATCAGATACTCTGAAGCCCCTAAAGAAATCGAAGTTCATTTTGTCAAGAATGAAATTGATCCAACAGGAATGGGGGAACCACCATTTCCACCTATTTTTTCCGCTTTGGCTAACGCTATATATGGTGAAACGAAAAAACGTCACTATAATCAACCCTTTTTGGACGAGAACTAAACCTGTCTCATGAAAAAATGGGAGAGGAGTCTTACGAAATAAAGAAAATGAATTCATTCATAAATCTTTGAAGGGTAGGAGATCAAGTGTTAATCGATTTAGATTAGGAGTGTAGCAGATAATTAGATAAGTTAAGTACTAAGTTCAGGCTCATTAAAAAATGATCATTTCTATATAAAATAAGTTAGTGGGTTGTTAGAAATATTAATAATTGACTGAATATTTCTAATAATCGGATATAGCAATTATTGTACACTACCTGCATTCCTCAGAATCGTATTTGTGTTATATAACGTACAGTGATATGATTAGGCGTGGCTGGTAAATCAACCAAGGATTTTAAGGCAGGGAATTCATTGTAAGTGGTAGCTCTTTTTCGTTTCGAAAGTGTTCCATACAATTCTGCCAGTAGCGTAGCAATTTATGAGTTTTCTATGGTTGGCAATAGGAGAGAGGAAAGTTTTGCGTTTTGACTGGATGATTATGCATTGTTTTAATTTAGTTTGTCATTTGGATTAAAGTTATGAAATGGCTGCCATTCTAAATGAAAATGATAAACAGAAGAATGCACATACGACCATTACGATATCATTTAGGCCTTATACTACTTATATTTCTATTTAGTTCCTCCCCGTGTTGGGCCAACCAATATATTAGTAAACCCTTAAAGGAGAAGACATTTCAATATCACGGAGAGGATGAAATGACTTTGAGAGGTAATTGGCGATTCTATTATGATCAATTATTAGAGTCGTTTCCCAAAGACTCGACTGGCTATACCGTTCAACATGTACCGGATGTATGGACCAACTATGAATTGGATGGGAAACAACTTCCTTCTTTTGGACATGCCACCTATGAAGTGTCCATATTATGTCCACAAACGTATAATGAATCGGCTATTGAAATTAAGGGGTGCTATAGTGCCTTTCGTTTATATCTCAACGGTGAATTAATTAGATCTAGCGGTAAAGTAGGTACATCTGCTGCCAATTCATCGCATAGTGTCCTTCCTTCAGTTAGCCCATTAGCATTGGCAAAAGGTGAAAATCTACTTCGTCTTGAGATTAGTAATTATCAGCATAACAAGGGTGGATTTTATGCTGATGTCATCATCGGTTCAAAATCATTTTTAAGTGACAAAAGGAATAGACAAGCGCTAGTAGATATGTTCGTCATTGGGAGTTTAACCATGATAGGGCTGTTCTTTTTAGGCATGTACGCTTTTTGGAGAAAAGATTTAATGCTATTATATAATGCGTTATTTTGTCTTTTTCAGGGTCTAAGAATTGGTTTCTTCGGACGTCATGTATTAGCTGTAGACGAAGCATCCTATTGGGTTGTCAATGTGCATATAGAATATTTGGCTTTCTATTTAGCCAATATGTTCTTATTACTGTTCTTCTCACAGTCATATAAAGATGAAATAGCGAACGTTGTTAGAAAAATGTGGGTCGTAGTATCCTTGTTTTTTTTGGGATGTACTGTGGCCTTACCACTTCATATTAATTCGATGTTTCTTCCTGTATACTTAGTGTTGGCGACACTAATGAGCATCTACGCGACTGTTATCTTAACATTGTCTGTTGTTAGAAGAGTACATGGATCTATTATGGCAACTGTAAGTTGGCTGTTATTAATTATGGGAGTTGCCTCCACAGGATTGGTGTATTTTAATATAGTTACAGAAGTGCTGTATCTAGGCTTGTACAATCTGTTATCTTATCTCATGATGGCTTTTGTTACGGCGCAAGGATTTGGCAGGTCTTTCAAAACACTTGAGGAGCTACAGGAAGAGACAAGCGCACAAAAAGATGAGATAGAAACCGACAAGAATATAATTGAAAAGCAGGCTGAAAAACTAAAAGAAATTAGCGAGGTACAAACTAGGTGGTTCACCAATATTGCCCATGAATTGCGTACACCGCTTATGCTAATACTTGGGCCAATCAGACAATTTTTGAATACACATTCAAGCACATCAACTATAGGTATTGAAAATATTCAGTTGGCAGAAAAAAACAGTGTCAGCTTACTAAGGTTGGTGAATGAAATATTGGATATCTCAAGACTAGAATCCAATCAGCTAAAACTCAATAAGAAGGCTGTAAATCTGAGCAGTCTGATTAGGGAAACAACAATGCAATTTGATTCTGTGGCCAAACAAAAAGGAATCACTCTAAAAATGCATATCATGGATGATGTGGATTTAATGATAGACAAAGACAGGATTCAGAACATATTGATGAATCTGATTTCCAATGCCATGAAGTTCACTCATGCTGGTGAACAAGTAAAAATATCAGTAGCTATTAAGTTTGGAGATGGCGTTGAAATCTTCGTTGAAGATACAGGGGATGGCATTCCAGAAAAAGACCTACCGTACATTTTTGAGCGTTATTACCAGGCAGACGCCCCCAATCGAATGAACCATGGGGGAGCGGGAATAGGGTTGGCACTATGTCAGGAGTTGGCCGAGCTGCATGGAGGAAAACTTTCTGCTAACAGTGAATTAGGGATAGGAAGCACGTTTTCTTTATTCTTGCCCCAATTATTAGTCAATAATGTTGAAAGCACTGCAGAAAGCCAACCCTTCACATTAGTTTCTCCTTCGATTTCAAACATGGCGTCCAATAGGACAAATCTTGAAGTGAGTAACGATCAGCATCAAAAGCCTAGGATATTGCTCGTAGAGGACAATACGGATATGCGACAATACATCATGGGTTTTATGTCAGCGTCTTATCACATCATGGAAGCAGCTGATGGAATCGAAGCATTGGAATGCCTAAAAGAAACCATTCCTGACCTTATCATCTCGGACTTAATGATGCCACGAATGGATGGTATGGAATTAGCGAAGCAATTAAAGTGTGATGAAAAATATAAGCTCATTCCATTCATCACGCTTACTGCCAAAGCTACAGAGTCCCATAAGATTGAAACATTGCGAATAGGTATTGATGATTACTTAGTCAAACCATTTAATGCAGAAGAACTGAAGGTGAGGGCAGTTAACTTAATTAACAACTACAAGCAACGAATGGACAGTGATCAGGCTAAGGTTAAAGAAGAAAAAGAGCCCAGTTATCATGACAAGCTTCTAGAAGGCATGAAAGGAATAGTGATGGATCAATTGAGTAATTGCTCGTTCACTATTGAAGACCTTGCTTTGTCTCAAAACATGAGTACAAGTTCTCTAAAAAGAGTCATCAAAAAGGCTTCAGGTTTAAGTCCAGGGAAGTTTATACGAGAAATCAGGATGTTACAAGCCAATCAATTATTAGAACATAAGCAATACGCTACCGTTCAAGAAGTAGTACATGCGGTGGGTTTTGAAAATGCCTCTCATTTTACCCAGTTATTCTATGAGCGTTTCGGTAAACGCCCTTCTGATTACTTATAGCAAGGTTATAAAAGCGCTAATATTCTTGTTTGATCCTTTTTCGGTATGATATGACCTTTTTCGAACGGTCAAAAGCTTATAGGATTTTTAAATTTGTTTAATCAAGATTTGATCACGTCTTGACCCTAAACCTATCTAACACATTGTTGTCCTATGCAGTTGACAAAACAGTACACCATCACTAGTCTAATAAGAGCGTTCTTAAAATGGTTTTTATTATCTGTAACTATTTTATGTTACTCAGAGATTGAAGCTCAGAATTATACCTATGACTATTATGTCGAGACATTTAGAGCGTATGAAACCGATTGTACAAGTGATGCCGGACAAGAAGAGTATCGTTGGTATGCATATGAAAAAGGTGCAGGTGGAGGTTCAGACTGTACAGGATGTAATGATGACGGAGGCGGCTGCTCGAAAACTGCAAAATGGTTAAGAAAACAAGGCAACTCATATGATGGTAAACCAACAAATACCTATGAAATTCATGCTTGGGAGGAAGATGGCGATGACGGTTTTTGTGGCGGTAGCGCTACTGATTATGACGGTGACGATTGCCATTTAATAGTAGACACAAACCTTGCTCCAGATAGTAAAATCAATGAATATGAAACTACCTATGTCTCAAAAACTTATACGGGTGCTAATTTTGGTTTTACCACCAAATACGCGCAGCGATACATCACATATGATGTAGAAGATATGCTCGATGTTGACAATATAGTTACAGGTGGTGATAGACCTTTTTGGGGCACCAATGGAGAATGGTGTGGTACTTGTGCAGCTTCAGGAACCATTAATGCCGGGCAAATATCATGGTTGAAAACCACCGTAAGTTGCATGTCAAGCTTTGCTTATACAATAGAGTCAAGTTCTAAATCTAATGTAGATTATTTTCAATTATTTGTAGACGGAGTAGAGATAGAAAAGATATCTGGTCAAAACAGGGTATCTGGACACCCATCACTAGATACTTCCAAAGATCATGAAATTGAATTTAGGTTCACAAGAGCAGCAGGGTCAACTGGTGGCAATGATAATAGAGCTTTAATTGAGTATTTAGAGTTTTTTGACGCCACTATCCCAACCCCAACAGATGAGTATGGAAGCCAAAGATGGAATGCTACTGTTTATGAAGGACAAGATTTAGATCTAGGCGGTGGTTATAAAGGATGGTTTCCTCACTATGGACTAGATATTATTTCTACAGATTATTATGATGATGGAGATACACCCTCTAATGCATTAGATTATAGAGGTTGCGCTGTAACAGCTAATGATCACACCTTGGTTTACAAGCGTGAGGGTTTCGCCTGTGGCCAATACCAAATAGACATTGGGGATCATGATGATGAAATACGTGTATACGTAGATAATGCTGAAGTATTTGAATACATGGAGTGTTGTGAGTCACATACCAATGTATGGTCTGGGGAGTTAAATGAAGATTCTAGGTTTGAAATTAGGCAGGCTGAAGGTGTTGGAGCTTCGCTTACTAAGGTCTATTTTACCAAATTATTTGATTGTGATGATGAATTTTCATTCAATCATTTACCTGATGATGAAACTTGTGGTCATGTCATCAGTTTTGATGGTGTAGATGACTATTTCAATATTGATGCTATAGCTAATAATGTATCTGATGACAATTTAACCTTTGAGGCCTGGTTTAATACCAGTGCATCTGGACAACAAACCATTTTAGGGGTTAATACTGCTGATCAAAATTCCAATATCTTTATTATCTTTTTAAAGGATGGAAAAATGTCCGTTTACGATGGTGCAGAGAGCCAATTTGAAATCACAGGGCACTTAGATTACAATGATGGAGAATGGCACTATCTAGTCTATACCAAAGAAGCTGGTATAGGTAAATTATATGTGGATCTTGAATATTTAGGATCACATGATGCCGATTATACAATCTCATCCACAGACCATTGGAGCTTGGGGCAAGAATTCGATAATGGCTCTACTTCTGACCACTACCAAGGCTTAATGGACCGTGTCAATATATGGTCAGAAACGTGGGATCATTCCTATGTTTTGTCGTATTATTTAGATCCATGGGATGGTGATGAAGATAATTTAGTGGCGGCATACACATGTAACCACCCGTATCTTAATACAGATGATGCTGTGCTTTTAGAAGATCTATCTCTCAATAATAATGGGTTTTCGGTAGGAGTTTCAGGGTTTGATGCTTACAAATATCTTGATGGTACACAATACGAAAAGGATAGCCTTTATATAGAAAATCGATTAGCGTTTGGTGAAAACATCATGATTGGAGATTTGGAAATTAGTGATTTCGGACATCAAGAATATACGATTCCTTCTCACCGGTCTTGTGATTCAACCATAGTTAGTCAAATATTGGGTTTACCATATAATGAAACCAGCTGTGCCAATCAGTTGAATTTTGATGGGGTTGATGACTATGTTAACATTTCAAGTGTCGCCTCTGATATGGCTTTTTCTGATTTCACTGTTAGTGCGTGGATCAATTCTACCAGTGATCAATCGGGTACTATATTAGCTGCTAACACCGCCGAAGGAGGGAATGAATTTATTATTGAATATTTTGAAGGCAGTACCATCCGAGTGTATGATGGTGAAGATTCACAACATGAAGCTTTCTATTATACAGAAGTTGATGGAGAACAAATCAACCCATATATCAATGATGGAGAATGGCACCATATAGTTTATACCAAAATTGGATCTACAGGAGCCTTATATGTCAATGGGAAGTATATTGATGATCATGAAGCTAATTACGTAATCATATTGAGTGCTCAATGGAGTTTGGGTCAAGAGTTTGATGGTGGATCGACTTCTGGACATTATCAAGGAAGCATGGATAATGTCACATTATGGTCACATGGTGTCAACAAAGAAGGTGTGAATCAGTTGATGAATGCTGATATTGTAGGGAATGAAGAAGGATTGGTGGCAGCTTACAATTTCAATGCGTCCGCTGGTAGTTCGCAGCTTTCAGACCTGAGTCCATCGCATTATGATGGTAGTTTGGTAAATATGCAAATGAGTAATGCTTGGACCAATACGATGGGTGAAGTTTGTTTGGCTGATCCATTATTGTCTATAGAAGAAATCGGCGCTCTAAATTATGGTGATCTTGTTGAAATTGTTACCACTGCTTCCAATGAATTTGAAGAATTGACCATTGTGCTTGAGAGCTCAGATGAATCTGTCCTAAGTCTAAGTGGAAATATGGTTACGGCTATTGGGATAGGAGAAGTGACGATTACAGCGACCATAGAAGAAAGCGACAATTACAAAGCAGCAGAAAAGTCTATTGAGGTAGAAGTAACAAAAACGCCACTTACTATAAGTCATGCAGACATTCTAATCACCTATGGACAACTAGTTTCGAGCTTTACGCCTATTTATTCTGGCTTTAAGTTTGAAGAGCAGTCGGATGTAATTGATGTGTTGCCCAATTGGGATTTGTTGGCAGATGTTTATTATGATGCAGATTTATATGATATAGTGCTTAGTAATGGAGAAGATGATCATTATTCTTTCATATATGATGATCAAGCCCAATTGACTGTCCAGAAAGCTGCTTTAGAAATCACTGCCGATGATCTGACTAAAGTTTATGAGGAAGTCAATCCAGAAGCAACTTTTACCTATGAAGGCTTTGTCTTGGAAGAAGACAGTTCAGATTTGGATGCTATTCCTGAGGTTTTTATTGATGCAGACATTTATAGTTTTCCAGATTCATATTATCTAATAGAAATAATATCTTTTGATGATAATAATTATGAAATTGATTTTGTCAATGGAGAGTTATTTGTTCAGAAAGCAGACCAAACTATAGAATTACCTACTATTGATTTCATTTATTTGGATGAATCTCCCTTTGAATTAACAGCAACTGCTAGTTCCGATTATCAAGTCACTTATGATATTATAGAAGGAGATGGAGTTATTGAGGGCAATATTTTAACGATTAATAGTGCAGGGGATTTCGTAATTGAAGTCAGTGAGCCAGGTAGTTATTATTACAATCCTGCGCCAACGGTTCAACTCATTTTTGAAGTTCGAGTGAAACAGCCGCCTATCATATCGGAAATATCTGATCTAAATACAAACGAAGAAGAAATGCTATCCTTTTCTGTCTCAGCTACAGATATAGATTCTGAAATATTAGTATTTAGCATAGATGAGGTGTCAATAGCCAGCGGTATGTCCATAGATGAATCCAGTGGTGAATTTGAATGGACA
>JAOPTS010000139.1:0-19616 GCA_051531955.1 Reichenbachiella sp.
CTAGAGCACATAACACTGTGGTGCCATCAAGTGGTAAAATTCTTTCAGGTGGTGTTGATGCTAATGCGTTGCACAAGCCGAAGAGATTCTTTGGAGCTGCAAGAAATGTAGAGAACGGTGGTTCGTTGACCATATTAGCGACTGCATTGATTGATACTGGATCGAAAATGGACGAAGTGATCTTTGAAGAATTCAAAGGAACGGGTAACATGGAACTTCAATTGGATCGTAAATTGGCTAACAAGCGAGTTTACCCTGCGATTGACATCCCTGCATCTGGTACTAGAAGAGAAGATCTATTGATTGATAAGGATGAATTATCTAAGATTTGGATTTTGAGGAAATTCATGGACGATATGAACTCAAATGAGGCCATGGAGTTCTTGTTACAAAAAATGAAAGGAACTAGGAACAACGAAGAGTTCTTAGTTTCAATGAACGGTTAAAAAAGGAAAAGCCATTTGATTCACTTCAAATGGCTTTTTTAATTGTTTAGGGTTTGTCTATATTGTGGAGATAGGATTAAATCTTTTTTTTGTATAATTTTGGGGTTCTTATAAGGTTAGGGGTAAGGCAATTTATATATTTGACTAACTTCCCTCTATCTGATAATAGAGACCAAAAAACACCACTTAAATACTTAAAGCTTACGCTATGAACAAAATTGATCAAAGCCTACTGGAAACGTGGAACCTATACGGACATTACGTTTCATATGCAATTGCTGCTGTAGGCGTGCTAATTCTTATTAGTCACTATATCAAATTGATGATCACTAAGGATTATAAAGCTAAGTATGATTACATCAATATGTATGAAATCAACTTATTGTGGTATAGCGCTTTGTTGGTAATTATAGCTGTAGCAGTATATGCGAACACTTTGGTTTCGGAATCAGGGACTGTTTGGTTTGTAGTTAGGCTATTTGTAAGTACAATGTTTGCCATCATTGCAGGTGTGATTGTTCAAAATATTTTGAAATTTTATTACCCATTCTATATTGAGAAAAGGTTGAAGCAATTGAGATTTGCTCCAAGACTTTCGCCAGAGGGTAGAAAAATGAAATTATTAAGTGAAGAGGAAGAAGATGTTTACCTTGATGAAGGTATGCAAGCTGAAGAAGACGCTTTCTCTATTGATTATGATGTGTGGATTGATGAGGAATCAGGATTTACCAAAATCGAAAAGTATAACGGTAGACTTCATGCATTGAAATGCTCTGAGTGTAACTATCAAACTTTGAGAGTTAACAAAGAAGAAATTGTACAATCTCCTAGTGCTACTGAGGAAGGTGAATTGTTGAAATACATGTCTTGTAGCTACTGCGGGCATAAAGAAAAGAAATCGTTTGGCATTGCTAGACTAAGAGAAGAAACAGAAACAACTACTGCTTAATATTAGTTGAATCAAGAAATTGAACCTCAGGTCGACTCGATCTGAGGTTTTTTTATGATATATTCCCCCAGTTGAGGTGCTTCATGTTGCTAGTGAATTGTTTATTAATGAGTTGGTTTGTCGGCTTGAGGAGTTGAGGGTCTTCTTCGATTACTTCTCTAGCTGTTTGTCGCGCTAGTTTAAGGAGTTCCCCATCTGTCGCAAGATCTGCTATTTTAAGATCAAGAACTCCACTTTGTTGCGTACCCATTAAATCTCCTGGTCCACGAATTTCTAAATCCTTCTCGGCTATAATAAAACCATCATTAGTCTCTACCATACACTTGATTCGTGCTCTTCCTTCTTTGGAGACCTTGTCACCAGTCATCAGTATGCAATAGGACTGCTCTGCACCTCTACCTACTCGACCTCTTAATTGATGTAGCTGAGAGAGTCCAAAACGTTCTGAGTTCTCTATCACCATGACCGATGCATTGGGTACATTGACACCTACTTCGATTACCGTAGTGGCGACCATTATTTTGGTTTCCCCTTTTACGAATCGGTTCATCTCATAATCCTTGTCTGCCGATTTCATCTTGCCATGCAATATGCTGATGGGGTCTTTGGGGAATGCTCTTCTGATACTTTCATAGCCATCCATGAGGTCTTTATAGGAGAGCGTTTCTGATTCTTCTATCAGTGGATAGACGATATAGGTTTGTCTGCCTTCATCAACCTGTCTTCTAATGAACCCAAAGAGTTTAAGTCGTCCTTGATCAGATAGATGAGTCGTCTGTATAGGTTTTCTTCCTGCCGGCAGCTCGTCGATAGTAGACAGTTCCAAATCGCCATAAAGAGTCATGGCCAAGGTACGAGGGATGGGAGTGGCCGTCATGACAAGTATATGTGGAAAGCGTTCTTTGTTCTTTTGCCATAACTTGGCACGTTGAGCTACTCCAAATCGATGTTGCTCGTCAATTACAACAAACCCGAGTTTTTTGAACTGAACAGAATCTTCTAATAATGCGTGAGTTCCAACTATGATATCTAGCTCACCGTTGACAAGCCTCTCCAATATCTTTCTGCGTTTGGCTTTGCTGGTAGAGCCTGTGATCAAAGCAATAGATACTCCGATTTTATCACAATATTCTTCTAATCCAATAGCATGTTGATTGGCAAGGATTTCAGTTGGCGCCATGATGGCCGTTTGATAACCGTTACTGATTGCGATGAGCATACAGATAAAGGAGGTAATGGTTTTGCCACTACCTACGTCTCCTTGCAAGAGTCTATTCATTTGGTAGCCTGATTGCAGATCAGTATAAATCTCTTTGATGACTCGTTTTTGAGCTCCAGTTAAGTCAAAGGGTAAATGATTTTCATAGAATTCATTGACGAGTTGACTTTTACTGAACCTAATGCCTTGATGTTTATCTTTTTGGATAGTTTTTTCATGAAACATCCGTAGCTGAATGAAGAACAATTCATCGAATTTTTGTCGATAGATAGATTGGTCTAGGTGCTCTTTGGTGCTAGGGAAATGTATTCCTTTGATGGCGTCATGATTGCTGAGTAGATTGTGAGTAGAGACAATGTACTGGTCCAGGGTTTCGTTAACAGTGAATTTGCTATCGTCGAGAATTGCCTTGGTTAGTTTACCGATTGCTTTATTGTCAATAAATCGCTTCTTAAGTTTTTCGGTAGCGTGATAAACTGGAACGAATACATCACTTTTCATTTCACTTGCTGGTGTCAATATCTCTATTTCTGGGTGGCTAATAGAAAAGCTATTTTGAAATTGACTTGGCCGACCGTATATGACATAGGAAGCTCCGACTTTTATTTTTTTGGCTTGCCAGGTTACGCCTTTGAACCACAAGAGCTCGATGGTACCTGTGTCGTCTTTAAAGGTGACTGAGAGCCTTTGTTTTCTGCTTTCACCCTTGATACCTAGCGAAGTGACAACACCCTTGATTTGCGCATTACCTTCTAGATGGTATAGGTCAGATACCTTGTGAAATTGTGATCTGTTTTCGTATCGAAAAGGGTAGTGCTGCAATAGGTCCCGAAAGGTAAAGATACCGAGCTCTGCTTGGAGTAACTGAGCTTTTGTAGGTCCTACCCCTTTTAGGAATTCAATCTTAGTGTCTAAAAATACAGACATTGACTATTTGTCGTTATTCCAATTGAGGGTTTTGAGCATATGTACCATGTCCAATTTGATGTGGTCAATCACAGGCTGCAGTGAGTCATTGGCAAGGGAAGTTTTGAAGTACAAGGCTCCTCTCAAAAAGTGTGTTGTAGAATCCGTGACATGAAATTGAAACTGGCTTGGTACTTCTCCACTTAACTCCATTAATGTGGCATTCATTCCATTGGGGAGGGCAACAATGCTCTCGTCTATAGCATAAGCCTTGATATTATGTTTGGATGTTAGCCTATAAGAGTCTTTTAGCAATTCTTCTAGTGCAGCTTGATCATGATTGATGGGCTTATATGTTATCTGAATATCAGCATTGAACTGTGGATAGTGAAGGTCGATCCAATAAGGCTCTGTAATCCAAGACTCATCCTTTTTTAGGGTCACAGTACTTGGGTATTGGAATTGGTAAGGGAAAGAATCAGGCAAGGCAATGTAGGTAGACGCTTTGATGTCTATTCTGTTGTACCCTTTTGGTTTGGGTGGAAACGTTGTTTCGCATGCTGTAATGCAAACAATTAGGAGTACTGTAAAACCAAGTTGTTTCATCTTTTAATAATTACTCTTACTTTTTTTATTCTTTTCTCATTGACGGACGCTACTATGAAGGTGAAATTTTGAAACACAATGTTTTCTCCTGCATTAGGAATTATAGCGTTAATTTCTAGTAACAAACCTCCAACGGATTCACTCTCACCCTTGACATCTTCAAATATCTTATGATCTACATTCATGACTTTGCACATGTCCATAATGGAAGTTTTTCCTTCAAAATCAAAAGTGTTGGTGTCTATTTTTTTGAATTCTGCATCTGTTTCATCATCATATTCATCATTGATTTCCCCTACAATTTCTTCAATGACGTCTTCCATGGTGACTAATCCAGAAGTGCCGCCGTATTCATCCACTACGATAGCAATATGAATTCTCTTTTCTTGAAAATCCTTGAACAATGTGTCTATTTTTTTTGTTTCAGGAACAAAAAATCCTGGCCTCAATAAACTCTGCCATTCAAAACCTTCTTCTTCACTCACATGTGGTAGTAGATCCTTGATATAAAGTATGCCTTCAATTTTGTCAACGGTTTCCTTATAAACAGGAATTCTAGAATATCCAGTTTTGTTAATCTGGTTCATTAATTCATGAAAATCAGTGTCTAGTTCTATCGCAGTGATATCCATTCTAGATTTCATGATTTGTTTGACAGATAGGGTCCCGAAGTTTACGATACCTTTTAGAATACCTTTCTCTTCGTCAGTGGTTTCAGTATTTGTTGCGAGCTCCAGTGCTAGGTTGAGTTCGTCCACAGAGACATTATAACCTTTCTTCTCGATTCGATTCTCTATGATATTGCTCAGACTAATCAACAGCCAAGAAAGCGGGCTAAATATTTTGAATGAAAAGCTCAACAGTCCTGAGGTCCTCTTTGCAAAAGCCCAATTATTTTGATTAGCATATACCTTAGGTACGATTTCGCCAACAAAAACTATCAAGAAGGTAATAATGATGGTCAGTACGCCCAATGTTGTTTCGGGAGAAAAGACATCTTTGGTCCAGTTTAATACGATATAGGTTGAAAGCATAACAATACTGATATTGATGAAATTGTTCAATATCAGTATTGTCGCTAACAACTTTTTTGGTCTAGAAAGTAGGTGAACGATTTTTTTGTTCACCTTCTCACTTGTACCTGCATTTTCACTTTCGTCTATAACTTGGTCTAACGACAGAGAGAAATAAGCGACTTCAGATCCTGATATCAATGCAGATCCAATAAAAAGGACTGCAATGAATAGAATGTTAAAGATCAGAAAATAAATCTCTGGGTTCGAAAATGCCGTTAGAATTAGACTTCCGGGATAAGGGTCATCCATGTATTGTAGTAATTAATTTTTAGAATGGAAGGTCGTCAATTTCATTTGTTGCTTCAACTGCTGGCGTAGCTGCAGCTTGAGCAGGAGCTGCCGATGGAGAGCTGCCTTCTTCTGTTCTAGGGCCTCCTAAAAGCGACATCTCACGACCTACAATCTCAGTAATGTACTTTGTGACGCCATCCTTATCTTCATATGATCTAGAAGTCAATTTGCCTTCTATGTAGACTTGATTTCCTTTCTTCAGATATTTTTCTGCTATTTCAGCAAGAGGAGTCCACAGTACAAGGTTGTGCCATTCGGTGTTGGTTACTTTCTCGCCTTGTTTGTTTTTATATACTTCGCTAGTAGCGATAGAAAAATTAGCAACAGCTCTACCGTTTTCAAGATGTCTTACTTCAGGGTCTTTGCCCAAATTGCCTAATAAAATAACTTTGTTTACTCCAGCCATAATTATTTTTTTTTGTAAATGGTGATTGATTTATACCACCTTGCTGATAAAAAGCTCAATTGGCTTTGGTACAGCGAGGTTGTTTATATTGCTAATATCGACCATCTTTAGTTCATATTCCTGACAAATAAGTTCAAAATCCGACCAATTACTCATTTCCACTTGGTGAAAGTTGATGTGTAATTTTTGATGGGTCAATTGATGGGTAATACTCATCAATGACATCTCTACTAAACATCGGTCTGGATTTTTTATTATTGATCCGAGTTCAAAAGTACCGATTTTTGCTTCTTTATCAGATTCTACTAGCATAAAATCATGCAACCCCGCCCAAATATCATTGTCAGGTCTTTTCTTTATGAGTGTTTTGTCTGAATGGGTTATGTATATGTAGTCAAAATATCGATGACGCACTTTTATGGTCTTTTTCTTTATAGGGAATTTTTCGATATTTTGATTTGAATGAGCAAAGCAGTATTCCAGAACGGGGCATTGTTCGCAGGATGGTTTTTTGGGCGAGCAAATACTAGATCCCATTTCCATGATGCCTTGGTTGAAGTCTCCTGGGTTGTCTTTAGGAATTATTTTTTCTCCTATTTCAAAAAAATATTTAAAGGTTGCAGGTTTTGCAATATCTAAATCAATACCGAACAACCTACTGTAAACTCTGAAGGCATTTCCATCAACGGCTGGGACCGCTTCGTTAAAGCTAATAGAAGCTATGGCAGCTGCTGTATATTTTCCTATTCCTTGAAGTTTTTGAAGTCCTACGAATGAATTGGGGAATTTTCCGTCAAGATCATCTACGACTTGGTTGGCACAGATATGCATGTTCCTTGCTCTGGAGTAATATCCCAAGCCCTGCCATTTTTTTAATATGTCATCCAGAGGTGCTTGTGCAAAGGCCACAATATTTGGATAGGAATGGGCAAATACCTCATAGTAAGGAAGCCCTTGAGCAACTCGAGTCTGTTGTAAAATGATCTCAGATAACCAGATGAAATAGGGGTCTTTTGTCGCTCGCCAAGGTAAAGTTCTGAGGTTCAAAGAATACCACTTTAGGACTTTGGAGGAGAGGGTCTTTGTGATTTGCTGGTCAAATGTTGTTTTCAATCGGTCAGATATTTCTCAAACAATGTTTTTTTGCTTTAATTTGCGCTCTGAAATTCAGATACGGAAATTCTAGTGGGCAAGTAAACCCATATTTTGAAGTAATTACAATTAATTTAAATTTTTTCATCGTGACGAAAGCAGATGTGATCAACGAGATCGCCGAGAAAACAGGCATTGATAGACTAGACGTACAAGCTTCAGTAGAAGCATTCTTCTCAGTAGTTAAAACTTCAATGGCAGAAGGAGAAAATATTTATGTAAGAGGCTTTGGAAGCTTCGTAAATAAAAAGAGAGCCAAAAAGATAGCAAGAAACATTTCTCAAAATACCGCGATGGTTATTGATGAGCATTATATTCCAAGTTTCAAGCCGTCAAAAGTGTTTGTTGAGAAAATCAAGACAAGCGAGAAAATAGGTTAATAGAGATTAGATGTCGTTACATAAGTGGTTGGTACTTGCAGGCGGAGTTGTTTTGATAACAATACTTTACAACTTGCCCAAAGTAGTAGTAGACAATGATGTGGCGGAGGTCGATTTGAGAGAGGCGCAAGAAGAAATAGATAACTCTCATAGCTTTGTATTTGATGAAGAAGCTGAATTCCAAGCGGATCGTCTTCTTAATTCAATCAATACTTCAGCTAGTAATGAAAAAAGTGTTATCTTTGCCGACTCTTTGGCCAGCTTGTATTTGGGATATAACCAAATTGATAGTACGGCCAAGTACATTGACTTAATGTTGGTTCTTGATGATAAGTCACCAAAAAATATTGAAAGAGCGGGAGAGCTGTACTTTCAAATTTTTGGTATTTCATTGAATCAAGAAGACGCCAAACAATATGCCTTGAAGGCGGGACAATGTTTTTCAACAGTGTTGGAAAACAAAAATGACCCGAACCTCAAAGCAAAATTGGCGATGACCAAAGTGACATCTGAAAACCCGATGCAGGGAATTTTGATGATGAGAGAGGTGCTAGAAGAGTACCCCGAAAATGAAACGGCTTTATTCAATATGGGATTGTTGTCAATGCAATCAGGGCAATATGAAAAAGCTGTTCAAAGATTTAGAAAGTTGATTTCCATCAATTCGACACATGAACAAGCGGCTTATTATTTGGCTGTATGTTACAACAATGTGAGTGACATAGAAAAGTCGAAGGAGTGGTTTCAGAAAATAAAGAAGATGAGTAGTGATCCTGCGATTTTACAATCAACAGATCAATACTTAAAGGAATTAAAAGAATTATAGAACTTAAAAGATTTTGTTATGCCTTGTGGTAAAAAAAGAAAAAGACATAAGATCTCAACTCACAAAAGAAAGAAGAGACTAAGAAAAAACAGACATAAGAAGAAGTAATATACTTCTTTGGGTTAGTTGAATTTAGTTTCACTATTTAAACATATGAGTATTGAGTAACGAATTAATAATCAATTCAACTCAAAGCGGATGTCGAATAGCCCTTTTAAAAGATAAAAAATTATCCGAGTTCCATCAAGATGAAGATGGGCACCAATTTAATGTCGGTGATATGTACCTGGGACAGGTCAAAAAAGTTGTCCCAGGTCTTAATGCTGCATTTGTAGATATTGGTTACGAAAAAGATGCGTTTCTGCATTATTTGGATCTCGGGCCTCAATTACAATCACTGAATAAGTGTACTAAGCAGGTGCTTTCAGGGAAAATTTCCGGAAAGAATTTGAATGGTTTTAAATGTCTTCCAGACATTAATAAATTGGGGAAAATGAACCAGGTTTTGTCAAAAAACCAAAGAGTTCTCGTTCAGGTTGTAAAAGAACCTATCTCTACAAAAGGGCCTAGACTATCTAGTGAGTTGTCAATTGCTGGTAGATATTTGGTACTTGTCCCGTTTTCGGATGCAGTTAGTGTGTCTAAGAAAATAGGTGATAGTGCCGAAAGAAAAAGATTGCTTCGTTTGATCAATTCGATCAAGCCGGAGAATTTTGGAATAATAATACGTACTGTAGCACAAGGCAAAGATGTTGCCGAGCTAGATAAAGATTTGACGAATTTGACTGCTAAGTGGTCAGAGGGAATGCAAAAGTTGAAAAATGTCAAGCCGAATGAAAAGGTGATTGGCGAGATGAACCGAGCAAATTCAATTCTTAGAGACGTATTGAATGAATCCTTTGATAGCATCATTGTTGATGAAAAAGGATTGTATCAAGATGTAAGAAATTTCATACGTGAAATTGCTCCTGATAAGGAGAAAATTACCAAACTATATAACGGTAGAGCCAAAGTTTTTGAGGCATACGGGATAGAAAAACAGCTGAAAGGTTTGTTTGGACAGTCTGTAACTATCGATGGTGGAGGGTACTTGATCATTGAACATACCGAGGCATTACATGTTGTTGATGTCAACAGTGGTAATAAATCGAATGCTGAGGATAATCAAGAAAGTACTGCACTAAGAGTAAACCTAGACGCTGCAACAGAAATTGCTCGTCAATTGAGGTTACGCGATATGGGTGGTATCATCGTCATTGATTTCATTGACATGAGAAAAGCAGAGAATAAAAAGATGCTTTTCCAGAAGATGAGAGATGAGATGAAACCGGATCGTTCTAAATTTACGATTCTGCCTTTGTCTAAGTTTGGTTTGATGCAAATCACGCGTCAAAGAGTAAGACCTGAACTAAATATTAAAACAAGAGAGGTTTGCCCTTCTTGTAACGGTTCTGGAAAAGTCACTGCTTCTATATTGGTTACAGACCAAATAGACAAAGATATCGAGCATATCATGAACAAGCAGAATGAGAAGAAACTAACCATTTCTCTCCACCCATATTTGTATTCTTATTATACAAAAGGGTTGATTTCTAGACAGGTTAAATGGTATTTTAAATACAAGAGATGGATCACACTAGTTGAAGATTCGTCAATGGCAATTTTGGAGTATACCTTCATCAACAGCCTAGGAGAAGAGATCGCGCTTTAGCGATCTCTTTTTTTTGTTTAAAATTTGATTCCCACTCTTAGTGAAATATTATCCATAAAGACGGCAAGATCATTGTTGATATCTGGATGTTGTTCGCTCACTATGTTGACTAAGCCACGGTCATAAAATACGCCTGCATATAAGGTTGAATTAACTCCTGCTCCGTATTCTACTCCCGCTCCACCTGTGAAGCTGAAATCAAAAAATCTAAAGTCTTCAACTAATACATAGTCTTGGTCCAAAGGTTCGTTGTAGAGTAGAATTTCTCCAGTGAAACCAAGTTGAAAGTATAATTTAAGATCGGGCTGTATCTCACTTGTGAATAATTTTAGAGAAAGAGGTATCTGCAGATACTGTACTTTGTACTCTTCTGTTTGATTCACTATTTCTGAAGTAGCTTGATTGAAACTAGAGGCTTGAATAGTTGCTCTTTTAGGAGCGAAAATTAGTCCTGTACTGAACGCATAATTTTCTGTGAGAGGAAAATCAAACTCTAACCCGAACTTCACTCGGAAAGCAGGGTCTCCATCTTTGATATTTTCTCCGGTATCAGAGTCATACTTTACCCGACTCATGGAAAATCCAGGAGAAACAGTCAAACCTATTTTAGGTTGGGCGTAGGAAAAGGACGTTATTAATAATAATGCGATTAAGGTAAGAGTTTTAGTCATAGGTTTACACTAAATAAATACTTTTGCCTATCCAAATTTGTTGGACAGCTGTTATACTACAAATCTAAATGTTAAAGAGTTGAACTTTAAAATTATACATCTATTTATTGCTTTACTTATTTCGTTAAGCATTATTTCTTGTTCAGAGAACTGTGATCAATCTGACCGGTACTCTGATATGCATGTTGATATTCAAATTGACAGGTTAGAAAATGATCTGCAGGCGCTAAATTCTTGGGAAGAAACGGTATTGTATATGAATAGCCATCGAATGATGTCGGATTTTTTCTTGGATGCTATTCAGTATCCAAACGATACAATTTTGGCTAAAAAGTTATTTGGATTGATTCAACATCCGTCTATAGATTCATTATTTGATGAGACAGATAGGTACTTTGTAGACTTTGATGTTTATGAGAAGGAGTTTGAAACGGCATTTGAATTCATTCAGTATAACTACCCAAAATCTAAACTTCCTAGAATAGAAACTGTTGTGACGGGTTTTTATAATGACATGTATGTATCAGATTCACTTGTCGTACTAGGGCTAGACTTTTTTATGGGAAATAATGGGAGGTACCATTCTAATGATGTACCGATGTATATCATAAAGCGATATATGAGAGAAAGTATGGTGCCAATGGTATTAAGTTTTATTTCCAACGAGTACAATCAGACAGATGAACTGCATGGGACTCTACTGGCTGACATGGTTAACCTCGGTAAGTCATATTACTTTGTTTCGGAAGCATTACCATGTAAACCTGATTCATTGATAATAGGATATACCACTGATGAAATAGGTTTGGTAAAGGCTAATCAAGAGGTGATTTGGGCTACTTTCATAGAAAATGAATTGTTGTATGAAAAGAACCATTTTATTAAAAATAAGTTTGTGGGGGAAAGTCCAAACGTATTTGAGATAAGTGAAAAATGTCCAGGTAGAATAGGTGCTTGGATAGGTTGGGAGATTGTGAAAAAGTATATGGATACGAATCCAGATGTTACATTAGTGGATTTGATGAAGGAGCGTGATGCGCATAAGATTTTTCAATTGTCTGGTTACAAGCCTAAAAATGTGATTGAGTGACTTGTTGTATGAAGTCACGCTGTATTTTAGACTGGATGCTAAGCTCGAATTGTTCTTCTGCTAGTTTTCGAGCATTAAATTGACTTTGCTGTAAGAGTGTCGTGTCTTTTAAGAAGGGCTTTATCTTCTGTTCAAAATCAGAAGGGAAATCATGATTAAATGAAAAGCCACAAGCTTGCTTGTCAATTAATTCTGCTACCCACCCTTCGAAATTGGTAATGACTAGTTTACCAGCTGCGAGAGCATCATATAATTTGTTGGGACTACCAGTCCAAAGAGATTCATAATTAGCAAAGGAGACGAACATGGCATCAGATATAGAGACAATTTCTTGCACTCCTTCTTTGCTCATTTGGTCAAGAATGGAAATATTTTCAACTCCTTGGGCCAGTGCTGATATTTTTGGTTTGTCTGCCCCAGACCCTACCAAGATGAATGTTATAGGTAGATGACTAACTGATTTTGCTAGGTCAATTACTCGTGACAAATCGTTTGCTAATCCAAAAGTGCCTGTATAACTAATAACGAATTGGTCTTGAATTTTATATCTATTGATTAGTTCTAGAGGTTTTTCTGAAGGTTGAAAAAACGTACAATCACTTATATTATAGACTGTTGATGAAGGTGTAGTCGGGGCAACTTGAAGGATATAATCTCTAATAGGTTGAGAAAGGCCAATGTTACCTACTGCATTTTGATAAAATATTTTCTCAAGCCAAAAGGTGAATTTCTTGAGTATTGGAGACTGGATGAAGCCCATTGCAATGGGGACTGTTGGCCAGAGGTCACCTACTTCAAATATATAAGGTCTCTTTTTAATTAGTTTATTCACCAACCCAATGAAACCGGTCAATAAAGGGGTGGTCATGACATAGCAGAGTTCTACATTTTTGGTTCGTAGAGATTCCCAGATCGCTTGAATGGTATAATTGCTGTAAGAAATGATTCTTTGCCAAAATTTGTATTCGTTTTGGTAGGCAACTTGAAGATAGATGATGGTCAATCCATCCATTTCTATTTTTTTCGACTTTTGATTGTGAGAGGTGATGATGATGACCTCATGACCATGTGCTTGCAGTTCTCTGGAAAGCAAGTATGATCGAATACTTCCACCTTGCTCAGGCGTGTTAAAAAATTGATGGAAGTAAAGAATCTTCAAAGTAAGAGCGACAGTTATATTTAATTGTTATTTTTAGGCGAATTTACCTTTCATTGATGACTTGAGCCAACGTCATTGGTAATTTCAGACGACACAATCTTTTATAGATTATTATTATAACTAACAATCAAGATGTTGCGAACATTCATGAGTCGTTTTTTTATTATTATTTTGTTCCTTTCGGTAGCTCAGAACTCCTATGCGCAGGATTGGCTGGAGTTGTACAATCAGAGTGTGAATGCATATGAGAATAATGATTTCACAACATCAAAAGAAAAATCAGAACTGGCATTAGCAGCATGTATCGCTGACCTGGGTGAAAACCATAAAAATACAGCAGCTATATATAGACAATTGACACTCACGTGTTACGCTGCTTTTTTATTAGAAGAAGGGATAGTGTATGCTAAAAAAGAGCTTGCTGTACTAAAAGCAATTGGATTAGGCGATAAGGTAGAGTATGCGTTGGGATTATTTAATTTGGGTTTATTAGAATTAGAATCTAACCATCATGACGAAAGTATAGATGCTTTGAACCGTGCATTGGATCTTTATTTGGTCTACCTATTACCAGATCACAAAGATGTAGCCGAAACCAAAGGAATTTTGGCTACTGCATATTTCTTCAAGGGAGACATAGGGGTAGCGGACAGCTTGTTTTCAGATTCTTATTCGGTATTGAGTGAGCTTGAAACAGCTTCGGGTGAATATTTTAATATTGTCTATTCATATTCTGAACTGGCCCTTGCGCAAAATCAAATAGAAAAATCAATTTCATTGTTGCAGGATTTGGAGAGTTTTTTCGATCCTATAGATATTGACCCGGAGTTTGCGAGCATTTTGGTCAAGTTGGGCGCAGGCTATGAATCAGATAATCAGATGGTTAAGGCATCTCAGAAATACAAAAAAGCCAATGAAATATTCACGGCTCTAGAAACGTATGATGCGGAAGACAATTTGATTGCGATCAATAGTTTGGTATTACTGTATATGAAGGAAGGGTTGTTGGAGTCGGCTACTCAATTGGTGACTGATTTGACTGTTCAGTTAAAAGAGATAAAGGACGAAGCATATTATTTGGCATTAGAAGACTTAGGTAGAATTCACTTTTTGAATTACAAATATGTGGATGCCTATAGCTGTTTTGAAGAAGTGAAACTAAGTGGTACAGAAAACCAAGAAGCTTACTTTGGTGCTTTATCAGGTATGGCATTGGTGGATTTACAAAGAGGTGAATTTAATGAAGCAGTATTGGAAGTGGATGCTGCGTTGCAAGAGGTGTCAGGAAATGATGATTGGAGACGTCAATTATTAGAAACAAAAGCTGCGGCCCTTACTTCTTTAGGACAATACAAGGAATCAGAAAGAATTCTGAATGAGACTATTATATTGTTTGAAGGGAACACATCCAAGATAATGGATTTGAAATTGAGTATGGCAGTGCTCTATACGACCATGCAGGATCTGGATAAGGCTGCATTGTTATATCAGGAGATCAAACCACATTTTGTCGCAGAAGCGAATACAGCCAAGTTACAATTCGCAACTTTTTTGGGTAACTACTCTTCCTTTCTGCAATCAACCAACAACTATGTGGAAGCGGAAAATTCTTTGATTCAATCATTAGATATCAAGCTTGGTTTATTGGGTAAGTTGAATGAGAACTATTTGGCAACATTCGAAAATCTTGCGGTACTTTATATCACAACGGGTAAGTATGAAAAGGCAAGAGAAATCTTGATTGAGACATTGGATATAAAAGAAAAATTGGCAAACGAAGCGCCTAGTTTTCTGGCCTACACTCATAGTTACCTTGGAGTAATTGCTAAGAACTTGGGAGAGTATGATGAGGCTGAAATACAGCTGAAAAAAGCACTGTCCTTGTATGAAAAGGAGTTTGGCAAGCAGCATGTGTTCTATGCCAATACCTCTAATGAATTGGGATTATTGTATCTCAAAATGGGGAATTTGAAATCAGCAAAACCACTCTTTACTTCTTCAATGAATACTTTTAAAGAGATACATTCTGACCAACATATCGATTATGCCACGTCATTAGAGAACCTAGCAACCTTATATCAGTTGGAAGGAGATAATGAAAAGAGTAAAGAGTTGCTGGAGCAAGTCCTGGAAATTGATAAGAAACAATTAGGTACTCATCATCCACTTTATTCAAAAACCCTACATAATTTGGCTGCTATATTGGTTGAATTAAAGGATTATGAACATGCGTCTAAATTGTACACGGAGGCTATTTCAATATATGCAGATTTGTTTGGACAGGATCATCCATCATTTGCTAATACCTTATACAATGTTGCGGTGTTGGAACAAGAGTTGGGGAATTATGATGGTGCCAAAGGACACTTCGAGCAAGTGATTGAAATCAGGAAAAAGATCTTGAATGAAAATCATCCTGATTTGGCATTTTCTATTTTCGGATTGGCATCTGTGAAGCAAAAGTTGGGAGATTATGAAGGAGCGAGACAAGACTACACTTATACTATAGAAACTTATTTGAATAGTATAAGTACCATTTTTCCTTCGCTGAGTGAAGATGAGAAAGGGGCTTTTTACTCTAAGATCAAGCCTGTGTTTGAGGCCTATCAAGATTTTGCTGTTGAGTACGTGTATCATGAACATGGGAATGAAGAAAACCAGCAGCAGTTGCTCAACCAACTATACGATTTGCAACTATCTACTAAGGCATTGCTACTGAGTGCGACTACCAAAGTAAAGAGCAGGATAATGAGTAGTGGTGACACGCAATTGATCAACAGGTATTTGGAATGGAAAGCGGTTAAGGAGACTTTGGTAAAAGCGCTGAATATGTCGAACGCTGATTTGGCGATCAATGGGTATGACATCACGGCTTTGCAACTTCAGTCCAATGAGTTGGAAAAGCGACTATCTAAGATGTCAGCTGGTTTTGCTGGTGAATTTGAAAAACGTGTCATTTCTTGGAATGATGTAAGCGCATCTATTGGGGAGAATGACGCAGCTATGGAAATCCTGAGAATCAAAAAGAATACGACGAATGACTCTATCTATTATGCTGCTTTGACTCTCAAAGGGAATGATATTTCTGGTCCAAGTCTTACAGTCGTAACAGGCGGTGAAAACTTGGAACTCAAGTATTTTAAACAATACAAAAACACCGTGATGTATAAGATGGAGAATGAGAAATCTTATAATCAGTATTGGGCAAGTATTGATGAGGGATTGGAAGGAATAGAGACTTTGTATTTGTCTTCGGATGGTGTGTACAATAAGATCAACATTAATACTCTTTATGATGTTGAGAATAAGGAATACGTTTTTGATAAATATCTAATCAGGCTGTTGAGCAATACCAAGGAATTGGCTGAGCCTGTAGAAGTTGTTTCTACTGACCTGGTGGCCAGCGTGGCAGATGTCTTTGGCTTCCCAGATTACGATTTGGGAGGAGCGATTACATCTGAGTCTAATGCAGCAACTGAACGTGGATTTGCCAATGGTATCTCCGCACTGCCAGGTACGCTGGAGGAAACGAATAATATCTCACATACGCTGGACAATAACTATTGGAAATATAACCTCTACCAAGGTGATGAGGCTACCGAAGAAAATATCAAAGCAGTAGAAAGTCCAAAACTTCTACACATTGCCACACATGGTTTTTTTATGTCCAATATGAATAATGTATTGAATGAAAATGCTGGGATTCAAGCCAGAGAGGCTAAGTTTAACCCATTGTTTAGATCAGGTTTGTTATTTGCTGGCGCATCCAAGACATTTAGGAATGAAAAACTGGAAGGCGAAGAAGATGGTATATTAACCGCCTATGAAGCGATGAATTTAAACCTGGATCATACTGAGTTGGTAGTGATGTCAGCTTGTGAGACAGGTTTAGGTGAAGTGAAAAATGGAGAGGGCGTGTACGGATTACAAAGAGCATTTCTGGTGGCTGGCGCTGATCATTTGATTATGAGTCTTTGGACTGTCAATGACGAAACTACGCAAAAATTGATGTCAACATTTTACGAGAATTGGTTAGGAGGGCAATCCAAACAGGACGCTTTTCATGATGCTATTCTCAAACTTAAAAAGAAGTATAAGCAGCCCTATTATTGGGGTGCATTTGTAATGCTTGGGAAATAATTCATATGAAAAAATATTTGATTTGGTGCTTGAGTTTATTGCCCTGCACACTCATAGCACAAGGAGTTGTAGATACCTCCAGTACTGCACCGGATATACCTGCGTCATTGGTCAATCTTAATACTGAGTTTATAGAATATGCGCCTTCTATTTCGGCGGATGGTCGTACCATGGTTTTTGAATCAAATGAATCAGGATCTTATAAACTGTACGAATCATTTTTAGGAACAGATGGAATATGGTCAGCACCTATTTCGATAGATAGTATCAACAATTACGGTGGGGATGGTGTGTTAATCGCTGGCCCTGCGATTAGTTTTGATGGGAATACGATGTTCTTTTTCGGGTCTTTTGATGGTGGATATGGAGCGGATGATATTTATTACTCAATCAGAGAAGAGACTGGTTGGTCTAGCCCTATCAATATTGGAGAGCCCATTAATGGTGCAGGTTTTGAAGGATTCCCAACGATATCGGCGGATGGTAAAACGTTATATTTTGTAAAGATAAAAAAGGAGGGTCCAAGAGATCCAGACCTGAAAAAAGCCTATGAAAACAGGACTTGTTATGCCATATATAAAACTGAGCGAATAGGCAGAGATCATTGGTCTATCCCTGTTATGTTGCCCTCTCCTATCAATCAGGATTGTGAAAAGGCGCCAAGAATTATGGCGGATAATAAAACCTTGATTTTCTCATCCATTCGACCAGGAGGGCGAGGTAATTATGATTTGTATCAATCATACCTCAATGACGCTGGAGATTGGACATTGCCCATTGCACTAGATTTTGTTAATACACCAGATACAGATCAGTTTCCATGTATTTCGGCACAAGGGGATTTGATGTACTATGTCTACAAATCAAGTGATATTTATTCGACTGATATTCCTAAGAAATTTCAGCAGTTCAAAAATTATGTAACACAAGGGTATGTTAGAGATGGGAATACCAATGAGCCTATTGCTACAGATATCATTGTACGAGATGCTTTTACATCCGAAGAAATTATGGAGTTGCATAATAACCCCAATGATGGACGCTATAGTTTAGTTTTGGCAGTAGGTAGGAGTTACAGTGTGGAGTTTAGAAAAGGGGGGTATACGACCTATTCTGAGTACATAGACTTGACAGGAGTAGATGAGTACCGTGAGATTACTAAAGATGTGAGTCTGTATCCTAGTGCTTCATTGTTGATGAACATCTATGATATTGAAATTTTTGAACCCATTTCCGCATCTATTTTTGTGCGTGAGACAGGTAATGAAATAATCCTTAGTCAGGTGGAGAGCGATCCAGAATTAGGAACTGCTTTGATTGATTTACCATTGGGAAAGAGTTATGAGATTACAGTCCAAAAGGCAAATTTCTTAGCACAAACATTTGCCATCGACATGTCGGGCTTGATGGTTTACCCAGAGTTTGAAAAGGACATTGAATTTGCACCCAAAAAGAAAGAGGTCACCATCAACGTGGCGGATCTATCAAATAATAGCAAAGTAAGATCGAGAGTTAGAATTCGGAATAAAAACAGAGGTGAAGTCATAGAAGTCAATGGCAATGAGACGGTGGCTTTGCGGATAGGAGATCGTTATGAAATAGAAGCTACTAGTGATCAAGGCTATGCTTTTAATACGACAGAAATAGACATGACAGAGGCAGGAGATGGCACTTCTTCAAGTGGTGTTCAACTGGCTGTTAAATTGAGCCTTCAGCCTTTGATTCCAGGTTCCAATTTGACATTGAAAGATATTTTATTTGAGTCTAATTCTGAAAACTTGACGGAAGAGTCTTATGCAGAATTGATCCGAGTGGCTGGACTGATGGATACGAATCCAACTTTAAGTGTAGAAATATCAGCGCATACAGATGATGTGGGGTCTTCTGTGTATAATCAACTTCTATCCGAACGTCGGGCATTGAGTATAGTGCAATATTTGACAGAAAGTAATATTACTACCGGTCGATTTATTCCTGTAGGATATGGAGAAGATCACCCTCTGGTCCCTAATGACACAGATGAAAACAGGTCAAAAAATAGAAGAGTAGTTTTAAAAATATTGTCGATATGAGAATTATTATAATAAACATATCACTTGTGATAGGACTATTCTTAGTGTTGGGAATAGATTCAGCTAGTGCCCAAAAAAAACCAAAATATGAAACGGTATTGCCGTCTCTTTTGAACATGAATCAGTCATCGGCTATTGCTGAATTACTGGAGTATAGAATGTTGGAGCCTGACAATGCAAGTGTGTATTTGCAATTGGGTTTGTTATACTATGATAGGTTTCAAAAAAGCGACCCTTTACTAGAATACAAACGCGCCATGGCTAACATTGAGTTAGCAGAAAGTTCATTTGGTTCTATGCAGGTTTTTATCAATGAAAAGGAAGTTAAAAAAGATAAAAAGCTGTATTTGAATTTTGCTCAATACAACGAGAAAGGGAAGTATGAAGTCAGCTATGACTCCATCATAGCAAAGACCACTCGAGCCTTGGATTCGATGGGACGATTTGCAGAGAACATGCCAGAGGTCTACAATAATTTTACAAAGAGTTATGCGCACTACTCTATGGCCAATCAGG
>JAOPTS010000140.1:0-11370 GCA_051531955.1 Reichenbachiella sp.
CCATAGTTTTTAATGTGTCCCCAAATGCTAGCTAATCAATCGATGGGTCAGTTAGGGAATTGACGAGGTTGGGTTTTTTAATAAAGTGAGTTCATATTTCGGGACGAGGTAATCTTCCTGCGGCGCAGGGAAGTAATTAATTGGCGCAGGGCGGAATAATATTCCGCAGGGAAGGTGAAAATTAGCGCAGGACAGAATAAAGTACCGCAGGGAGGTTAAATATCCACGCAGGGAAGGGTGAAAACCCCGCAGGACGCTTGAAATTTCCGCAGGAGGGGTGTGGCGTCCTAAAATAGGGTGACAGGGTTTTTAATATTCCTGTGGTGGCTTGACAATGATCATCACTATCTTATGATTAGTAGACAGGAGGTAGTTCTGCTTCGCTCAAAGGATATTTGAGGCACAGTATGCACAAGTAAATACTCGTGCCATTGAGAGGCAATACAGTAGCGTCTTAGTTTACAGTGAAGAGGTTTTTACTGAAAATAATCAATCATAGCGGTAGTAGTCGCCAACCTTTCTGGTAGTATTGTTTCTTTTTTAAACGTTATTATCTTCTTTATTTTTTAATGCCAAATCATCCAATGTCGAATATACAATAAGGTAAATACTGTCTTGATACTATTTCAAGTAGGGCAGTATTATAAACCAGATAAAAATCAAGCGTCTTGAGGTTTGATTTTTCAACCTAATATCTATCCTTTGTCCTTTTGATTTATCCATATAGAGAATCTCATTCTCATCTAAACCTATGTTACCCTCAGTCCCTCAAGGATTACATTTCTTCTTTGAAAGGGAAGAAGTCCAAGACATCATATTCCCAGATATTAGTTGGGAATATAACCACTAGATTGGCAGTTTTTTCTCCTACATTTTTGAAAGCATGTGGCACCATTGGTGGGATATTGACGATATATGGACCTTGAATAGTGAACAGTGTATCACCAAGGGCATATAATATAGTGCCATCCAACAATACATGTGACTCTTCCCCATTGTGCGTATGCATCGGAGGTGCCCCACCTGGGAACGTTTCTGTGATTCCAATGACCAAATTTTGGTAACTATGTTTGTAACCTTCCATCACATGGACATATTCTCCTGGTCCTGGATTGATAGCAGGAAGGTCTTCAACTTGTGCGATATATTCACTCCAATTTTTCAGCTCTTTGCTTTCGTATCCTGAAGGTACGGTTCTTCTCTCAAGTACCTTGTGTGAATGGTGCTGTGCATGAAGATATTCGGTGATTGAATCAGGTGCAGTTTTAACCTCCTCTACTAATTTGTCAATGGAGTATGATTCTTTGGTTTGGTCGGGGGGGGGAGTTTCAGCTCCGTGCGCGTTATCTTCTTGTTGACTTTGTGTACATGAGAATATAACCAGCGCCCCTAGAATTAGCGGTAATTGTTTTATTGAAGTCATGAGTAATAGGTTAAGTGATACTAAAAATAATCATTATTTATGAATAATAGAGATGAGCCACCTGCTAAGCCATCTATCTAATCATAGTAATTGGACTCCTGTAGCCACACCGTATTGCTCGCTCGCATAGGTCATGCGATTTTGTCTTTAGAGCATGTCAAATGCCAATTTGAAGATTCAGCTCCTTCTAACCCGGATGATGCAATAGTATTCGTGATGAGGGTTTAAAGTGCAATACCATGTCTGCCGACAGGCAGGAATCAGGAAGTTTGGCTTTGCAGGCATAGCTATGGTTGAAAAGACAAACGAAGTGAAGCGGCTGATTTGCAGTAGATTAAACACGCAATAGATTCTCTATTGTATAATTCGGGTTTTATTTCGACCGAGAGGGAACTCTGTAGTACCTAATTTTTTCACTCTAAGAAGTGTAAGAAAGTATTTTCAAACAGGCTCAATAACTAATCAAACTGATAGGTGAAAACTAAAACGAACTGCTTAGCGTCAGATAAAATCCTCTTCCTGCTGTAGTAGGTTTTGTATTCAACTGCGGGGTAATTTGAGGTACGAACATCTGCTGATCAAGAAGGTTTTTTGCAAATAAACTGATTTTAAAATCGTATTCTGAATTAACATTTATCATTTTTAAAATATCAAAAGTAAGATTGACACTCAAATCATTAAAAGATTCAGGTTCCTGATTAAATATGGGGAGAGTTGACACAAGGTGAGTGTTGCTATAATAGGCACTAACCCAATTGTTGAACATACCCATACGAAACCATTCATTTTGATAGCCAAGACCAACCTTTACCATATGATTAGGGGACAACGAATAATTCTTAAGTCCGTCTTCATTTTCATTGATCTGATAACTATATGAACCAACCAAAAACAATGATTTGAATGGCGTGAATTTCGATTCAAACTCGACTCCATTTATTGTTAATTCACCTTCATTATCGAATATGTTTTGATGATCAGCATATACCTCAGGCTCTTCAATAGGGTCCACCGGTCTTCTCACAATTAAATCTGTTTGTTGGGTATGAAAGTAAGTTAGATATGCTTGGAAGTTTTTCTTCTCCACCATCAGTTGGAAATCAAACGTAGTGGCTAACTCCGGTACCAAATCTGGGTTTCCTTTGATGATTAAAAAGTCTGCAGATAGTTCCAAAGTATAGGGTGCCCGAAATGCTTGACCATATAATGCCTTAACACCAAAGCCTTGCGGATGGTTATAAATGGCACCAAATCGAGGGACAAATTTACTTGTTCCTTCTCCATTATTGTTGTACTGGCCTCCTCCGAAAAACTTGATGCCAGAGGGTAATTTATAATCAAAAGAAAAGTACATCCCTTTCAACATGGTGTTGTACTCTGGAATTGGGGTGTTGGTTTTTCCTTTCATCGAATTATAAGTGCCTCCAATAAGCATATTTAATTTGTTAAATAATTGCCCTTTGATGGTCATCTCGGCAATAGCGTCCTTGAAGTCATAAACAAAAAATGGATTGCCAGGAATTTGTGTTACTTGAAGATTGATTTTAGAATTTACATTTGAATACTTACCCTCAATACTCCAATTCGGTCCAAATTCATGTATATAGCCTACGTCGAACATGTATTTATTCACATCCAAATGAGTCGTAGATGTTGACGTATTACCATTCCATTGGAACCTGTCTGCTCCAACCAAATTGAGACCAATATGAAAGCCTTTGTGATCGATTCTACTGATGACTCCCAATCTGTTTTTTACATAATTGTTGGATGAAAATTGAACTGTATCAATGCCAGTGGCTTCCATTAGCCAACCGTCTGTATTATAGTAGGACAGTGCACCTAAAAAGCGCGTCTTGTTCTTGGTCACTGTTGAGCCAATTAGATCTACACCATAAGTACCAAAGGAGCCTGCGGTTGCAGAAGCTTTAATCAAATTTTCCTGATTATTCTTGGTGATAATATTGATGACCCCTGCAAAAGCATTCGTGCCATATAAGACTGAACCTGGACCCCGAATGACTTCTATCTGGTCAATAGCCTCTAATGGAATGGCTGAAAATATGATCCCATTGAAAAGCCCACCTGTATAACCCTCTCGACTGATCGGCGTGTCATTTAGCAACACTAATACATGATTACCATCAGCGCTGATTCGATCTCCTCTGATGTTGACCGTGTTTCTCATGCTCGTATTTACTATCAAGACTCCAGTGATGTAATTGAGTACATCGAATAAATCTCTAGCGCCGAACAATTCAATTTGCTCTGAGGTTATAACAGAAATAATTCCTGGAGCAAAATTTGAAAACTCCTCCTTTTTAGAAGCAGTGACAACTTTAGAACTTAAGAGCTCTTCTAAACTCATATTAAATAATTTCTTAGAATCGTTTTCTAAGGCACTTGGGATTTCCTGTGCAGTAGCATCTGTCCCTAAAATGACAACAATAGAAAGGGTGAATAATACAAACTGGTTGATACTGTTCATTATCCTTTACGTCTGCGATTGATCATTTACTAAAATTACTAAAATTGAATTAATGTTCATTGATTATAATATTTTAGTGAATCAATATTTCTATTAGAATAATCGCAATACAGAATTTTGTCCCAGTGTGGTGAGATAAACATAAATACATGGCAAAAGGAAGGTGTCGCATTTTAAAAATGCTACATAATACTTCGGGGAAAAAACGTTATAGCCCGGCGTAAGACCGGGCTATCTCCCATCGGTGAGGATTAATGCTAGCTAATCGATCTGTCTGCGGTTAATTGGGGATTACACCGATCTGCGACTTCCTTCGTCATCCTTGTCGGGTAATGACGATGTGAAAGTGGGTAATATCCTTGTCCACCAAAGGAGGACGATCATTTCCTTCGCACCTTGCGTTTCGTCAAGTAATGAAGAGGTTATTTAAAAAGGTAGAGTAGAGTAATATGATCGTCATGGTGGTTAATAACCCTCCATGGCGGTCAATACGCCTCCATGGTAATGTAAAAACACTTCATGCCAAATAAAATTCCACCATGGTGATTAAAGTTTCTACATACCAAATAAAGTACTGTTATAGTGGTTTTTGTACCTGTCATGGCTAGCATGGTAGTCATTTAATCGCCGTGGCTCTTAATTAGGGCGGTCCATAAAGTATGAAGTTGATTCAGAATGTTGGCTGTCAAGACATGTGAGAGATTGGGGAGGGAACCGTCATAGCCCGGCGTAAGACCGGGCTATCTCCCATCGGTGAGGGCAAATGCTAGCTAATCAATCGATCTGCGGTCAGTTGGGGAACATATGAGTTTTGTTCCCAGGCTTGAAATGAAAACATCTTAGTCCCTTGAAATATGACTCTTTTTCTCTCTACTCCCATTTGATAAAACCGCAACTCTCCTTAGTACTTGAAATCAAATCTAAAATCGACATCAGTCAGCGTAGAATTTTTAATCAAAAAAACTTTATGATTTAGACTAAAGGGGCCTTTAGGTGATTGAGCTTGAATGGATATAGAAAAAAATAATATGATGCAAATACCCAATTGGATAACTAGGGCTGTGTTGTTTATATACGAATGTACAAACGTACGTTTGTACATTCGTATATTTTTAGTTGGCATTTCCCGATCTATTCCTTGACGAACAAATATTGATATTTATATGGAAACAGGAGAAACTATTTTATAATCTCAATCCTCCTTGAATCTCCATCAGATAACAAGTCCCAGACTAATTCATCGTTGAACCAGACTTTAGTAACTACATCATAGTTGTCACCTCTGTCAAATTCAGCTTTCAACTTATCGGTTTCATTCTCATTCCATTGAATATAATTGATTGGGTAATCGTCCGTACTCTCTAGGTTAGCAAATATTCGAATCATATATCTATCTAAATGGGTGCCACTCGGAGAAAGCAATAAAAATCCTCTACCATTACTTGTATTGTTACTAATACTAGTTTCTCCATCTATAAGATCAAATACCCTAATGTCATGTTCCTGAAAGGCTTCTGGGTTTTCAGGGTTTAAAAGATCTATACCATTGTCTGAAACCACAATAATATCTATTGATATACTTATATTATCCCCTGAATCACAACAGAGGGAATCATCCTCTGTTTTACACGAGCTTAAAATCATTATAGCTAAAGCTGCTAAAAATAAATTATTCATGGTTGTTTGTTTATGGTCGAATATTATAAGTCATTCTTTTATTATACTGATAATTTTTAGTTGATGATGCCCGCCAATTGTTATACGAATACCAGTTATTATAGTCTTCACCCCATTCCTGCTAGATCTTATATGTTATGCGATTTTATCTTTAGGGCATTTCAAATGCCCAAGTAAAATTCAGTCGCAATGTAATTGCGATTTTGAGGAGTTTGATAATACTTCAGAGGTAGCTATAAACTAATGGTATGATAAAAGTCAGTTAGTTTTTTGTAATTCAAAAGTAGCGGATCTATTTTAGAAATTCTATACCCAGATATAGGGAGATTATCATCATCCTATGAGTAGTAGACAGGCCAGGAGGTAATCCTGCTCTGTGTTGACTTTTGTGGTGTTAATCCTATATTAGTTTGTCATTGCTTTTTCTTATCCTAACTCTAGTAGTCATGTAGTTCTGCTTCGCTCAAAGAATATTGGAGGTGAGTAGGTACAAGTAAATACTTGCGCCAATGGGGTCAATACAGTGGAGTCTTGGGCTATAGTAAGGGGATTTTACTGAAAATATACAATCGTAGAGGTGGTAGTCGCCAATCTTTTTGGTAGTGAGGTTTCTTTTTTAACCGTTACTATCTTCTTCATTTTTTACTCCTTACATGACTTTTACTGCGTTATTTCATTATGCCACCTGCTCCGCCTTTTGGGAATTTGTCCGATGCTAACTAAAATTTAATTAATTCCATTTTTCTCTTTTTAGGCAAACCCTTATCACAATGATTCAAACATGATCTTTTTTCAGTGTCATGTGTAGAGATAATATACTATTTATAACTTCAATTGTTGAGAACTGAAAAATTATTTGATGTATGGACTATTGGTCGTAGAGATAAACGGACCTGACCTATCAGCATATGGCAGTTGTCGTGCAATTGATTTTTGTATAACAAACTGATAAATAGTTCTTTTTGTATTTTGGGGAGTGGTTTTGTCCAATTTGTTTGAAATTTTGTCGTAGTGTTGTCTGGGTGGTTGATGCTGTTTTTAATCCTTGTAAATCTAATTTTGGATAGTAAGAGAATGACTATTTAATACTAAAGCTAGATTTATGAAAAGAATATACATACTTGTCACATTATTAATCGCGACTATAGGGTTTGGTCAAGCACAGACGATGGTCAATGCCACCTACCCACATGGTAATATGCCCACTGGGCGAGATGGGGGAGCAGCCATAGCTGCTTATAATAGTTGGAAAGTCGAATATATCACCTCTTGCGGAAGTGACCTCAGGGTTAAATTTGACAACCCAGGGCAAACAGTATCAGAAGGTATGGCCTATGGCATGTTGCTCGCTGCTTATGCACAGGATCGTGCAACACTAGATGGTTTGACTAACTATTACAACCGATTCAGAAATGCAGACGGAGTAATGGATTGGAAAATAGAAGGCTGTTCGGGCGTGGCACAAGATTGTAATGGTGGCCCTTGTACAGGGGGGGCAGCGGATGCAGAGTTCGACTATGCAATGGCGCTCATCGTAGCGGATAAATTATGGGGCAGTGGAGGATCTCTCAATTATGCTTCACTTGCTACGGATATGATAGGTATCATCAAAGCCAAGGAGATCACTTCAAGTGGCGTCCCAAGACCAGGTCCTAACTGGGGAGGAGACAATATTTCTAACCCTTCTTATTATTCTCCTGCTTACTTCAGAGTATATGGAAAGTTCACAGGAGACGAAGCTTATTGGAATGGAGTGGCAGCCAAATGCTATGAGATCTTAGGAAACATTAAGTCTACTTTGAACCCATCCTTTGGTTTGGTTCCTGACTGGTGTACTTCTGGTGGTGGGTTTTCAGCAGATGCAGCTGGTTATTTCCAAGGAGGTACTAAATACCATTACGATGCGGCACGTACGCCATGGAGAATGGCTACAGATTATACTTGGTTCGGTATCAGTGAGGCTGGAGAATACCTCAATCAGAGCTATCAGTTTACAGACGAAAAAGGAGGATTAGCAAGTATCGTAGATGGCTACAACATGGATGGTTCTAGTTATGGTACTAATAACTCAGCCACCTTCTCAGGCGCATTTGCTACTTCCTTCCTTTATGGACCAGCAGGGCAGGCCAAAACAGATGCTGCTTATAACTATTTAGTATCAAAAGATCCTAATGGTTATTTCAATACGACACTTTATGTACTTTATATGTACACGATGACAGGTAATTTTTGGAACCCAATGGAAGGTGGACCAGTCGCTTGTGAAGCAGTAGCTGTGCCTTCAAGCGGTACTACTACCATCCAGTCAGAAGATTGGTGTTTCATGGATGGCGTACAAACAGAACCCACTGAAGACAATGGTGGTGGACTCAATGTAGGATTTATCGACACGGATGATTGGATGAGTTATGATTTAGAAGTAGCGAGCGCAGGTAGCTATACCATCTCCTATAGAATTGCTTCAGGCCTTGCAGGAGGAGAACTTCAAATAGACAAAGATGGAGGTGCCACAGTATTGGGTACGATAGTGGTTCCTTCAACCACAGGGTGGCAAGGCTGGCAAACCATTTCTCATACGGTGTCTTTGCCACAGGGAAATTACAGCATAGGAATCAAAGCTTTAACTGGCGGATGGAACATCAACTGGATGAGTATAGAAGGAGGGGAAACCAATCCTACTGGCAATTTCCTACATACATCAGGCAGGAATATTGTAGATGCGGATGGCAATAATGTCGTCCTCAAGGCTGTGAATTTAACTGGATGGATGGTACAGGAAGGTTACCTTTTGGAATTGGCCGATATCGGTCCACAATGGAAGATCAGAGAAAGCATCGTAGATGTAGTGGGCGAGCAAAATACCCAGGAATTTTACGACGCTTGGTTGGACAATATGGTCACAGAGTCAGACATCGTTCAGATAAAAAACTGGGGATTTAATGCAGTGCGTGTGCCCTTGCATTACAACCTTTTTACACTTCCCATCCAAGACGAAGCGGTGCCTTTTCAAAGTACCTTCCAGGGTCGAGGTTTTGAATTGATCGACAATCTGCTCACTTGGTGTGAAGCCAATCAGGTATATGTCATTCTTGATTTGCATGCAGCACCTGGTGGACAAGGAGAAGACATGAACATATCTGACCGCAACCCAGCTTTTCCATCATTGTGGGAGGATGGAGAAAACAGATCAAAAACAGTACACTTATGGAAAGAAATCGCCAGTCGATATGCAGACAACGAGTGGATCGCAGGTTATGACCTCATCAATGAGACCAACTGGCCACTTGGTGACCAAAATGAAATGTTGAGAGAATTATATGATGCGATTTTATTTGAATTGAGACTGGAGGATAACAACCACATGGTGTTCATCGAAGGCAATAATTTTGCGAATGATTTTCGTGGACTCACAGGGCCATTTGATAATAACATGGTGTATAGCTTTCATAAATATTGGTCAGGTTCAGACCAAGCTTCGATTCAGGAGTTTGTAGACATGAGTATTCAACACAACGTCCCGTTATGGTGTGGCGAAACGGGTGAAAATTCAAATCAATGGTACGCAGAAAGCTACGCATTACTAGAAGCCAATAATATCGGATATGCCTTTTGGCCAATGAAAAAGCTGAACCAGATACAAGGAATGTTGTCCATACCTTATAGTGATGGTTTGGAAGATCTACAACGCTATTGGAAAGCTGAAGGGCCTAAGCCATCTGTGGAGGCAGCCAAAGCTACTTTGCTTCAATTGGCTACTAATAGCAGAATAGAGAATTGTACTTACAACTACGCTGTGATAGATGCGATGACACGTCAGATAAGCAGCAATGAGGCCATTCCTTATACTGCTGTCAATATTCCTAATGACAAAATTGATGCGGTTCATTTCAATATGGGTCGACACAACGTAGCTTATTTCGATCAGGGACCAGTTGGGAACTTTGGTGAGAACACCACTTGGAATAACGGTTGGGAATTCAGAAATGACGCAGTAGATCAGTTTAAGGATTCAAATACAGGTGAATACTATGTAGGAGGGACAGAAGACAACGAATGGCTGGACTACACTGTCAATATCACCGAATCAGGCACATTTGACTTGAACCTGGAGTACGCGTCTGATGGCTCTGCAGGAGTATTTCATGTCGAGGTGAATGGCAACAATGTAACCGGGTCAATACAACTGGCGAGTACGAACGGCTGGGAAAACTGGCAAAGCATTACAGTGAATGATGTGCCTTTGACAGCAGGTAGCGCTACACTTCGACTCTTCATTGAGACCGGCGGGTTTAATATTAAATCTTTTGAATTTTCAGGAGGGAACCCATCGAACACAGTACCTGTCGCCAATGCTGGAAGCAACCAATCAGTTGTGTTACCTACTAGTACAGTGACTCTCAGTGGAAGTGCTACTGACGCAGATGGAGATGCATTGACATTGAGTTGGTCGCAGGTTTCTGGACCGAACAATGGCAGTATGGCCAGTCCATCGAATGCCTCTACTACTGCGTCTGGTCTTGTTGAGGGTACTTATGTGTTTAGATTGACTGCTGACGATAATCAGGCTGTGGATTCAGATGACGTGACAGTATTAGTTTCTGCCTCAAGTGGTGGTGACAATATGTTGACCAACGGAGATTTTAGCAATGGACTTTCTGATTGGACGACATTCGTTGGAGGAAGTGGTAGTGGGTCTATAAGTAATTCAGGTGGAGCAGCAAATGCAGCCATTTTTAATGGGGGCGATGCGGTCTGGAATATCCAATTGTATCAGGCGGGTTTGACCATTGAGAATGGAGAGACTTATACACTCTCTTTTGAGGCAAGTGCTTCTTCTAATCGCAGTATGGACGCTTCTGTGGAGCACAATGGTAGTCCATGGACGACCCACATGTTAGAAAATGTAAGTCTCACAACGACTACTCAAGCATTTTCAATCAGTTTCACGGCGAGCAATGCCACGGACACTGACGGGCGGGTGACTTTCAATATGGGGCTGTCTAATGCAGATGTGATTATTGACAATGTCGTCTTCAAAAAAGCAGGTGACAACCCTGGTGATTTTACGCTGACAACCAGCACCAATGGTTCAGGAACGGTGACATTGAGCCCTGCTCAAAACACATATGCCGATGGAACAGAAGTCACAGCAACAGCTATTGCCGCAGCAGGATGGCATTTTGTCAATTGGTCTGGCGATGCAAGCGGTATTGAGGCGGTAGTGGCTGTAACCATGAGTGCCAACAAGAGTATCACTGCCCACTTCGAAGCAGATGAAACGAGTAATACTTGTGACAACCCTATAACCGTATCGCTACCATTTAGCCATACAGGAGAAGGTGAATTTTGCTGGGTGACTGATGGCAATGTGGATTTTATCAACTCATGGGGAACTGAAAGTGTGTCCATCAATGGTGTCGACATTACCAATATTTGGATCAACAGCTTACCAGCGAGACAAGATGGTAATTACTACATCTCATTCAAGCATTTCGAATCTTGGGCACATCTAGAAATTACGGGCAGCAATGCAGGTCAAAGATCCTTGGCACCTGATGCACAGGGTGCGTTGGACCAAGGAAATTTAGGTGTCAATTTGTTTCCTAATCCATTAAAAGGGGGTGATTTGGTGATCCAAGGATCAGATAAGCACATAGGCGCAAGCCTACAGTTATTAGACATCAACGGAAGAATTGTAGTGTCTAAGGTGATCACCCATACCCAAACAACTGTGTCAAGTAACAAGCTGGATAAAGGCTTCTACCTGGTATATATCAAAGGG
>JAOPTS010000141.1:0-26550 GCA_051531955.1 Reichenbachiella sp.
GTGCTTTTTTTATAACTGAACGATTTTTTATAAGTGTATAGAAATATTGTTTAATTATACAATTAAATTAATTAGCATGCGTCATAAAGAATTTAATAGGAATAAAGTACTAGAACAATGCATTTCTACTTTCTGGAATTCTAGCTATAGTGGTACATCAATCAATGAAATAGTTAAAATCACTAAAGTGAATCGATATTCGTTATACAACGAATTCGAAAATAAGCGGGGCATACTAAATGCAGCTCTTGAACTATACAAAGAACGGTATAGTAGCATCTATTTTTCAGTAGATACTACAGGAAAGGATTTGAAAGAGTCTATTCAAGAATTCTACTTCAACTTCTTACGTTCAAAACCAATTCATCCCTCTGGCTGTTTCATTTTGTATATTGTAATGGAAATGGCCGATAATGACCCGCTAATAAAATCATATTTACAAGACTATCATATCGAAATAAATGACAGTCTTACCGTCATCATAGCTCAATTCCCTGGATATGAAGAAGGCCAAGATGAATTACTTCAAAACCTTATCGGTTTATTCCATAGTTCAATGGTATATAGTTACATTCAAACTGAACAACAACGCTTAGCGTTTGTTGATCTAAATTTAAATTTAATCTTACAATAATGACCAAAACAGCTGGCCTATCCTACTGTAACCTTGTAACCAAATCTCGGAATTTTTTCTGGTCAAGAGGATATCAAAGTGTAACTCGGGACGAACTCGCGAATCATTTAGGAGTGAGTACATCGCTCATTTATACTAAATACGATAAGGATATGATGTTTGTTGATGCGCTCGACACTTACATTGATACCTACACGAATCCTATCCTACAAGAGATAAAAAAGTCAGAAAAAGGAATGGAAACATTTCACAAGTTCTTCAATGATCTCATTGATGCTTTTGTAGATAAAACGTTTCCCCGAGGCTGTATGCTGGTAAACAGTATTGTAGAAATGCACAGTTATCATGATAAACAAAAGTTGATAGAAATGTACGCACGCTACTTCGATAATATGCAAGAAACGTATGTCACAATCTTAGAAAGGGCATATAAACTAGGAGAGATTCGCTTTCACGCCAAAATAGAACAATACGCAGAACTATTATGTGGCATTATTCTAGGGATGATGGTCATGTACAAATATCAAAGCAAAGAGGAGCTCCGTCAATACATCGACAATCAATTAGCACTAATTAAATAAGGAGCAGCCCCCTAGCATTATTCAGCCAAAGTGAACCCCTTCTCTAACAGAGTCTATTTTAAATAGACTTTGTATCAGACTCCTACTGACACAACTCAACGGTTATACCTGAACGATTTTTTTCTCGGTACCATCTTCTACCTCTACTTTCACGGATATGTAAAGCACATGAGTGCAAAAGCATATCAAGACTTGAAATCACTTAAATCATTGAAAATGACTACAGAAGAGAGAAACTACACCACAGAGCATTTAAATGCCACAGCAAATGAAACGATGAAAGCCATTGAAGGCCTTTCCGCAGAACAATTAAAATTCAAACCAAGTACTGAAAGTTGGTCGGTAGAAGAATGTATGAAGCACATTATGCTTGCCGAAATAAACATTTGGGGTGGTTTTGTTGACGCTCCTATGGCTACTGAACCAGATGCATCAAGAAGATCTGAAGTTACCATGACTGATGCACAGGTTACAGGAATAATGGAAGTTGGGTCTGATAAAATAGTTACCCTTGAATATTTTGATCCTAAATTAAGGCCTGAAGCTGTAGAAGTTACAATAAAGGAATTCAAAGACCTTAGGGATGAGCATCTCGATTGGACTAAAAAAATAGATGGAGACTTAAGAAATCACTATGCCGAAACTCCATTTGGCGTAATTGATGTTTATCAGGCAATTAATTTCATATCGGTGCATACTGGAAGACATGCCGTGCAAATAAAGAATATCATAGCTAATGCAAATTTCCCTTCTAACTAATAGAACAAACACTTTCAAAGTGATGGGATATTTGATATGGCCACAATTTGTATTGTGTCAATTTACATATCAAAAGCAATCACTGTTTGGACTCCAATTAAGATTTCAAACAGTGATTATACATACTCAATTCAAGAAATAATAAAGGTGCAACGATGACCATTTGTAGTGGACCGTTGCACCTTTGCTATTCAATTCTAAGGTTTAGTGGTCTCTAGACTACTTCTCAGATTTGGCTATTTAGTAGGCGATACTTTATCTTCACCAAAACGGACGCTGCATACAGGGGCGTTATCAGCAAAGACAAAAACTTGAATAATGTCTCAACTTCTTAGATATAGAGAAATATCAAACCTAACTCAAGAGCAGCTATCCGAAAAATCAAATATCTCTGTAAGGACTATTCAACGTATTGAGGCTGGCAAAGAACTTAAAGGACATACTTTAGAAGCACTATCTAAGGCTTTAGAAATCAAAAAAGATCAGTTGATTACGGTTGACTCTGAACAAATAGAAGCCAAGATTTTCTTGATAAAATTGATAAACCTATCCTCTTTATTACTTCTTATTTTACCACTTGGAAGCATCATTCTTCCTTTGATTATTATGTACGGAAAAAAAGAAGTGAATTCGATCACAAAACAAATAGTGACTATTCAAATTTTATGGACAATAATGTTTCCGATTATTGTATTAGCAGTAATTTTTCTTAGTAAGTGGCTTTCATTAAGTAATCAAGTAGTTCCGTTAACCATGCTCCTATTGCTATTGACTAATGCCTATATAATAATTCGTAATACCGCCGAATTAGACAAAAACAAAAAGCTGTCGATACAGGCCAATTTTAGCATATTATAAGAGTTGTCGGCTTATTGACATGTTATTGTCGGGCTTAAAGCAAACTCCTTTTATTGTTTAAAAAGTAAGATTGCAATCAATTTAAACTCTATAATCAATGAAATGTTATTTGTTATTTATCCCTTCATTATTCCTCTCACTTCTGCTGTCAGCTCAAGTAGATAACAAGGCAGAACTAGAAGAATGGTTGAAAGAAAATAATATACCCATTCTGGGTTTGGGTATAATCGAGAATGGCAAACTAAGCCAGATACAAGTATATGGCGATATAAAACCTAACCAAAAAGCACCTTACAACACTATTTTTAATGTTGCTTCATTGACAAAGCCAATTACCGCAATTGTGGCCCTAAAATTAGTCAGCCTAGGGAAATGGGATTTGGACCAACCAATCAACGAATACTGGGTAGATCCTGACATTAAGAATGACTCTAGAATAAAATTGCTTACCACTAGGCATATTTTAAGTCATCAAACGGGGTTTCCAAATTGGAGAGATGGGGAATTAGAATTTATGTTCACCCCTGGAGCACAATATCAATATTCTGGTGAAGGTTTTGAATACCTACGAAAAGCACTTGAAAATAAATTTGATAAAAGACTGAATCAACTGGCATCCGAATTGATTTTTGAGCCTTTAAACATGCTTGATTCAAAATACTTTTGGGACGAAAAAACAGATGAATCTAGAGTTGCATTGGGCTTTGATAAGGATGGGAATATTTACGAAACCCCAAAAGGAAAGACCGAAAATGCAGCGGATGATTTATTAACTACTATCAGAGATTATGGGACATTTCTAATTAGCGTTATGAACGGGCAGGGTCTATCAGATAAAGTGTTTGAAGAAATGCAAAGCAACCAAGTGGCTTCAAAGAACGGAAAACATTTTGGGCTTGGATTTGAAAAGTATGATTTTAAAGACGGCAACTATGCTCTATCACATGGAGGGTCGGATAAAGGGGTACAGACAATTGTTTTTATTTTTCCAAAAACCAAACAAGGAGTATTAATTTTTACAAATGTAGATGACGGATACAAAGTATTTGAAAAGATATTTATTGATCAGTTAGGGGATTATGGTAGAGAGATATTCAAAATTGAAACTGAAAAAGAGTCTCAATATAATAATCAAACATCAAAGAATACGCCAAATGAAATAAGGAAATATATGCCCGTTGACAAAAAGCTATTTGACGAAATAGTAGCTATGGACAAGGAGTTTTTCGACGCATACAACAACTGTGATTTGAAAAAGCAAACCTCAATTTACTCTACCGATATCGAGTTCTTTCATGACAAAGGAGGTTTGATGACCTCAAAAAAAGGCATTATTGAAGCAACAGAGAGAAATATCTGTGGTAAAGTTACCCGAGAATTAATTTATGGAAGTGTTGAAGTTTACCCTATAAAAAATTATGGAGCTGTTCAAATAGGGTTTCATAGGTTTCACAATAATCAAGAACCTGATGCTGAGTCAATCCCAAGCAAATTTATAACAACATGGCGTAATGAAAATGGAGATTGGAAGATATCAAAAGTTATTAGTTTGCACTAAGTATTAAAAGCATACTCAGAATGCAGATAACATTCTGTATCAAAATCATGTGGGGACATTGCTAGAGTTAGCTCTTCTGCATTGTGGCCCGCCTACCAATTCGCTGATTTTCCTAATTTGTAACCGAAACAAAATACTCGTCAATTACCACGGATTTTAGCTTAGCCTTATCAGTCATTACTGTTTATTATTACCAATCAAGACTTTAGGATTGTATCGGTGTGCCGTATTGGTAGTTTTTGGTGGCAATTCAAAAACGTGTGGCGCGTCATTGTTGGATCTTCCGACATCATTTTTTTAGTAGTTGGAGTTCATTATGGAACTTGTTCCAATGACTATTAGCGTTAGAGTTGAAATTATAACGTTTTAATTTGATCCAGATGTTGTTCTTCCTTTTTCCAAGAGACTTTGTCTGGATTTCATTCCAGAGCCAATCTTCTTTGAAACCCGACCATACTCCAGCAATTGACAATAGATTAAGGCCAACTATAGGTTTAACTTCATAGAAGTCAATATTCTTAAGTTCTTGAATCGAATACCCACTTTCTACAAACACTTTCTTGATACTATTGAGGTCTAGAGTCGTCAACTCCGTATCCAGATAGAATGTAGATATAGCAGACCATACAGGCTTGCGCCGTTCCAATTCTTGTTTGTTCATAGAATTCCTAAAGAAAGTCATGCACTACGGTGATTGACTTGAGTAATGTAAGCGACCATTGTTGATTAATAGAATTTATGTTATTGGATTTTTTCGCAATAAAGAAATGCTGTTTAAGATTGGAGTGCCACTGACTTTTATTCGTTGATAGTGCCTTAGATCATTATTGGCCTTGTTGTGGGGGTATGAACCAAGTGTCGATTGATCAGTTGGTACTAGTGTCATGAATAAAAACCCTTGCTATTATACGACGGGGCGCTTTAGTACTTCACCTATTCTATACTTATGGTTTGTAAAATTCAAACCAAACTATTGAAAGAGTATGAAAACAAGACTTACTATTATTTTAACACTACTAACAACCCTCTGTGCGGTTGGGCAAAATGAAAATCGAGACCGACCCTTTTCATGGGATAATTCAACCCTATATTTCGTGATTCAGGATCGTTTTGAAAATGGAAATACATCCAATGACCATTCTTATGGTAGAGGACAGGATGGCAATGGAAACGACTATGGATTGGATGAAGTAGGCGGATTTCATGGAGGTGATTTTGCGGGGTTAACGCAAAAGATAAATGAAGGGTATTTTGATGACCTTGGTGTAAACGCAATTTGGTTTTCAGCACCATATGAGCAAATTCATGGCTGGGTATCTGGAGGATCGAATGGTGATTTCAGGCATTATGCCTACCATGGCTACTATGGACTTGATTGGACCGAAATGGATGCCAATTTTGGCACTGAAGAGGAATTCAGAGCTTTCGCAGATGCGGCTCATGAACATGGTATTCGATTGGTGATGGATGTCGTGATGAACCATGTGGGTTATAATACTTTGCAGGACATGGAGGAGTATGGCTTTGGATGTGCAGACAGCAGTTGGAAAGGCTGGCGTCCTTCAAACGGAGAAACTTGGGCAAGCATTCATGATTTGTTCATTGATTACTCTTCTAATTGTCAAGACTGGTCCAATTGGTGGTCTGGCGACTGGATACGTGCTGGTTTACCGACCTATCCTGCACCGGGTGGTGATGAGAAAACCAGCTCTTTGGCAGGCTTGCCTGATATCATTACTGAATCAGGTAATCAAGTAGGCATCCCTCCAATTTTATTAAATAAATGGTCAGCAAATAAACTGGGACAAGAAGAAGCAGAGCTGACTGAGTTTTTTAATAGAACAGGTCATTCAAGAACAGTAAGGAACCATTTTGTTAAATGGCTTTCTGATTGGGTAAGAGAATATGGTATTGATGGGTTTAGAGTGGATACAGAAAAGCATGTCGAAGGTACTGCTTGGAAAGCTTTGAAAGACGAATCTGTACTTGCTCTACAAGAATGGAAGTCTAATAATCCATCTAAGAAATTGGATGATCTTCCATTTTGGATGGTGGGAGAAAATTTTGGTTATGGCTATGGGAGATCTCAATACCATGTAGACAGTGGCTATGATGGCTTGATCAATTTTGGTTTTCAAGGCCAGGCTGGGAATATAGGAAGCTTAGAAAATATTTATTCCAGTTATGCAGGTGCTATCAACTCAGCTTCGGACTGGAATGCATTGAGTTATATTTCCTCACACGATACAGAGTTGTTTGACAGAAGCAATCTTATGAACGCAGGGACTAGTTTGCTGTTAGCTCCTGGTAGCGTACAGATTTTCTACGGGGATGAGACCGGTAGGCCAGAAGGTCCTCTAGGTGGAGATCAACATCAAGGTACTCGATCGTATATGAACTGGAACAGTATCAATACGACACTGTTGGCGCACTGGCAAAAGTTGGGTCAATTTAGACGAAATCACCTTTCTATAGGTGGTGGGTCTCATCAACAACTTTCTACAAGCCCTTATACTTTTTCAAGAACACTGGATAGTGATCGAGTGGTGGTTGTGGTTAGTGCTTCGGGGAATACAACAGTCAACGTGTCTTCTATATTTGCAGACGGTACGTCGTTGCGTGATTTTTATACAGGATCCCTAGCTACGGTCAGCAATGGTACCGTATCATTTGATGCGCATAGCAATGGTATCTTATTGATAGAGGAAGAGAATGTTACTAACCGTCCTTCGTTGGTGGTGAACCCAGAGAGCAGTCACGATCCTGTGTCCATTAGCATGACGGCTTCTTCAACTGACGCAGACGACCCTAACCCAATTATCTATTATACTACAGACCTTAGTTTGAGTACAAATACTTTGGGTGCATGGATGGTCTATACGGGTGAGGTAACTTTTACAGAAACTGTAGATGTACAATTGGTAGCTCAAAATGTATCTGGAGCGCTATCATCTGTGGTGACAAGGAAATACTCAGTTGGCGCTATTGATGGGTTTACGCTATACATCCATTCGGAATGTGAAGTGGCACCACTTATTTATTATTGGGAGGAAGAACCAAGTGTATTGGCTGATGTGGCTTGGCCTGGAGTTTCCATGACGCCTCTTGGTAGTGGTTGTGATGGTTGGTTTAGCTATGAGCTGCCGGGGATACTAAGCACAAATTATATCATCAACCAGTGTAGTGGTCAAAGTCCAGATTTAGTTCTTGACAGTCAGGGAGCAGTTCCGTGTGTGCCAGGAAATCAACGGCCTACTGTAAATATCGATCCTGAAGGTGGAGGGGTATTTAATTTAGGAGAGACTGTTTCAGTAACATTATGGGCTAGTGATGATGTGGATGTGAGCCCAGAAATTAGGTACACGTTGGATGGATCAGTGCCATCACAAGCATCTACTTTATACACTGGTGTATTTGATGTCACTACTGATGTGACCGTTAGGGCAGTGGCATATGATAGTGAAGGTTTGGAGTCTTTTCCTATTTCAGAGGATTTTACTTTCACAACGCCTTCAAATGCGATGACAATCTACTATAAAGGTAGTTTGAGTAACCCGACGATTTATTTCTGGGCTAACTCACCGGGCAGTGAGTCCACTACTTGGCCAGGGGATTCCATGGAAGACGAGGGTGATGGTTGGTATTCCTTTGCTTTTGAAGAAGCGACGAGTACGAATCTAATCTTTAGTAATAATGGTACTAACCAGACTGGAGATCTTTCTAGAATTAACAATGGTTGGTATGATAATGGTGTTTGGTTTGATATAGACCCAAGAGACCCTCCAGCAAATCAGCCACCTGTATTAAGTGTGAGCCCTGTAGGTGGACAATTTGATATTGGTGAGACGGTTTTGGTGACGTTAAGTGCCACTGATGATAATGATAGCAATCCAGTTATTCATTATACTTTGGATGGGTCAGTACCATCTCAAAGTTCGACAATGTACACTGGTACGATCACAGTTGTTACTGATTTGACCGTTAAGGCAGCGTCTTATGACAGTGAAGGGTTAGTGTCCAACCTTGTCTCCGAAGATTATGCATTCGTAACACCTACAAATGCTATGACGGTGCATTATAAAGGTAGTTTGAATAACCCGACGATATATTTCTGGGCTAATTCACCGGGTAGTGAGTCATCTACTTGGCCAGGTCAATCTATGGTAGACGAGGGAGACGGTTGGTATTCCTTTGCTTTTGAAGAAGCGACGAGTACCAACATCATCTTTAGTAGTAATGGTGCCAATCAGACACCTGACCATTCTCGAACTAATACGGGATGGTACACAGATGGCGTATGGTATGATACTAAACCTGTCACGCCTGATGGCATGACGGTATATTTCAAACCTAATGATTATACTGATCCGGAAGTTTATTACTGGAGTGTGACACCTACAGGACAAGGCACTTCTTGGCCAGGTGAAACCATGACTGATGTAGGGAATGGCTGGTACTCTTATACGCTTGAAGGAGCAGAGTGTGCCAACATCATCTTTAGTAATAATGGAAGTTCTCAAACGGAAAACCTGAGCCTTTGCGGTGATGTATGGTATGAGAATGGACAGGCGACAATAAGTCAACCAACTGCTAGGGCTATGTCTGAGAATTATACTGATCTAGTTGGCAGCTTTAGCTTGGTAGAGGTGTATCCAAACCCATCCACAGGGGTAGGAACTTTCGAAATCAGCTTGCTAAAGGCACAGCGGCTTAACATTCGTATATATAGTATAGGAGGTCAAGTTGTGGATGTTGTTTATTCTGGCACGATGGAGTCGGGGACTAATAAGATGACATATACGATCCCAGATAAAGGTTTGTACTATTATCAAATCGAATCAAATGAAATCAATAAGTCCGGTAAGATTATGGTGAAATAAACGGATCTATGTAGTAGGGAGCAGGATTTACAACCCTACTGCATGAATATTAAACGCAAAACCCCTTGAAGTTATTCAAGGGGTTTTGTTTATAACAAATTACGAGATCTAGCTATTTTGATTTATCAATTCAGCGGGGTTCGTTATCTCTTACAATGCCTTGATGGCTATTGTTTTATTTGAATAACGTAGTTAGAAGACCAATTACACCAATAAGGATAATTAAAATTCCCAGCTCAATTTTTCGATCATGATAATTAAGCCAATTTCGTGTATCTGGTTCAGCCACAATTAGACTTGTTGGAATAGTCGCTTTTTTCTTTCCATTGTATTTTAGTCTCACCTGTCCGTATTTGCTCCAAAATGAGTCGAAATCAAAAGCATCTGGTTTTACAACAATTAAATATTCGATGGCTGATTCGATTCTTCTTCTTTGATCTGTATGCATCGCTGTATGCTCGCCTAACCCCCAGGATATCATAGCGTAACCTACAATTATTAGAAGGCCAAAAAATACAAAATCCCAGCTGTAATCCGCTATGATTTCTTTGAGGCCAGTTATTTTATCCTTAATAAAAAATGCAATGAGTATGGTTGTAATGGTTCCACCGATTGAATATAAAAATTTCACAGTAACATCATGTGGATGAGAAAAATGATGATCTCTATCTTGGACTAATATTTTTATTAACTCAACTCTACTTGGTCTTGCTTCCATACGATGTTCAACTATCTATTTGGTTAACGAAGCTAATTGATCAATTTGTAATACCCAAAATGGGGTAAATAGATGTTTTTTGTATTAATGTGAAAATCCCAAAATGCTCTCTAGACTTCTTTTCAGCCCTGCCCCAACAGGATTTGGATGCTAAGTGTTGTAACTAGTTTTATTTAATTAAGGATTCCCAAACTTGATTTGTGATAATTGAATTATACTTTAAAGTAGAATGAGTTGCCTCACTGTAGGTTCGAGAATCGAAATCCCTTCTTGTAAGTTTATATTCTATTTCTCCAATTTCTCCATCTAATTCGTATTTGATTTGGCAATAACAATGGAATGCTGTGAGACTTGAATTTTCACTTTCCTTAATCAACCTGACGTCTTCCAAGAACTTCAAATTTGAAATAGTGTTTTCGAGTTGCTCCTTGTTTAGAGCACAAATCGTATCTAACCTTGATACAGATTCATCCCACAATTGTCCTAGACTATCATTTTTAATTTCATCAAACACCCTACCCCAATGGTTTATGTTTCTTTGATCTATTATAGAGTTCGACTCGTACCCTTGTTCTTTCCAATAGAATTTGAGCGAGTCTAATAATTGTAGTTTCTCTTGATAAAGTTTTTCATTTTCAAACGTAAAAAACTCCCACTTTATACTTTGTGGATTAATATCATCACAATCAGGTGTACTGCTAATACAGGATTGAAAAGTCAGTAATAATGGGATTATAAGGAGTTTTAGATATTGATTCATACGCTATAGTTTTTTGCACATAATGCATAAATTATGTAGCCTTTATTAATGAGGGGTCAATATAGTTCACAAGAATTGGATATGAACACGATGATGTTCAACTATCTATTTTGTCATCGAAGCTAATTGATCCCTTTTCTAATGTCCTATTGTAGGCTTCTTGACTGCAGCGATACACATGAAAGCTGGGAAGGCATTCAACTCCTTGAAATGCTTGGGGTCTAGTTTTTCGAATTCCTCAGTAGGCTTTGGCTCTACCAGTTCGTCGATGTAAAAACCGTTTTGAGTTAAGGGGCTAATGCACTGGTTCAGTGGCCGGCGATAGCTGTGAATGTCTACTGGATCCCCAAATCCTTTCCAAGTACATTGGACAGCTTCAGTATCAAAGTATCGGGTGGATTTGAAATATTCATATTCAAAGAAGGGGTGCTCAATAGATAGGACTAATCGACCGTTTGGTCTTAATACACGATGAAACTCACGAAGAGTAGGTGCCCAGTCTTCCACATAATGAAAAGCCAACGCATATAGTACCATGTCGATCGAACCATCCTCCAACATACTCATCGGCTCACTCATGTCATGGACAAAGAAGTTTCCTGAATCTTGATTTCTACTTTTGGCGAATTTGATCATCTCAGGGCTCAGGTCAAAACCAATGACCTTGGCTCCTTTCTCATGCAGTATTTCTGCATATTTTCCCGGGCCGCATGCTGCATCCAATATGATTTTGCCCGCTACATCTCCTAGTAACTTAAGTGTGTTGGGTCGATCGTAATAGGCGTTGTGTGGTTTATGGTCTATTAATTCATTGTAGCGTTTGGCGATGCGTTCATATGATGCTTTGATGATGTCTTTCATGTGGGGTTGTTGTTAGATCAATAGAAATAATAGTGCTGATTACACGACTTCATTTGTTATTCATAGCATTAGTTAAATGATGCTATCTGGTACAATTCAATCATCTTTTTTACCATGATATTATTAGGGATGCTTTTGAGTATAAAGTTTCTAAAACCCTTTCCATATTTCCAATGCGCCATTTTGCCTGTAGTCCAAGATTGTTGGACGATCGCTTTTACTTTTTTATTTCTTTGTTGCTGAAAGGCCTCAAAGACATTTTGGTCTGGCTTAGTTGCAATCAGATGACTGAGATAATAGGCATCTTCAATGGCCTGTGCCCCACCTTGTCCCATATTAGGCGTAGTAGCATGCCCAGCATCTCCAATCAAACAAATATTGTCCTTGTGCCAGTTTTTCAAAGGCTTGAGGTCATTGATATCGTTCCGCATTATTTTGTCGGAAGGTGTAGCGCTGATGAGCTGCTGTACCAATGGGTTAAAATCAGCATAGAGGTTTAGTAATTTCTCTTTCACCAAACTGGGTTCGTCTTTGAGATTGGGTTCGTCCAATGCTACGGCAAACCAATAGACTTTGTCTTGGGCAATTTTCGACAGGCCAAAGCGAACTTGATTGCCCCACAGTTCGGCTCCTCTATGTTCAAAATCCGTATCAAATTCGAAATCCGCGATACCCCTCCAACAGGTCTGCCCGGAGTACCGAGTTTTACTTTCTGGAAACAGCTGACTTCTTACTTTGGAATGGATGCCGTCCGCACCGATCAGGTAGTCCGTCTCCGTTATGGATTGATCATCAAATTCTATTTTGATTTTCCCCGTTGATTGCTTTTCAAAAGAGCTAAACCCCTTGCCCAGGTGAATTTTATCTTGAGGTATTTTTTCTATTAAGAGCTTTTGTAACGCTGCTCTGTGGATGGCGATAGTTGAGTAACCAAACTTTTCTTTTATTACTTGCTGGTCAAAGTCAGACAATGGAGCTAAGTCCGCCTTTGCTATTGTGATTCTATCAATGGAGTTGCCCTTTGACATCACCTCTTCCAATACATCCAGCGATTCCAATACCTGTAGTGCGTTTGGTGACAGCCAAATACCAGCACCTATTTCGCTGAGTATTGCCGCCTTTTCGAAAACCTGATACTCGATTCCTTTCTTTTCAAAAGCCAGAGCGGTACATAAACCTCCGATTCCTGCTCCTATTATTGAATACTTCATGTCATGATGTGTGATATAGGGGCAAGCTAAAGGTTACTAATAAAATGCTGTATTCATATTGAAGTTTTTTGGTGAAGGATCAGGTTATTAATTATATCTAAGCCTTGGCTTATCAAGATTTATTCATCCTTAAGAGTATCTGCTGGATTAATGAGAGCAGTCGATATAGCCCTTTGACCGATAGTGATCAATGCTATTACTAACGTAATTAGAAAAGAAAGTAGAAAGTACTCATATCCCAACGTGATTCTATAAGCATATTCTTCTAGCCATAAATTCATTACATAATAAGCGATAGGAGTAGCAATAAATAATGCTATGAAAGTAAGACTAACGATCTCTTTGGAAAAGATGATTAGAATACTCGTTATAGAAGCACCTAAAACTTTCCGGACAGCAATTTCCTTGGTTTTGTTAATGGCGATAAAAGAGATTAGGCCATATAGTCCCATGCACCCAATGAATATTGAAATCAAAGAAAAAATACGAAGCAAATCTGCCATGCTTTTTTCGGTTTCATAGTTTTCTAGTAATTCCTCATCCAGAAATGAGTAGTCTATGACGTATTCGGGATAGACTTTATCCCATGATTCTTTGAAATGCGCTATGGCTGGATCTATAACATCCATGGAGGCACTTTTGAACGAAAGTGAGTAGAATATTTGGGGGTGCATGAGAAGTATCGTGTATTCTATTTCTTCTTGTAGCGAATAGGTGTGAAAATTGTCGACCACTCCGACTATCTTTTTATCTCCGCCCCAGCCTGTCTTTAGCGTTTTTCCGATTACTCCTTCATAGTCCTCACTAAACCCCATTAAGTCGGCTATTTTTCTATTGATGACTATAATCTCGAACGAATCTGTTTTGATTAAAGGTCTTCCTGCTAGGATCTTAAGTCCGAAAAAGTCAAAGTAATAGGGGTCACATGACTTGAACGTCGCTTCGTAATCTATTTCTGATGCCAATGGAGCATAATTGAAACCAGATGTTGCGCTATTGTTTCCCGTTGGTTGACTGTACATAAAAGAAACATCCGTAATACTAGGAGCCTGCATCATCAAGGTGCGAAACCGTTTTGTTTTTATTTCATCTTTTTCAGGTAGGTAAGAATTGATAATGGCTACCGTCTCAAAGCCCAACTCTTTGGTGTTGAAGTATTCCATTTGGGCCGTGATGACTAATGTCCCAACAATTAAAAACTGCGATATGACGAATTGTAGTATAACCAAGCCTTTTCTTAATGAAAGACCCCCTGCATGTTGGGTGCTAATTTTACTTTTTAGGGCAAGGGTGGCGTTCATTTGGGAAAGTAGAACTGCTGGGTAAAAACCCGATATAGCACTTACTAAAACAAATAATATAAGGAGAAAAAGAATTGACATTGGATTGTTTAGTAGATCCAAAGTCAGTCTATAGCCAATGATATCTTCTAAGGCGATAAGCAATAGCTCCGAAAACATCAATGACACCACGACAGAAATGAATGTTATCAGAGAAATTTCCAGTAAGAATTGTGTTAATAGCTGCCTTTTACTTCCTCCAATGGCTTTTCTAATCCCAATTTCTTTTGCACGATTAGCTGCTTGGGCGGTAGCCAAGTTGATGAAATTGATGCAAGCTGTAAGTATGAGTAGCAAGCCTATCATAGCCAAGGCATACATGAGTGATATAGATGTTACTGACGATCCGTAAGCATCATATTCTTGGTTGTAATGGATGTCTGATATTGGTTGTGTAACGAATCTTTTATTCTCGTCTTCAGTATAATATTTTTTAACAAATGGGACCAATTTTTTATCAAAACCTTGAGTGTCAAAACCAGATTCTGCCAAAATGTAGGTGTTTGTACTGGAACTGGCACTATTCCACTCTTTGCCGTCTCTATAATAGTCATTGGAGTATTTTTGACCATCATAGTCAAATAGTATGGTGAAGGGGAAACTTGTGTTTGAAGGGAAGTCTTCTATAACCCCAACTACTTTGAAATCATTTTTGAGATGTACAATTTGACCCATTGCATTGGATTCTTCACCTTTTTTGAGTCCAAAAAATTTGCGAGCCTCTGTGGATGAGACTACTACAGAATTGGGTTCGTTGAGCGCTGTTGCAGGATCTCCTGCAATCCATGTCACAGCAAACATTTTGAAAAAGTTATTTTGAACAAACGCTACACCATCTTCTAAAAAAAACTTATTCAGGTCGTCATTTTCATCTTGGATATTTATTTGTGCTTCACCAGTGTAATGTGTTCGGGTAACTTGTTTGATATCAGGAAAATCCATTTTCAATGCAGGGCCTAATGGGTGAGGAGTGCCCATGCTTTTATCAGTTCTGTCTGGATATATATCTAGTGTGTTGACCCTGTAGATTTCGTCATAGTTCTCATGATGTTTATCAAAGCTCGTTTCATATCGTATTACTTTGAAGATTACCAATGCGCATCCTATTCCCAATGCAAGCCCCGTTACATTGATCAGTGTATAAACTTTGCCCTTTTTGAGCATTCTAAGGGCGGTGACGAAGTAGTTTCTTAGCATTTGATTCAGTCTATTATTTCAATAAGTTAATACTAATCTTGTGCCATGTATGTATGTAATTGTTAATCAAGTTATTATATTTTATTTGTCTTATGAGATGGTATATATCGTACAATGTACTGTTTGGTTTTAATACAGAATTTAACACCTTCCTTGAAGTCATTAACTCTAACGCGTGAATTTCTGGGTCTGTTTCTTATGTTGTGAAAACAAAAATGGAGTCAAAACCTTAGAATCCATTTAGTTTCATTTCTTTGTCTATTGTAAATGAAGAAAGATAAGTCTAACATATTGATAATTGACGATGACCCTGCTGTACTTACTACAGCAAGGTTGTTTTTGAAGCAGAAGTTTGCTTATGTTCATACCCTATCCGAAATCAATTCGATAGATGATGTAATGGAGACAACGCAATATGATATTGTGCTTTTGGATATGAACTATACCAAAGGTGCACATGATGGCGCAGCTGGTTTGGTTATGATCGATCAGATAGTTCGCAAATATCCGAAAACGGAAATTATCCCTATAACAGCATATGGCGAAATAGCATTGGCAGTGGAGGCGCTTAAACGTGGAGCAAGAGATTTTGTAACCAAGCCATGGCAAAATGAAAAGCTATATGCGACGATCAACAATATTTTAGATCTGAAAAGAGCGCAGGGTGAGTTAGGCTATATGCGTACCGCCAATCGTCAACTGTTCGGTGCAGAAAACCCTTCACAGGTATTTTTAGGGGAAAGCAAATCGTTTGTCCAGATGAAACAATTGATTACGAAGGTGGCTCCAACGGATGCGAATATTTTGATCTTGGGAGAAAATGGCTCTGGCAAAGAATTGGTTGCTCGACAACTGCATCTTGAGTCTCATAGAAGGGATCAACCATTTGTCAAAATCGACTTAGGTGCTTTGGTGGATAATTTATTTGAGTCTGAGCTCTTTGGCCATGTAAGGGGTGCGTTTACGGATGCGCAAGAGGGTAGAGAGGGGAAGCTACAAATGGCCAATGGTGGAACTTTGTTTTTGGACGAAATTGGGAATATATCCTTGTCACAGCAGGCCAAGTTGTTGTCTGTCCTACAGGATCAAAAAGTGACGAAAATAGGCTCCAACAAACCAACTGCACTAGACATTAGGATCTTGTGTGCAACTAATATCGATATTTTCGAAAGCGTCAAGTCTGGCACTTTTCGGCAAGATTTGCTTTATAGGATCAATACAATTGAGATAGTCGTGCCATCTCTTCGTGACCGCAAAGAGGATATTGGCCTCCTTTCTCAGCATTATGTGAATTTGTTCAAGAATAAGTATCAAAAGAAGAGTCTGAAAGTGAATCAGGAAGCACTCAAATCTTTGGAGATGTATACATGGCCTGGGAACATTAGAGAACTGAGTCATGTGATAGAGCGGACGGTAATTTTAGCAAATCATCCGATAATAGGGCCTGCAGATTTAGAGCTTTTGGGGATTAAGAAAGGAGCTGTTGATGCTAGTCTGAATCTCGAAGGTATGGAAAAAAAATTAATTCTAAAATCTCTAGAAAAGAACAACGGTAACATGACACATGCTGCAAGAGAGCTGGGGATAGACCGTCAAGCATTGTATAGGAGGCTAGAGAAGTATGGTTTATAATAGATTTTTTTTTAAGGTTTTACTTAGAGTAGGGATCATGCTATCAGTTATGGTTGCGATAGCTGTGATCTTTCTAAGACCGGATCTTTTGTATACTCAAATCATCTTGCTGGTCGTCCTGGTTTCATTAGTGGTGGAACTAACTGTATTCCTTAACAAGACGAATCAGGATTTGGCTCGATTCGTTACCTCCGTGATGAATGAAGATTTCACTACGACTTTTAAAGAGACCAAACGGACAAAATCTTTTGATACACTCTATAGCTCTTTTAATCAGTTTGTTAATGCCTTTAGAGAACTTCAAACGCGCAATGCCGGACAATTTCATTTTTTGAAACAGCTTGTAGATCAAATCGAATTTGGAATCATCACCTTTGGAGAAAACGATAGGATTGATTTGATGAATAGTCAAGCGCAGGTTTTACTGGAGCTACATGAGGTTGCAGATTGGAAAAAGATCCAAAACCCAAATATCAGATTTCTTGAGACTTTATTGGAGCTTCCTATGATCAAAAATCAATTGATAGAGACTACAATCGGGTCGCATCAAAGATCATTTTCGGTCAGCATGATGTCTGTGGTTATAGAAAAGAAGCAGTATAAGATTGCTTCTTTTCAAGACATTAGATCTGAGATTCAAAGCAAGGAAATTGAAGCATGGCATAAGTTGATAAGGATTTTGACCCATGAGATCATGAATTCGGTCACACCTATGGTTTCTTTAACCGAGACTATTCAGATGATTTTGCAGGATGAAAATAAGAAGGATAAAAAACTCAATGAATTAAACCCTGAAAATATTTCTGATGTCAATGAAGCTATTGTCACGATCAAAGAGACAAGCGAAGGAATTCTCAAATTCATCACCAATTACCGAAAAATTTCAAAAACCCCTAAGCCAGAACTTATGGATACTTCTAGTAAGTATTTGATTGATGGAGTATTGCGGTTGATGGACGCCAAACTCAAAGAATCTAAGGTAGAAGTGATTGTAGACCTTACTGATGCTACTTTGAAAATAGATTCCTCGCTGGTCAGCCAAGTCCTTATTAATTTGATCAAAAATGCTATTGAATCGATAAAAGAATCATCTAACCCGTGTATCATGATTTCTTCAAGAATTAGTGCTGAGCAATACCAAATTAGTGTGGGAGACAATGGCCCTGGTATGACCACAGAACAGATGGAGAAAATCTTTGTTCCATTTTTTACAACCAAGAGGGATGGTTCAGGAATAGGGTTGAGTATTTCAAGACAAATCATGAGTCTCCATGGTGGAAGTGTGGAGGTAAACAGCATTCCTTATCAACAAACAGTGTTTTCACTTATGTTTCCTGTGAGGTTATATCAGATTGGAGCGGTTGACCTTAATATATAAATCCTAATTGTATTCAGCCTCTCACAGCAATTATTCTCCATTGTTGTAATATCCAAATAGGCTTGAGCAGAATCAATGTATATTAAGAGTATAACAACTCCCATTATCATGAGAAAGCTACCTCTTTTTATCCTCTTCGTTCTTTGTGCAGTCTGGTCTCAGGCACAAGACCCATCCAAGTTGACATTGGATCAGATTTTCAACTCGGGTGAATTGATTCAGGAACGTCTCCAACCCATCAGCTGGATGTCAGATGGAGCGGCTTATGTCAGAGCAGAGTACAATGAGGGTGGGTCGCAAGACTTGATTAAATACCAAACCGCAAATTCTAAAAAGAGTGTGTTGATTGCCTCTAATGATTTAATTCCTGCAGGCGCAGAAGAACCAATCAATATTGAGGACTTCACCTTTTCAGAAGATGAAAGCAAAATATTGATCTTCACTAACTCAGCCAGGGTATGGAGGAGCAACACCAAAGGAGATTATTATATCTATGATTTGGCCAGCAAGTCTCTTCATCAAATCGGAAAATCTTTTGAATCATCAAGCTTGATGTTTGCCAAGTTTTCAATTCAAAATAACAAGGTAGCCTATGTTCAGGGCTTCAACCTATATGTAGAAGATCTGGCATCAGGTGAAACGACACAGTTGACGCAAGATGGAGGGGATGGGATCATCAACGGTACTTTCGATTGGGTCTATGAGGAGGAATTTGGGGTGAGAGATGGCTTTCAGTGGAGTCCGGGTGCTAATCAAATAGCGTTTTGGAATCTAGATGCCAGCAAGACGGGGACCTTTTATATGATCAACAATACGGATTCGATCTATTCTCAAATGATACCTTTGCAATACCCCAAAGTAGGTCAAGACCCTTCGGCGTGTAAACTGGGTATTACTTCTCTATCGGGTCAGACGGTCAAATGGATTCCACTGGAGGGTTCGGCTATTCAGAATTATATCCCGAGCATGCAATGGTTGAATAAGACGACTTTGTTGATTCAGCAACTCAACCGTCACCAAAACAAGCTGACGGTATGGAGCTATAATACTGGCACTGAGGAATTGAAAAAAGTATACGTGGAGAAGGAAAAGACTTGGGTAGATATTAGTTATCCGGATGAATCGGCAAGCCATTGGGGTGACAATACGTTGATGATTGTAGACAATGGAACTTCATTTTTGAGGCTTTCAGAGAATGATGGATGGAGACATATCTACAAAATCAATGTGACGACTGGAAAGAAAACGGTGCTAACTCCTGGTGCCTATGATGTGGCATCCGTACTGGGGAAAAGCAATAAGCTGATATACTTCATGGCCTCACCAGATAACAGCACGCAACGTTATTTGTATCAGGTTGACATCAAGGGAAGCGGAGTAGCCAAAAGAATAACCCCCAATGCTGATAGTGGCATCAACGGCTATGATATTTCTCCAAATGGAAAGTATGCGATCCACACCAACACTGCAGCGCTATCGGCCTCCAAGGTGAATATGGTGACTTTACCTGCGCACAAATTGATCAATCCTCTCTTGGATAATAAAGATTTTGAAAGCCGGGTGGCTAGCTTAGATATGCCAGCGGTGGAATTCACTACTGTGACGACTGAAGAAAACATCAACATAGATGTGCGGATCATCAAGCCCACCAGTTTTGATGTAAGTAAAAAATACCCGGTGTTGTTTCATGTATATGGCGAGCCATGGGGAGCGGTAGCCACAGATAGTTGGATTGGTATGTGGAATATCTATTTGGCACAGCAAGGGTATGTTATAATAGACATGGACAACAGAGGGACACCTTGCCTCAAAGGAAGTGAATGGAGAAAAAGTATTTATAAAAAAATTGGAGTGATCAATGTCAATGACCAAGGACTGGCTGCCAAAGAAATATTAAAATTGGAATACCTAGACAATACGCGGACGGCGGTTTGGGGTTGGAGCGGAGGAGGCTCGATGACCTTGGGCTTGATGTTCAAATATCCAGAGATTTATACGACGGGTATGTCGGTCGCACCTGTATCCAATCAATTGGTTTATGACAATATCTATCAAGAGCGCTACATGGGATTGCCGCAGGAGAACTTGGAGAATTTTGTCAATGGTTCACCGATTACCCATGCCAAGAACCTCGAAGGGAATTTGCTGTTAGTACATGGTACGGCAGACGACAATGTACATTATCAAAGTATGGAGATGTTGGTGAATGAGTTGATCCTACAGAATAAACAGTTTAGCATGATGTCCTACCCCAACCGATCACACGGTATCTATGAAGGTGAAAATACAAGAAGGCATTTGTTCACGCTATTGACTAATTATTTGATGACAAACGTGCCGGTTAATAATTAGAGGGATTAAAAAGGAATCTCAGTCGCAATACAATTGCGACCGAGATTCTTGCTGTTGTGTGTGATAATATTAAGATGTGATCGTTAAAATTTGCGATCAAGCATGTGAATTTAACCGCTTATATCAAGCCCCTACTTTACTCCTTAACAAATCGTGTAGTAATAATTTCGTTATTAATGCCTTCAATTTTAATGATATATAGTCCATTTTTTAGCTCTCTCAATTGAATCTGATTTTGATCTGATACTAATACAGACTGCCCAGTAAGGTCATATATGGCAGCTGATTTAATGCTATTCCCGTCGATTATAATGAAGTCACTTGCAGGGTTTGGATAGATATTAATATCACTAGCTGAAAGGGTGCTTTTAAGACCAGTGATTATGATAGCTTCAACAGCCGATTCTTCGCTGGCACAACCATCGAGATTATAGGCGATCACGGTATAACTACCTTGTTCAGAGATAGATAATTGATTGCTTTCATCATCTTGAATCGAGACACCATCCTTGAACCACTCATATCTAATAATAAACGACAAATTATTAACCATAAGAACCTGCTGAGATTCATTTTGAACTTGTACCGTTATTTCAGGGGTTGCAACTGGATCGGGGTCTGTAATCGTAGTGGTAACAGTTCCAGAGCAATTATTGCCATCAGTTACAGTAACGTTATATTCACCTGCAGTAATGCTAGCAAGGTCTTCTGTGTCTTGCCCACTAGACCATGAATAGTTGTAATTATTATCTCCACCCGATACCACAATATCGATGCTTGCATCGCTTTCACCATTACACATATTGAATGCAGAACCTACAAAGGACACCTCAAAGTCGAAGCAAAGATCTGAAGTAAATGCTTCGAAACTTACCGAAACTTCTGTTGCTGCGTTGTGATGGGAGTCCCCTACTTGATTGGCTAAAACCGTCACAGTTCCAGGTGTTCCATCTAGTGTAATGAACCCATTGGTAAACGTGGCAGGCCCAGTTACCGAAAGGGCAACTTGCAAGCTTGAACTAATTGTACTTGTTACAAAAACTTGATTGGAGATAGAATAATCCTGATCAACAATCGCATCTAAAGTAATTATTTGATCTGCTTTAATGACAGTTAAAGTGCCACTAGTTGGTGTTGATATAATGTAATTATTATCACTTCCATTGTTCGCAGCTGTGATCGGATAAGTTCCCACATCGCTAAAGGTTGTTGCTGTAGTAGAAGTTACAGGAGGTGAGTCAATGTCAGCAGATGTATCGTCATTTACAAAGCCAGTATAAGTCAAGGTGGCAGCAACATTTTCTTGTGCATATTGCCTCTCTTGATCATTGATTACAGCAGATAGGGGGGCTTGATTGATGGTCAGATCCCCATCATTTACAATGATTTCATAATTGTTATCAGCAGCACTTGAAGCAGTGATTGCAAATATCCCAGCATCACTAGTGGCATCAGCTAGTGTAGAAATAGTTGGAGGGGTATCAATTACGGATTCATCTTCTTCGTTTGCAAAACCTGAGTAAGAATATGTAAACTCTGGGTTTACTTCTCCATAGCTTTTGGATGCATCGCTAACATTTGCAGTAAGCGCTGCTTTAGTAATGGTTAAAGTGCCTTCTGTATTGGCAATCTCGTAATTATCATCACTACCTGTTGTCATTGTGATATCGTAAGATCCCACATCTGAAGCAGCATCCGCAATGGTAGAAGGTACTGGAGTTACATCCAATACCGATTCACCCTCACTCGCAACAAAACCACTGTAAGTAATATCAAATGCTGAATTAGCAACTCCGTAGGCTCTATCTGCATCTGTAACGGTTGCCGTTAGTGCAGTCTTAGCAACAGATACAGTTGTTTCCATTGTAGCTGCGTAATAGGTAGCATCTTCAGCAACATTAGCATCAAATACAATATCTCCAGCCCCAGTGATGACAAGCGTGTTGCCACTAAAGTTACCAGGACCTGAAACAAGGCTATATGTAACAGTCTGCCCTGAAGTGGCTGTTGCCTCTACATCAAAACTAGCATCTCCATACGTTTTGGCAAGTATAGTGGGTAAATTAATGGTTTGGTCAATCTTAGGAGCTAGGTATGTCTGTCTTAAAATATTTTGACGATCAAATAAGAAATCACCTGTTGTTGGTTCTGTATATTCTATAATAGAAATATAATAAGTCGCCCCATACTCAAGCCCTGTCACATCTGTTGTAGCTGAAGCGCCATTACCTATAACAAAAGTATTGGTACTAGTCCCGAGAGCGGAAGACCCAAAAACCGTATTGGACGTATAGGTTTCCCCATCCACTGGTAAACCCATATTTTCTGTTGTACTAATCAATACAATTCTACCAGCTCCACTACCAGGCGTCCAATCTAGTGTTAAATCTATTTCAGTATTGTCGGTCACATTTAAGGCCGAGTTTGCAGTAAGTGCGAAGCCTTGTTTGTCAGATTGATATTTATATAATTCAGCACCCAGAGCATCATCAATAAGTCCAAAATACAGCTCGCTATCGATAGAGAATAAGGAGGTATTGGCATTTTCAATAATCAATTTTGTCCCTTCATTTGTACCGTCTGTTTCCCATAATCCTGCACCAGCGATATAGTAGGTTATATTGTCAATGGTTTCTACTAGGCTAGGTATTAGACTAGTAGAAATAGAAATAGGTCTTATTGAAGTCCCATCAAAAATCCAATAACCAGAGTATTGATTACTTGAATAATTAAAGTAAAGTGCATTTGAAGAAGCAAAAACACTGGAAGCTAGATTATTCGAATTACTTGCTGTAGCTAAATTTGGAACTTCAACGGTCCCATTTACAGTACCATCGGACGTCCATAATTGTCTAGGTGTTTTTGTGAAAAAATACATCTCACCACCCATTTCTTGGAAGCCATGAGGTTCTGAATCTCCTGATTCGTTCAAATCAAAGCCTATAAAATCATCAATTGTAGTATCGTATAGTTTGGCCTCAATGCCGGTAAATAAATCATCATAAACAAAAAACAACTTATCATTATATTTTGTTAACTGGGAGATGTCACCATTTGCATCACTGAAAACCAGGGTTGTTCCTAGTAGGGTCCCGTCAGATTTCCAAAGTCCACGAGTGCCTTTGTTTAAATCTAGCCCTATAAAATAAAGTGTGCCATTCACATCCATTAAATCTGTTGGAGAGGTACTTAAACTACCAGGTGCAAGATCCAGTAACAGAATATTGCCAACTGTACCATCACTTACCCATATTTCATTACCATCAGTTGCATTATATGACCCATAGTAAAGTAGACTCCCTGAGGCTGTTAGCCATGACAAAGTTCCTTGTCTATCAAATAATTCGGTAAATGTAGTGCCGTCTGTTTTGCCAATTTTATTAGTCCCATCAACATAGGTATAGAAGATTTCATCATTCATTTCAACGCCATTTTCAGGAATTATACTTGAAATAGAAGAAGTGTTAATGTCAGTACCATCTGTTTTCCATAATGTAGTACCTGTTCCATCATCTGCAGTAAAATACAGGTTGTTTGCTATTGTAAAAATTGGTGCTGGGTTAGCACCATTGGTACTCGTAATTCCATTGGTAGTTAATTGAGTGGTAGTTGTACCATCTGTTTTCCATAACTGGCTAGCATCTACATCTTGTGGAGCAATAAAGAACAGGTTTCCTCCTAAGGTTGTTAACCCTTTTACTGAAAGATTAGAAGAATTTGAGTAGTTATATACTTCTGTAACCGTTCCACTTATATCCGTGGAGGATAATGTTTGAGCGGAAGAGTAAAATATTTCGTCACCTAATTGAGTAGGTTCAGAGACTGCTAGATTTAAATTTGAAGCTATTACACTTGCCCCATCTGTCTCCCAAGAACTTAATACTTTGTTGTCTGTAGCTCGAAAATACAAAACGCTATTAATTTCCTTATGAAAATCTAACCTTTTGAAAGCATTGTTATAATTGGAATTTGTAAATGTATGAACAACTGTATGCGTAGCACCATCATAAGTTGTTAAATCAGTATTTAGTTCACTAGCACCAGAAAAATTCACGTAGTACAATTTGTTATTGAAAACAGTCATGTTAATTTCCTGTGGGGTTCTTTTAATATAGGCCCAATTATTTTCATCCATAATACTAATAGTGCCTACTTCGGTACCATCTGACTCGAAAAGAGACTTGTATCCTTGACCATCATTGTTTGTTCCTGAGCCTGTATAATACTTAACTCCAAAGAAATATAGTTTGTCATCATAGACAGTAAATGAACCCGGAAATGAGCCATCCGTACCAGGGTATATATCAAGAACCACTGGTGGGTTAGCTGGGTTTCCGTCCTCATATACGAGTTCATTGCCAACCGTATTAAAATCATAAATAGTATAAAAAAGGCCATCCACTAAAGTTGTGAATTGGTACCCTCCTTGTCCAGCACTGCCAAGAGTTCCTATAAAATCACTTCCAGATATTCCGTCAGTTATTGATAAGTTTCTAGTATACACATCTATTAAATATAATTTTGTAGCTGCTGGGATAATGGTACCATAGGTTGAAGTAAAGACCTCCGTACCAGGAACAGTCCCATCAGATATCCATGTGCTACTCATACTTGTGCTAAAGTAAAGGCTTCCATTCCAGACCGTTAGAGAAAAAGGGTCGCCATAAACGTCATTATCAATGTCAGTAAATATTTCGGTTGTAGTACCATCTGTTCTCCAAACTTCGAAACCATTGGTTCCATCATCTTGGATGAAATATACATGTCCATTATAGGTTATCGGTTCTGTCACACGACCGTAATAAGTATGTATTGCATTGATGTCTTTTACCAATGTTGGCGTTTGTGCATACCCAATGGTACAAGCAAGTAGGTAAATAAAAAGCAGTAATAATTTTTTCATAGCGGTATAATAAATAGGTCTAGTAAAAAACATGCTTCTAACCAGTTAACGAGTGTTTTTCAGAACAATTCAGTGAAACTAAAAACGTAGATAAGTGATTTTAGTCTTACGTTATGTACACAAAAAACGCTGTGCCAGAAACTGGCTCTGGTCTGAACTAGTTTGCAACTAAAAAACTAAAAGAGTGTGGCAACTAAAACAAATACTTTGTGAATGGCACGAATACTTTGTGAACGACATTTATAATTACAGTAATGCTTTGGATCTGATAAGAAGTAAATTGAACTAGCCAAGACCATTTTTCTTTCAATAGGAAATCATTTTTACCGGAATTGCGTTTCTTTCTTAGAACAAAACTTCATATTGTGAAAAAGCTACATCACGTCCTTATTCTCCTTACTGGAGTCATTATGAGCTGTCAGGCTCAAGTTCAATCACAAAACAAGACGGTAGAACCTAAAGAAAAAATCACCAAAACTGATGCAGAATGGAAATCACAACTCACCGAAATGCAGTATTATGTACTCAGAGGAAAAGGAACAGAAAGGCCCAACACTGGCTTGTATAACAATCATAAAGAGGCTGGTCTATATACTTGTGCAGCTTGTGACAATCCACTTTTTTATTCCAATGCTAAGTTTGACTCACACTGTGGGTGGCCTAGTTATTTCGAATATGCCACTGACAGTAGTGTGGTAGAAACCGCAGATAATACGCATGGCATGGTCAGGATAGAAATTACCTGTGCCAAATGTGATGGTCACTTAGGTCATGTATTCAATGACGGTCCTCCCCCAACAGGATTACGCTATTGTATCAACTCAGCTTCCTTGGGTTTCAAGGAGGAATAGGCTTTAGCTCGCTTTTGAGATATCAACGCCGAACAACGTATCGGCCACTCGGTTAACGATGATCTGTATGATGCGTT
>JAOPTS010000142.1:0-28869 GCA_051531955.1 Reichenbachiella sp.
TGAGAATCATTGAGTTGAGCCAACTTTAAATCATCCTTCTTTTGTTCAAATGATTGAGCTATCAGATTGAAATCAAGATTGACAAGTTCTTCCTGGACCTTCAGTTCTGTCTCAATCACTGCTAATCTTTGCTGTTCATTCTCCGACAACAACGAATCCTTGAATAGCTGATATTGTTCTAATTCATACAATGAGAGTATATCATTCCCCTGTCTTTTGTATATTTCATACAACATCTTATGCGCATCGCGCTGATCATGTATGAACCCAACCACCTCTGATTGGGAAATACTAACGTTTAAATAATCAATGGCTTTACGATCGTTATTTCTTTTGATGGACAGTTCTGCCAATTGAAGGTTCAATCCTGCACTAACAGAGATCAAATCACAATCATTACAAATAAGGACAGCCTCGGAGAGAATTGACTGTGCATCTTTAAACATTTCATACTTGGTGTAATACATACCTAACCCACTGAATGCATAAGCAATCTCACAGGTATCTCCTACTTCGTCATACAAGGAAACAGATCTATCAATATATTTTTTACTTCTTAGCGAGTCATCAATTAACAAGAGCTCCTCTCCCATATTACTCAAAACATAACATTCATCTTTCTTCAAGCCATTTAATTTTGCCAATTCAAGAGCGTTTTCCCAATGTGTTATAGCCTTTTGACTTTCTTTATTCAAAGAATAGAATACTGCAATATTGTTAGATACTTTCATCAGGGCTTCTGGCTCTACACTTTCTTTTGCCAATTTCAATGCCACCAGATAATGCTCAAGTGATTCAGCATACATGGCTGTCTCCTCATAGATAATGCCCAAAATATTGTAGACATGCCATTGATTCTCCTCTGACCCTGTAGAGTCATAGTAATGCTTGGACAACAATGAATAATGTAACGCCGATTGATTTTGCCCAATATAATTATACACTCCACCAAGGTAATAATGTAGATCCGCTTGTCGATGATAGTCCTTGCTCTGATTAGATAGCGTAATCCCTTTCTTGTAGTAATAAATGGAAGAATCTAATCTATTCAAATCATCTAATAGATGTGCTTTAGCAAAAATACAATCAATGGCTATGGAATCGTCTTCAATAAGTAATATTGCCTTATTATAAAAGTGTAATGCACTATCATACTTCCCAATTTGCTCATACACATTGGCTAACAATTTATAACTAAGCGACAATCCATCAGCATTGGTAATTTGCTGCATCATCGTCTTCGCGTTATTCATCATACTATCTTGTTCTTCCGAAGATAGTAATTCATTAGATTTCTCTAACAATACAATCAGACTATCACCAATCCCAAATTGGGCATACAGATTCACTTCCAATTGTTCACTTGTCACAAACAAAGAAGTCATTATAAAAATCAGTGTCAACACACTGGTATGTTTAATCATTGAACTAATTTAAAATTCCAATCCCCTAATTATAGTTCAAATACTGCTGATAACTAAACTACTCTTTTTTACCTCTACTTTTGGCCCAATCAATTTCAATATCATCCAAATCAACAATTTTAGTACCCCGGTCTGAACTACCACCAACATCCGCAGGATCAATATTATCCATATCGTTTGTAATATCATCCAAAGACAACTCTTCTAGTTTTTTCTTATCATCTTCCATAATTATATAGTTTATATGTGAAACCCAAACCGTTAACCTCAACTAAGATACTCATGAAAAAATAATTCCCCACTCACTACAGCTCAAAACATTATTATCCTAACAAATCAAATGGAACAAAAAAGCACCAATACAGTATCTGTATTGGTGCTTAAAATATTCTACATCAGAATCTACAGATTCTGGTTTTACATGTTAGCGTCTTCTTGGTCTCCCCTTACTATTGCCATTACCACTTCCTCCTCGTCCTCTTGAAGAAGATGATGATCTACCACCTCCACCGCCAAAATTCCTTGAACCTCCTCTACCTTGGTCTCTAGAAGGTGATCTACTATCCTTTTTAACCGTCACCTCTCTACTATCAAAAGAAACGTCTTTGAATGAGTTTACAATTTGATCTACAATTGAATTATCAACTTCTAGCGTAGATCTCTTTTGTTCAATTTCAACCTTACCAATTTTCCCTTTCTCTAAACTCGCTATATCCGTTACCATGTCCAATAGCTCAGATTTAGACATTGAATCTATTTTACCAATATTGATACTAAGCATTGTGGTAGTAGATGATGTTTCTCTCCTTTCACCTCGCTCGCCTCTTTCTCTACGATCTCCTCTCCTACCAGAATCTCTTCCTTCATTTGATCTAGTAGAACTAGTAACATTAATATCAGAACTGTTTGATGAATGAATTTTATTCAATTCAAGAGATAAAAATTTGCTTATGATATCTTCTTTTGACAAATCTTCAAATTTTTCAAAAGCCAAAGTTTTCAATTCTTCTGGAATCTCTTTCTTGAGTTCATAACCATGGATTTTCTCTACCCAACTCCCCATTCGTTTTGATATAATCTCATTTCCTGTTGGAATCATTTGCCTTTCAAAAGAAATCCCTAATTGTCTTTCCAGTTGGTCCAACTTTCGTTTTTCTCCATTAGTCAACAAGACAATAGAAATACCCTTTTTACCAGCTCTAGCTGTTCTACCACTTCTATGTGTATAGAATTCTAATTCGTCTGGTAATTTATGATGTATAACATGAGTAAGGTCATTTACATCAATACCACGAGCAGCTACATCAGTAGCTACCAATAACTTGATCCCACCATCTTTAAACCTACGCATCACAACATCACGTTGTTTTTGTGTCAAGTCTCCATGCAAGGCTTCTGCTGTATAACCAGCTCTACTCAATTCATCTGCGATGTTTTGTGTATCCATTTTGGTTCTACAAAATAATACACCAAACAAGTCAGATTCCATATCCATATATCTTTTGATGGCCTCCACCTTGTCAGACATCTTCGCCAACATATATTGATGTGTAATATTCTTATTTACTTCTACGCCACTTTTGACCGAAATCTCGTGTGGGTTAGTCATATAAGTATTCACAATATGCTTAATGGCAGAAGGCATAGTTGCAGAAAACAACCACGTAGACTTCTCCTTAGGGGAATACTCTAAGATGTTATTCAATTCCTCTTTGAATCCCATATTCAGCATCTCATCTGCCTCATCTAGCACCACATAAGACAACTTACTGATATCTAAAGCTTTTCTCTTTATGATGTCTAATAACCTACCAGGAGTTGCAACAACAATCTGTGGTTTAGTTTTCAAAGCTTTCATTTGATTCATGATGGGTGCACCACCAAAAACCACTTCAATCTTTACTTTTCTTTTATATTTCGCGAAAGTTTTAATACTTTCTGCGATTTGTTGTGCCAGCTCTCTTGTTGGGGCTAAAATGATAGACTGGCAATAATTGTTACTCTCCTCAATATTATTGATCAGGGGCAATCCAAAGGCAGCTGTTTTACCTGTTCCTGTTTGAGCCAAACCGATAAAATCAGTGTCAGAGGAAATTAAATAAGGTATAGCTTTAGATTGGATTTCTGTTGGAGTGGTGATGTTCAAATCACCTAATGCTTGTACTACTTCTGCATCAAGCCCTAATTCTGAAAAATTTGTCAAACTAATAAATATTATATGAACTGCAAAGGTAATGATATAATAACTCTCAATCATACTCAGATTAGAATATCAATGGATCTATTCAGAAAGGCAAATAAAAGAGCTCAAAACAGCCTATTCAAGCCTTGAACTATTTAAATTGAACTAACACACACACACACACCACTCCATGTCTACCAAAAAACCACAAACTACATTGGTTAAAAAGCTCGGAATCAAACAGAATGACGTCATACTACTGTACCAACCACTTAAAAATTACTTTGAATTGCTTCATGAGCTACCAACAGACATCCAAATAGAACACCATCAAAATAAGGAATCTGCAGATTTCACCCACCTCTTTTGTACTACACAAAAAGAACTAGATAGCATCACTCAAGCTTACAAGTCTGCTTTAAAGAAAAATGGTCAACTATGGGTCAGTTGGCCCAAGGCAAGTTCATCCATCAACACAGATCTGAATGGCAACATCATTCGTCATCACTTTTTAAACAACGGTTTAGTAGATATTAAAGTAGCAGCAATTAATGAACATTGGAGTGGACACAAATTTGTCTATCGACTAAAAGACAGATAAGCACTACCGCACTTCCCACAACGTCACCCCACTATTTGACCCGAGAACTACTTTTTTAGATTTAGCCAAATAGCTTACCGCGCTAATATTACCATCTCTTAACTTATAGGTACGCAATCTGTCACCATTAACTGTCCACTCAATGGCAGTACCATCTACTGAGCTCGAAATAATCTGTGTTCCATCTGCAGAAAATGCTACAGCATTCACGCCCGCTTGATGCCCTTTAATCTTTTTCCTCTTTTTGTCTTTTAGACGCCAAATCCTTACTGTCTTATCCTTTGAAGCAGTTATCACCAGTTGACCGTTAGGAGAAAATTCAATATCATTCACCCAATTGACATGATCATCTAGACTCATTTTTTCATGCCCTTTGGTGTCCCAAATTTTAGCTGAACCATCAGCTGAGGCTGTTGCTATCCTGGTTCCATTCGGCGAAAAGGCTACAGCGGTCAACCACTTGCCATGCCCTTCAAAATTCTGAATAAGATTACCGAGTAAATCAAATATTTTGGCAGTATTATCAAATGACCCAGTAAGTATTTTAGTGCCATCAGGCGAAAACTCAATTGAACTAATATGGTCTTTATGCGCAACGAAACTTATGATCAAATTGCCATGCACATCCCAAACCTTCACCGTATTGTCCCATGACCCAGTAGCAATTCTATTCCCTTTGGGTGAAAAGGCTACACAACTTAACCAATCGGTATGTCCTTTCAACTCTACGATCAAATTCCCTTTCACATCCCATAACCAAGCCGTATCGTTCCACCCTCTTGATACTATTTTATTACCATCTGGAGAGACTGCTAAGCAATTAACTTCTTTTGGGGTCTTATAAGTATGTATTTTAACAGGCCTACGTACCCTTGTATATTCTGATTCAACAGGATTTTTAATACTGTCGATTTTCAAGCCAGCATCAATTTTATATTTGCCTTTCGCGAACAACTGCAAATAGACATTGTAGCTCACTAGACTATTTTCTATAAGCGATTTTTGCCAAGCGTTATCATCCTTCAAACTATCCAGTACCAATGATGCACTATCTAAATGAAACCCTTGAGGAAATTGTTCCAAATACTTCTCATAAGATTCAATTATTCCTGAGAATTTAATACTGTCCCAAACGTAAATATCCAATAGACTATCTCTAATTTGAGTCGCTAAGACAGAATATTTACCTTCAGGATACTGAGAAAGGTATTCATCCATCTTCTCATGAGTAGCTTCATGTCTTAGTTTCCTCCATTGAACTGTGTCTTTCAGTAACAAGCCATTCTGCTGTTTGATTACAATAAAAGATAATATTACACCAACAAAAACCAACAAACTCAACATCACATAAGCAAACTTCTTCCAGCGAAATGGCTTTTTAGGAAGGCCAACCAAATCTTCTACTTCTTGAGCTATAATTTGGAATGCTTTGTCATTATCCTCTGTCCAATCTGACAGGCCATAACACTTTTTCGAGGAAATAGAATCGGGAGGGGCAGTACTGTCAAAAGTGACCGAAATTAAGCGACCATTTGATTTGGCCTCTTCCGCCTCTTTGATCAATACTGGATCAGAAATAGATTTCTCTGACCAGACAGCTATCATAGATTTCGCGTACTTCCTGGCTTCATCTTTACTCTCTGAATCACCTGTATCTTCGTCATACAGCTGTTCGTACCAGCAAGACCAACCGATATCAATCAGAGCAAGGCCAATCTTCCTTGCAAGGAATTTTTCATCTCTAGTAAAGCCAATATAGATGTCGCTCATTTCGTGCTAAGCAAAAGGGTTAGACAAGTCTAAAAATAGTCTCTAAATCAGTAATTACACTAAAACAAATCTTTAATTTTCAATAGACTATACTACAGGGTCTTTAAATGATGAATATGCTCATCAATGATATCAATTTGGTTAGTCACTTCCTCTACATATTTAACCAATTCCTTTTCTAGAGATTTGACCTCTTTTTGATACTCCTTGCCCTTAGTTCTTCCATAATTTTTTTCAATCATGACTACTGTATTGCACTCATGATGGAGGAATTTTATAAAACTGGCTGTAGTATAAGTCTCTTCTAGCTTTTTAATATCCTTTAATGTAGCTTTTGCTTCTTCGTCCCCAGAAGCCTTATACTTCTCTGTTACGGTTTGAAACAATACTGAATCATAATGATGAATGGTCTTCATCAATTTCACTGTCTTAGCACGATGTGGCTGACTGTGACAAAATTCTTTCATTCCCTCGTATGTTTCGAGAACAACAGCTTCTTTGTCCCATACAATAGTCAAACTATCTACCAGTGACACTATATCATTGGTCTGTGCCTTGACAGCAATTGAGGCTAAACAAGCAATAAACAAAATTATGATGCTTTTTTTCATAGGAATATGTTGATCCATTAATTAGTTTGAAAAAATAACAGGAATATCAATGAATACCTATTTCAACCTGAAAAAATGAACACAAAAAAGCCTCAATAATTATATTGAGGCCTTCTATATGAGTGCAAAGCTAGATGCCTTGTATTATTTTTCTTCTTTCTTTGGAGCAGCTTCCTTTTTAGGAGCAGCCTTTTTTGCTGGAGCTTTTTTCTTAGCAACTGGCTTTTCGTCAGTTGCAGCCTCAACAGCTTTCTTTTTTGGAGCAGCTTTCTTTGGCTTCTCTTCAACAGCAACCTCAGCTATCACTTCTTCTTTCTTTGGCTTCTCTGCTTTCGCAGGTGCACTTTTGAAACTTTCTTTGATTGCTTCAACATCCACTTGCTTAATCACAGGTGTTTTGCTCAATCTCTGAATGCTAGCAATCTTTTGCTTAGCAACCATTATATTTCTTCTGCCTTTTCTTTTTAATCTAGTTACAGCCATATTTCTGCTCTTATATTTGGAAGTGCAAAGCTAGATGATGCTTTGCTTAATTCAAAAGGTTTTCAACAACTTAATCTCAAATAAATACAAAAAGCCCCAAATCACTTCAGGACTTTTATGTTTTAGATGAAAACTAACTCATTTTCAATTTATACTTTTTCAGTTTTTGACTCATCACCATTCATGATAGCCGTTTGACGCTTGATCGAATTGTTATGAATCATTTCATATAGGTCATGAACAAATTGCTCTTGCAACAATAGGCTTTTACCTTTTGCCACTCTGTTTTCCATGATCTCTTCGTATCTTCCTACTTGTAGGATGGTAATGTTATGCTCCTTCTTGTGTTCAGCGATCTCTTCTGCAACTTGCATTCTTTGAGCCAACACTTCTAGCAATTCATTATCGATTTTATCGATTTTTTCTCTCAAATTTTTCAATCTAAGTTCAAAATCAACATCTTCAGAATCAGCATCTCTGATCACCAATCTATCAAGGATTTGCCCTAATGTCTTTGGCGTGATTTGCTGCTTAGCATCACTTAATGCATTATCAGGATCAATATGAGATTCAATGATCACACCGCTCATCTGAAGATCAAAAGCTTTTTGAGAGATAGGCTCAATTAATGCTCTATTACCCGCAATATGACTAGGATCACAAACGATAGGTAAGTTTGGAACCAATCTCTTTAATTCGATTGGAATCTCCCATGACGGATCATTTCTATACTGAGAACCAGTTGCCGCAGAGAACCCTCTATGAATAGCACCTAATTTAGTAATACCTGCTTGGTTGATTCTTTCCAAAGCACCTACCCATAATTGTAAATCTGGGTTAATTGGATTTTTAACTAACACAGGTACATCATGACCTTTTAAAGAATCCGCTACTGCTTGCACAGCAAATGGGTTAACTGTAGTTCTAGCACCTATCCAAAGGATATCCACACCAAACTGCAATGCCAATTCAACATGCTCAGGAGTTGCCACCTCTACAGCTGTCATCAATCCCGTCTCTGCTTTGGCTTTTTGCAACCATTTCAAACCAACAACTCCAATACCTTCAAAGGCACCAGGTCTAGTTCTCGGCTTCCAAATACCCGCTCTTAATACTTTAATGTTAGTGTTCGCTTTGATTTGACGAGCTGTCTCTAATACTTGCTCCTCACTTTCTGCACTACATGGACCTCCAATAATTAATGGCCCCTCAAGCCCGTCGATCCAATTTTCCATTGGCGACAAAGTCAAATTAATTTTCATCTCTTTATAAATAATAATGTTAGTTAAACAACTTCTTTCGTTTTGGTATCACTCTTTTCTTTGTTGTTAATACCATTTAAGACTCTTCGTATTTCATTTGCATTATCCATGCAAGCAATCAACGCCTCCTCTTCTCCCTTGTCTAACAGCTCCTTAAAAGCCGCTAAATTATCAATATATGCGCCAAGCGCATCACTTATATGCTTTTTATTTTCTTTAAATATTGGTGCCCACATTTTAGGTGAGCTTTTAGCCAACCGTACAGTAGAGGCAAATCCACTACCTGCCAAGTTGAATATATTGGCTTCATCTTTTTCAATTTCCAATACTGTCTGCCCCAACACAAACGAACTAATGTGTGAAATATGAGATACATAAGCAATATGTAAATCATGTGACTCACTATCCATCTCAATCACATTCATACCCATCGCATCTAGGCACGATTTAGCCAAATGATACGACTTTTCATTACTCTTATCATGATCACAAATGATTCCTGTCTTACCATCAAACAGTTCTGAAAATGCCGCCTCAGGTCCAGAATTCTCTGTTCCCGCAATAGGGTGAGCAGCTACAAAATTTTGACGATTTTCATGTCCATCTACTGCTTTACTAATTGTCTGTTTAGTAGACCCTAAATCCATCACAGTAGTTTGATCACCGATTTGATCCAGAACTGCTGGAATCAATTTGGCCATAGCATCCACAGGGATTGCCATCACGATTAGATCTGAGTTTTGAATTGCTTCTGGCAATGTGACCGCTTTGTCAATCAAGCCTAACTCTTCCGCTTTCTTGGCATTGTCATCATCCAAATCAACTCCTAGCACAGTATGCGCAAAACCAACCTCTCTGAGTCGCTTTCCTACCGAACCTCCTATCAACCCCAACCCTATAATTGAAACTATCATGCAGTTATCTTTTCTAATCTCTTAATGACATTTTTAAACATCTTCTTATTCGAACAAAGTGATATTCTTATATAACCTTCTCCATTCGAACCAAATACTGTACCTGGTGTTATAAAAACATGCTGCTCTTGTAGAATTTGATCAACAAACTCTTCACTCTTTCTCCCAGCAGGAATTCTTGCCCAAAGAAACATACCTGACTGCTCCTCATCATGGTAACAATTCAGAACATCCAGTATTTCTTCAGCCAACTTTCTTCTTTCACTATACTCTTTATTAACAGACTCAAACCACGAATTAGGCAGACTCAAAGCTTTGATTGCAGCATCTTGTACAGGTCTAAACATCCCTGAATCCACATTAGACTTGACTCTCAACACTGCATCTATATACTCTTTTCTTCCACTCAACATCCCTACTCTCCATCCAGCCATGTTAAAAGCCTTGCTCATAGAATTGAGTTCCAAACAATTCTCTTTGCTACCTTCTAAAGCTAGTAAAGACAATGGATTGTCATTCAAAATAAAACTGTAAGGGTTATCATTGACTACCAATATATTTTGCTCTGCAGCAAATTGAGATAGCGATTTCAATATCTCTTTATTAGCCTTCTTACCAGTTGGCATATTGGGATAATTCACCCACATCAATTTCGCATCAGATAACACTTTCTTATCCAACTTATCAAACTGTGGCACCCATCCATCTTCCTCTTTCAGGTCATAGAACACGACCTTAGCCCCCATCATTTCAGCAGCTGTCTTGTAAGCGGGGTAGCCAGGATTAGGAACCAACACAGTGTCTCCTGCATTCAAAAATGCCATCGAAACATACATCACCCCCTCTTTAGACCCCAATAATGGTAAAATCTCAGATTCTGGATTTAGCGTTACAGAATAATGATTTTGATAAAATGACGCTATAGCTTCTCTCAACTGAGGAATAGATCGATAAGATTGATAAGCATGGTTAGCGGTATCACTTGCACTTCTAATCAATTCTTCCGCCACTTCTGGTGCAGGAGGTAAGTCTGGACTACCAATACCCAAATTGATTACGTCCTTCCCATCTGCTATCATAGCCCTTATTTCATCCAATTTTTTGGAGAAATAGTATTCTTTAATTTCCGATACTCTATCTGCAACTTGTATCATTACTGTTCTGGTATATTTCCTTTTTTATACTCTCCATGAACCTTTATCGATTCAGAACTCATTTTCACTTGCTCCATCGCCCGTTCGTAATCGCCATAATTACTCCAAACCACATCTATATTAAAAGCATATCGATAAGGCTGACCAATCAATGGCATAGACTGAATCTTAGTCATGTTGATTTTATGCTCCTTAAAAGCTACCAACACCTCTGACAAGCTTCCTGGATCATGCTTGGTTACAATTCTCAAAGAAGCCTTTTCCGGCTTGACTGCCTGACCATCCAACTTACTTTTCAGTATTAAGAAACGCGTATAATTCTTTTTATTTGTTTCAATATTTTCATGCAATACTTCTAGTCCGAACATTACAGCTGTTTTCTTACTAGCAATAGCAGCAGCATCTTTCAGTCCTTTATCCTTGACCAATTTCACACTACTGGCGGTATCATCGTACTCCGTCAGTTTAATCCCTGGATACGAAGCAAAGAAATCAGCACATTGCAACAAAGCCATCGGGTGAGAATACACTTGCTTGAGATCAGCTGTATTGGTTCCTTTATGACCTATCAATGCCATCTCAATTCTCAAATATACTTCCCCAGTTACTTCAAGATCATATTCGTTCATCAGCGCATAATTGGGCAGAATACTACCTGCAATGGTATTTTCAATTGCCATCACACCATAATCCATATCCCTCTCACTCACTGCTTTTGCAAGAGATCTAAAATCAACATAAGGTTTGATTTTGACATCATCATCAAAGTACTGCGATGCAGCTTGATTGTGAAACGACCCTAATACGCCTTGAATACCAACTTCCATTTTTACTACAGATTATATCAAAAAAAAACCCCGATCATCTCGGGGTTTTCAATATTTCTTATTTTCATAAAAGAACTATTCATTTGCCCCTGATGCTACCGCATAGAAATAAAAATAATAGTAGTTCAAATATGATTTTGTTGTTCTCATTGTTGTTTAACTGAACCCAAAGTTTACTATTGATTTGATAAGATCAAAACAAAACACTAATTAATTACAACAATTTTCAATATTCTAATTAATTCATATCAAATTTTGCAATAATTACATCAAATTCTAATTAGTTACCTTTATTTGCAACCATTCTATTGCAATCTTCATTACTATTGAGAATTAGAACACATTGAAAAGACACATTCTTATCATAGCATTTAGCCTTATTGCTACTTTGAGTCAGGCCCAAGCCATCCTACAACGTGATGGATTAGCCAAAATGGATCAAGGGGCCAAAGAGATGTATGACGGCAACTACAAACTTGCAGACGAGCTCTTTAGAGAGTCAATGACATTGTTGGAAAAGTTACCCAGTGAGCTGGCCTATTACTTCGGAAGAAACTCTTACCACTTAAAGAAATACAAACAAGGTATCAATTGGCTCAACAAATATGTTGTGCTAAAAGGAACTTCTGGGCAGCATTATGAAGAAGCAGCCCTATATTTAAAATTAGCAAACGAGGAATTTAAGAAACTTCGTGAACTTGAATTAGAAGAAACTGAGTTTCAATTAACTACTGACGGCACCTATGATTGCCCAAGCGAGTTTGTCCAATGTCCAGTATGTCATGGAGGTGGCGTATTGATCAAACCAGGGAAATTTGGCGCCATATATCAAACATGTCCATTTTCAGGACTCTCAGGCAAATTGAGCTGTGATCAATACAATCAATTCCTATTAGGAGACTGGGACGTCAGTCTAATCGCTAATTAATTTCTCCTCTTTATCTATCACCCTCAATCGATGTAGCATTTCGACTGCATCTTGATCAGGTATGTGCTTCTCATATTTATTCAAAATCCATCCAACAGCTTTCTCTATTGGAATATTAGGATAATATTGATCACGTAAATGATGAACCATTTTGAGTACTTGGAATCCATCTATCCATTGATAAAAGCGCTTATGAAATGCTTCCTCACTTTTAGACTGTCGATTGATTTCTGATATTTGTTTCTCAAATTCCTCATGTGAAAAATAAGATTTTAGCTCTTCTGACATCCCTTCATAAAACACCATTACATCTTCCAAACCATATAATTTTTTAGCTTGAGTAAAAAAGTTCTTCAACACTTCAAATATTCTAAAATCATAGGTTGGCCAAATATATGTCTCTTGTCCCATCCATTGAGAGATAGCCCGTCCGGTACCGAATGGCACTCTATCAGACTCTCGAGCTGATGGATAAACCGTAGTAGTGTTTAGATTCTTAAAGTTGCCTAATGGAATATTTCTATGAAGAAAATAAAAATCTTCACCTGCTTTTCTCCTATTCATCCCTCCTTGCTTGACATATGCAGACATACGGGCTGCCATACTGGACCCAATCGTCTGAAATGCATAAGGATACTCCGCATATTTCAATGCATCCACGTAATACCTCAGGTGCAATTCATATTTAACAATCCCGTCATATTGAAACTCCGACAACTCTCCCTCCAAAGGATGTTCATAATGAATCGAGCATCCTGGTATAGTTTTGTCTTTCTGGAACAGCTGCTGTACTTCTACTAGCAAGTTTGATGCACAACTACTATCTGCATCGTAGCACAAAATCACTCCATCAACATCTGCCTCATGAAATATCCGAACTGCCTCGTCCATTCCAATCTTGCGAGCCAGCCCCACACCAGCGTGCTTCTTGGGTAATTCATTTTCTAAGATAAAATGGAAGTCAAACTTCCTGTCTTGAGCAGCCCAATCTATGCACTCAACTAACTGATCTTGATGAAAGTCTTTTATTTGTTGATCAGCAACTTCAGATGCATTGATTACAGTAATCACACACACAGACTCTGTTGGTGCATCACAGTCCTCAATAGATGCTAGAGCTTGTATCAAGTGCTCCTCATGATGGGCAGGCAATACAATGATAGTGTATAGTGACTTATTTTGATATTCTAAATTCAGATAACGCTTTGGGTAGGCATATCGTTTGAGATAATTATCAATCATAGACAAGAGTTATGGCGCTACTCTTTTAATTTTCCATTCGTCGTTTTTGAACTGATAGATAATTCGATCATGCAACCGACTAGGCCTACCCTGCCAAAACTCAACATGACTAGGAATCAGCAAGTATCCTCCCCAAAAATCTGGTCTAGGAATCTTTCCCTCTTTAAAACGTTGCTTGACTTGTTCTACACGATTAACCAAGTACTCTTTATTTGGGATCTCTTGACTTTGTGGACTTGCCCAAGCTCCTATTCTACTACCTTCTGGTCGTTCTTCGAAATAGGCATCTGAAATCTCAGCAGGCACTTTGATAACTTCTCCTTTAACACGTACTTGTCTTTCTCTCGTCCTCCAGTAGAAGTTCATTGAAGCAAACGGATGTGCTTCTAATTGTTTGGCCTTGTCACTGTCATAGTTAGTATAAAAGGTAAAACCGTCCTCTGCATAGTATTTGAGTAATACGATCCTACCATCCGGAATTTGGTTTTCGTCCAATGTTGACAAGGTACAGGCATTGACTTCACTACCCTCTGTTTTCATGGCGTCTTTAAACCATGCCTCAAATTGATCTAAAGGATTGGCAAGAATATTGTCTTCAGACAATTCCATAATACCATAATCCTTTCTAATTCCTTGAATATTTTCTTTTGCCATATCTCTATCTACGAGTCTCCGCAAATATCATATAAACGCAATAGACCAATTCCCTATTTTGATATTTTAAACGACTATTTATCGTTTAATAAAAATAAAATCTCCGCCCTCTCCTCCTGTACCATGTATCTCCCCATACTGCGGCACATTAGGACTATTTAGAAGAACCGGTTTTTTGATAGTAGAAAAAAGATATTCTGATGGTAAAAATGATCTTTCATTATTAGTGAGACGTAGTAACAAATATTTCATAAAGACACTCTCATCAGGAACTGTCTTCAAAGTACCACTTGTCATCGCCTTACGACTTTTCATAGCCTGTAACTTCTGAATATCCATTTCCGCATTGACGAATGCATCTCTCATTTTAAAAATACTTCCACTAAAACAAGCATCTGCAATTAGCAAAGTATGTCTACTATCAGTAGCTGAAATATAATCATGTAATTCACTATTAGAGAACCAACTTCCTCTTCTACCATCTTCAGCATCGCTAAATAGCCAATACCCTTTTTGGAAACTTTCATCCCAATAACCATGACCTGCATAAAAGATTAAATAATTATCCTTTGATGTGACATTAGAAGTAAAATACTCAAGAGCTGTATAAACTTCATCTCTATCTGGGTTTTGAAGTAATTTCACATTACCAGGTTCGAAAGTATAATCAGAAATCAATGTTTGATAAATAGCTCCAGCATCACGAACCGGATTGTCCAAATCTACGACATCCTCATCATAATAGTCATTGACCCCAATCACAAGTGCGTAATATTTACCATCCTCAGCCCCAGCAGCACTGACTACAGGAACCGCTGTTCCAGCATTAGGATTATACCTCACGACCACTTCTTTTTCGTCTACAAGATCGCCATTATCTATGGCTTTTACTTTCAACACATTAGTTCCTAACATCAATGGAAAATCAATAGAAAACTTCCCACCTTCTTGTACAAATATTTGTCTACCGTTAACCAATACTGCTTTAATTTTCTGTTCATCATATGCAGTTCCTTCTATTACTATAGAATTATGACTTGTTGTAAACATGTCATCTGCAACTTTAAAACCTCTGACAGCATATGGTGATGTAATCTCCAATTTCGGAGCTACATTAGATACTTGCACCAAAGATTGCCTTACCACAGGTTCGCTAACTGGCGCAGCATAATCTACTTTTACAGTCTCTTTGACATTTCTGAATTTGAATGCGGAAATTTCCTCACCAGTAGGACTAATTACCCCCCACATACCTCCAAGATTTCTCACGTAAGCTGTATTACCAACAAAATCTTTAGCATGTGTATAAAGTGCACTAATCACCCATTCTCCAGAGAAATTCACATACCCCCATCCTTGTTTATCGACTTTAGCTTTTGCCAGACCATCCGAAAACTCAGAAACCTCCACAGGACTGTACATAATTTGTCCTTTCAACACTCCTGTTTTATCAATAACAGACCATTGCCCTCTTTCTAACACACAAGCATGTCCTTCCTTGAAATCTGTTCCTTCTGCATATATCGGTTGAATCACCCAACCACCTTTAGTATCTATATACCCCCATTTCCCTTTATACATGACTCTGGCCATACCATCAGAGAATTTTTTCCCTCTTTCGATTCCAGGAGGGTTATTCATTGAACGACCTTCATTATCAATATATCTCCATCCGCCTTTCATCAATACAAAAGCATAACCTTCACTAAAGCCAAAAGCTTCTTTGAAACGCATAGGAAATGCCACTTGACCATCCTTATTCAAAAACATCCAATCTCCCTCGTATACCACGGCAAACCCTTCTGAAAAGTCTTTAGCCTCTTTATACCTAGGGTGAATCACAAACTTACCTTCAGGATTCACATAACCCCACCTATCATTTTGTCGAGCTAAGAGAAATCCATCACTATAGTTTCTATAAACTTCAATCTGTGGCATTGGCAACAAATGCCCCTCTGTATTCACATAACCCCATCCGTTATATGACTTAACTCTGGCCACTCCACTTTTAGAATCAAAGGCATAAGCCGATTTAAAATTAGAGGATATAATAAACTCCCCTTTTTCATTCGCATAGCCCCACGCTCCATTGTAATGGACTGGTGTAAGATAGGTTTGGGCCATGGTTTGCGTAAAGGATAAACATAGCATTCCGATAAAAATCACTAGGTACTTCATGATTGTAGTCTTTGATGATGGTATAGTCACGTTCTGGTAACTTTAAATTTAACCAATCTTGTGCAGATATGTCCATTCCAATATTTTAAAGTCTTAATAATTTTAGTTTAGAATTACAATATTGAAATTTTTCTTATATTGAAGAATGGATTATTTTCATTCAGTTCAAGACTTCAAACCAGAAAAAGGAGACTTGCTAATCTCGGAACCTTACCTCCCCGACCCAAATTTTGAAAGGACGGTAGTTTTACTTTGTGCACATGACAAGAATGGCTCTTTTGGTTTCATTCTCAACAAAGCTGCGCAAGTTAACTTCAGTGAAGCAATTGAAGAAGTTAAAGATTTTGATGCCTCATTATATATCGGCGGACCTGTACAACAAGACACTCTTCACTTCATTCACAGGAATCAAAAAGAAGTCTTAGATGGCCAAGAAGTAACAGTTAATACTGACTGGGGTGGTAACTATGACAAACTCATTGAGTTAATAAATAACGAACAAATTGAAATTAAAAACTTCAAATTTTTCATTGGATATTCTGGATGGGACGCTGGACAGCTAGAAGACGAAATCAAGACAAAATCATGGATCGTATTCAAAAATACATCTTCATCATTGATATTTGATACTCCTCCAGATGAGCTTTGGAAAACATTATTGCATGAATTGGGAGGCAAATTTGAAATGTTTTCTAAATATCCAACTGACCCAACAATGAATTAACATCACAAAAAATATTACATTGCACTAAATAGTTAAAATAACGTACAATGAGCGAAGAGAAAAACCTAGCTGGTAAAGATGAGGAGTCATTAAAACCAGATGCTGTTCAGGTTACACCTGAATTAACAACAGAAGAAACAAATACACCAGTTGAAACTCCACTAGTAGAGCCCGAAGCTACTTTGGACGCAGTAGAACCTGCACCAGAAGCTGTTGAAGAATCAACTAAGGAAACTACTATAGAAGCACCTGCTGCTATAGAAGAGGAAATCAAAGAAGTTGTAGTAGAGAATGCAACTCCAGAAGTTGCTGAACTTGTAGTTACCAGTCCAGAACCAGCTGAAAATCCTGAGGTTTCAGTTGTAGAAACAACTACAGAACCTGAAGCATCTACTGATACTGAAGATAACGAAGAAGAGAATCATGAAGAATTGCATGAGGACGAGCACGAAGAAGAAATTGACTACACTACACTTGACAAGGCTCAACTACTAGAAGCTATCTCTACTCTATCTAAAGAGGACAATGGCTATAGAAAAGGAAAAGCAATTGCATCAATCAAATCATCTTACGACACGATTTTCCAAACCGAAAAGGAAACAGCACTTAACAAATTCATTGAAGATGGTGGGGAAAAAGATGATTTCGAATACAAATTAGACGAGATCAGCACCAATTTTGACGCCTATCACAAACTCATCAGAGACCGTCGTGTTCAAAACGGAAAAGAACTAGAGAAGCAAAAAGAAAACAATCTAGAATTAAAGAATGACCTTTTGGTCAGATTGAGAGAATTAGTAGACAATGATGAAAGCACCTCAAGCATCAAAGATTTAAAGGTCTTACAAGAAGAATGGAGAACAATAGGACCAGTTCACCCACAGCACAACAAAACACTATGGGCTAATTACAATGCGCTACTGGACCTTTATTACGATCACAGGAGTATATATTTTGAACTAAAGGAACTTGACAAGAAGAAGAATTTAGAGAAAAAGCAAGTGCTGTGTGGACAAGCTGAAACACTAGACAGTTTAGAAAACCTCAATGAAGCAATTAAGAAACTGAATGAGTTTCATGAAGAATATAAGCACATAGGCCCTGTACCAAAGGATCATCAAGAAGAAACTTGGTTGAGATTCAAGTCTGCTTCGGACAAAGTTTACGCCAAAAGAAAAGAGTATTTCAACAAGTTGAAAGAATCCTTCACTGACAACTATGAGAAGAAGATTACACTTTCTGACAACATTCAAGAATATCTGACTTTCAATTCTGAAAAAATTGGTGAATGGAATAAAAAGACAAAGGATCTTTTAGCAATCCAAAAGGAATGGGAAACCATTGGCAGCATGCCTAAAGAAAAGGCCAAAGATGTAAATAAAAAATTCTGGGGTGCTTTCAAAGGGTTCTTTCGTAACAAATCTCTTTTCTTTAAGACTTTAGATTCTCAACGTGAAGAAAACCTTACTCAAAAGAAAGACTTGGTCGCAAAAGCAGTCGAACTATCACAAAGTGATGATTGGGACAATACGGCTAATAAACTAAAAGCACTTCAAACTGCATGGAAAGAAGTTGGCCCTGTACCAGAAAAACAACGAGAATCAATTTATCAAGAATTCAAGGTAGCCTGTGATGACTTTTTCAATAAGAAAAGAGGTCATAACAAGGAGGTGGAATCTTCTTATGATGGTAATTTGAGTCAAAAGGAAGAAATCTGTGCTCAGTTAGATACTTTAGGAAATGAGGATGCACTAGACACAGACAAGATATTCGAACTGCAGGATCAATTTGGCAACATTGGATTCGTCCCAAAAAATGCTATCAAAAAAATACAAGCCAAATACCAAGAAGCGTTGGACAAGGTAATGAAAAAAGCTACGGAGACTTTGAGTCATGATCAAGTGGAAGCGTTAAAATCTACGATGTTCATTCACAAATTAAAAAGTGATCCACATGCTGAACAAAAAATATACAGAAAGGAAATTAACCTAAAACGTAAAATCCAACACCTAGAGAATGACGTTTCTACTTGGAAAAACAATATAGGTTTCTTCGCGAATTCAAAAAGTGCCAATCAAATGGTAAAAGATTTTGAAATAAAAATCACTGCTGCAGAAACACAACTTACTGATCTTAAGGAAGAACTAAAATTCCTTTCTCAGATAGAATAAATTCCTTCAATTATTTTCTAAAAGATGTTTGCAAAACTAAAAAACATTTGTAGTTTTGCACTCGCAATTGGCCATAAGAGGTCAACGGCAAACAAAATGAAGCGACTTGATCGTCTTTATTTTGCCTCCTTAGCTCAGTTGGTAGAGCACCTCACTTGTAATGAGGCGGTCATCCGTTCGAGTCGGATAGGAGGCTCACTAAAAAGGTAGTTATTATTTAACTACCTTTTTTTTTGCTTCAAACTCAGTATTGAAATAACCCATCCAAGATGAACAAATACAAACAAATCGAGTCAGAGATTCTTGCAGCTTCTCATATCGTCATCACCTCACACAAGTCTGCTGATGGAGATTCTGTAGGTTCTTCATTAGGTCTGTTGCATTTCATTGAGAAACTAGGAAAAAAAGCTGTTATATGTCACCCAGACGCAGCGCCAGACTTTCTGTATTGGCTAGACACCTCTTCTATCCTACTCATGAGCGATCATCCGGAACAGGTAACGAACGAATTCCAAAAAGCAGACCTAATATTCAGTCTTGATTACAATGGTACAGACCGCATAGGACCAGACATGCAAGTATTGTTGGAATCTGCTACATGCAAAAAGATCATGATTGACCACCACCTCAACCCACAGGACTTTCCTGACATCATGGTTTCTGAAACCACTGCATGCTCCACCGCACAATTGATCGTAGAGTTGATCGAACAATCTGGGCATGGCGACTTACTTGATGCCCAAATAGGCACTCCGCTGTACTTAGGTATCTTGACAGATACAGGTAGTTTTAGATTCCCATCAGTAGAGCCACGTACACACGAGCTGATAGCCAAATTACTAGCTGCGGGCGTACAACATCATTTGGTTCATGAAGCATTAAATGACAACAATACCGCTAGTCGTTTGCGCCTCCAAGGCTATGCGATGAGTGAAAGATTAGTAATTCTAGAAGATTACCATGTAGCGATCGTTTCCTTGTCAAAAGAAGAGCTAGAAAAATACGATTACAAAAAAGGAGATATAGATAGTTTGGCCAACCTTGCGTTATCGATCAGAGGTATGAAAGCAGCTATTATGTTTTCGGAACGTGATGGAATCATCAAAATATCCTTCAGGTCCAAAGGCAAAGAAAACCCTGTCAATGTATTGGCCGCTGATCATTTCAGTGGTGGGGGCCATGCCAACGCAGCTGGGGGAATGAGTGAATTAACGGTAGATGAAACACTCAACAAAATCAAAGATCTAATCCCTCAATACTTTTCAAAAGGGTAATTAAGAGTTTAGAGCCAAAACAAATATTGATACTATCAGAATTTGTTTTGGTTATCAAGTCCTTAGATTTATAATTATTCATTAGACTTGAATATGAAAGCATTAAAAACAATAGGCTTAGCTATCCTATACCTTCTCATCTCTTTGATTTTGATATTGTTTCTTTTTTTCAAACAAGAAACTTATCAAATGTATAAGGTCGTTACGTTTTTTGATGCTGCCAACATTTCTGAAAATTTCAAAAGTGTCAAAGACATCTTCCCCACCACTACCGTCCCAAAACCAAGTAATTCTAAAGGGTTTGCTAAGGCAGAAAACGAGATCAAACTACCCACACAGTTTTATGTGGACGATTCTCTCTTCCTCACGACAGACTATCTAGACTTTGTGCAAACAGATGCACTGCTCATTCTCCAGCATGACACGTTGGTTTATGAGTACTATGGCAATGATTTCACCGAGAATGACCACCATATTTCTTGGTCCATGTCCAAATCTGTTATCTCCGCACTCTTTGGCATAGCTATCGATGAAGGAAATATTAGCAGTATAGAAGAAACTGTTACTGATTACTTACCAGAGTTCAAAGGCACTGGATATGATGACATACGAATCAAGGACGTACTCCAGATGTCAACCGGTGTTGGGTTTAACGAAGACTATGGAGATTTCAACTCTGACATCAACATCATGGGAAGATACTTTGCCCTTGGGATGCCAATGGCGGATTTTGCCAAGACACTAAAGCGAGATCATGAACCAGGCACTTACAATCATTATGTCAGCATCAATACGCAAGTTTTGGGGATGATATTGACTAGCGCAACTGGAAGAACCATCACTGACTATATGAACGAGAAACTATAGTCAAAAATCAATGCGGAATCAGACGCCTACTGGATCAAGGACAAAGCTAACATGGAGTTCGCCATCGGAGGTCTCAATATCACCGCAAGAGATTATGCCAAGCTAGGCCAGTTATACCTAGACTCTGGAAGATGGAATGGACGACAGGTTGTACCAGAGGAATGGGTATTAGCATCCACGACACCTGACGCACCTCATCTCCTACCTAGTAAACTGGGAGAAAAACCAACCAAGCATGGCTATGGCTATCAATGGTGGATTCCCGCAGGAGCTGATGATGAATTCAACGCACAAGGCATCTATGGTCAATTGATCTATGTCGATCCCGATCAAGATGTAGTGTTGGTCAAGTTATCCTCCAACTACCATTATAAAACAGACAAAGAAAGCTGGTACCATTATATAGACATTGCACTCACTAGAACGATTATCGAAGGCTTACCTAAATAGACCATTTATCATCACAATTTCGAAAGTTAAGATTTATTTATGCTATTTATATCCAGCCCCTCTTTCTTACTAATTTCTATTAATGACTTTAATTCAGACAATAAAATATTCAGTAATTACAAAATAATTGGAACACTTAAAATAGGGTAGATTTTTCTCAATAGGATATAAAACCAAAAACCCGGCTTCACCGGGTTTTGGGCTGAGCCAGCAAGAATGTGCAAATGCTCCTCCATGTTTACCGATCTATGTCGGCGTTTATTAAATATACGACTTTCTATTAAAAACACATAATAATTGAAGTGATATTTTACTTTTAAATCAAACTTCAATTTAGTCCATATGTGAAGTATCCGCTTCTTTTAATATTTCAAATTCCCCACCCTCATACTTCAGCTGATATACACACAGGTTGGAATGCTTATAGTATTCTGCCTCACTGAGGTCTCTGCCCATCAACCAACAAATCAAAATTCTCATCGCTCTACCATGAGTGGCAATCAATATATTCTCTTCTTCCCCCGACAATACAATCTTCATGGCCTTCTCTTGACGTGCCTTTACCTCTAGTGGGGTTTCACCTCCTCCTACTCGGTGATCCAAATTACCTTTCGTCCATTGAGCCAACCCATCTAGATAAGCCTGATGCCTTTCCATGTCATAGGCCATTCCCTCATGATCACCCCAACTGATCTCATCAAAACCCGCTAAAGCTTGGGTAGGATATCCCATATCTAAAAACTCTTGTACTGACTGTTGCGTTCTTTTCAGATTGGAAGTGTATACAATATCAAAAGGATGATCCTTGTAAGCCTGATAGAACTTTTGAGCTTGTGTTCTACCAGTCTCATTGATTTCAGAGTTGATACCTCTACCCTGCACCATTTTCCTTTTATTGTAATCAGTTTCCCCGTGTCGGATGATGTATATATTTTTGCTTTTCAAGCGAATTGTATTTTTGTTTGTATTAGGCGAATTTAGAACTAAAATGTTATTGGCTTCACAGTAATTAGGAAATGAATAAGATGAATTAATTAATATTCAGATATTTGATTTTCTTACAGTGACACATTACTAGATTACCAATCAATTGTTAAACGTTAGTAAAAAAAACTAAACTTGATATTCAACAAAAACTCTACTTTAGAAGCCATTAATAACCTCACTAAAAACACTTTAGTGGAGCACATAGGTATTGAATTCACCGAGATCGGGAATGATTATCTCAAAGCAACCATGCCTGTTGACAACAGAACGCAACAGCCAATGGGACTGCTGCACGGAGGTGCATCTGTGGTACTAGCCGAAACCTTGGGAAGCGTCGGTGCTACGATGACGATAGACTCCAATAAGCAATTTTGTGTTGGATTGGATATCAATGCCAATCACATCAAGAGTGCTCGAACTGGCATAGTCGAAGGAATAGCCAAACCTATTCATATTGGAAAAAAAACCCACGTATGGGAAATAAAAATATACAACGAGAGTAGTGAACTCATCTGTATCAGTAGGTTCACAATAGCCATTATTGACAAAAAGATAGATTGATGAACAAAATTGATTTGATAAAATCATTGGATCACACGTTGAGCTTTGAGAAACAGCTATCTACTTTTTTTCTGACTGCTCTTTCGCTAGATCTTCCTTTTGCCATTTGGAGAAAGCCTAATACGAATGATATTGAGGCAATTTGTCAGCTTTCAAATAGTGAGCATACGATTCATGAAATAGAAGATGCTCCTGAGGGTTTTCTATTTTGTCCCTTCAATAGTGACAAGGATCAACGATCATTGATCCATGCAGATTTGAAACTGAATCAATCAAATGGCTTTACTATCAACCCGGGGCTTCAACAAGCCTCGTCTAAGGTTGAACAGTTCGTTGATGAGTTTTCAAAAGAAAGCAACAAGACATACACAGACTACTTGGATACGCATGAAGGTGAATCACTTAGCAAAGAACACTTTGTAAAACTGGTAGAAGATTGTATCAAAGTAATAGAGACTGGTGATTTCAAAAAAATCGTTCCCAGTAGAAACCATAGATTTCAATATGGTGACTATTTTGATCCTATTATCGAATTTCAAAAGCTTTGTAAGAGTTATTCCAATGCTTTTGTATCAATGGTATACATGCCCAGCAAAGGACTATGGCTGGGAGCAACACCTGAATTGCTAATCTCTAGTAACAAACATAAATTCAAAACGGTATCGCTGGCCGGCACACAACCTATCCCAGATAACTTCAAACTATCCAACGCTGCTTGGAAACAAAAAGAAATTGAAGAGCAAGCGTTGGTCTCTAGGTACATCATCAATTGTTTTAAAAAAATACGCTTAAGGGAGTTTGAGGAATATGGACCCAAGACTGTCAAAGCAGGGAATCTGATGCATTTAAAAACTACCTTTGAGGTCGACATGGATGAAACTAACTTCCCTCAATTGGCAACCGTTATGCTAGATTTGCTCCACCCTACGTCAGCAGTGTGTGGCATGCCCATGAAAGAATCTGCTGAGTTCCTCAAAGAAAACGAAGACTATGACCGCACCTATTTCAGTGGTTATTTAGGCCCTATTTCATTCCAAGAAGAAAACAGTCTCTATGTCAACCTCAGATGCGCAAGACTATACGCCAACGAAGGGGTTGCATTTGCTGGTGCAGGCGTCACAGAAGATAGCGATCCTGTCAGTGAATGGAATGAAACAGAAATCAAGCTGCAGACATTGCTTAACATATTCGAAAGCTAACTACCAACCGAATGGATTTACAACCGATATTTGACATCCCAGAGATTTGCCATCAGCATGGCATCAAGCATGCAGTAATCTCCCCTGGCTCTAGAAATGCCGCATTGACTTTGGCATTTGTTCGACATCCGATGATCCAGTGTCTTAGCGTTCCTGACGAGCGTTCGGCTGCATTCATAGGATTAGGCATAGCCTTAAAAACCAAAGTACCTACCGTATTGATTTGCACCTCTGGGTCTGCTGGTTTGAACTACGCTCCTGCTGTGGCGGAGGCTTTTTTCAACCAAGTACCTTTATTGATATTGACGGCTGATCGACCACCAGAACTGATCGACAAACGAGATGGTCAGACCATTTATCAAGATTATCTATATGGCAAGCATGCCAAGGCTTACTTCGACTATCCTTCTCTCACTGCTGTAGGACTCAGTGTTGCCCATGAATGCATCAATGATGCAATTTTGGAATGCAAGGGAGATGCACCTGGCCCCGTACAAGTCAACATTCCTTTTAGAGAACCTTTCTATCCAGAGGAAGAAATTAGCGTGACGCCTTTGGACCAAATACAAGTTGAGGAGTTACCCAAGTATCACGCAAAAATCACTTCGTCAGATACGGAAGAAATCAAAAACTTCAAGCGCGTTCTTATTATTGCAGGGCAAGGCAACTATTCTGATTTAGAAAAGCAAACTTTGGGCAAGACCTTGTCAGCAGCCAAAATACCACTGATAGCAGATGTCATGAGCAACTGTCATGAGGTAGAAAATGTGGTACTTCACCATGACTTGTTTCTCAAATTTGAATTAGAAGACGACCTCAAACCAGATTTAATTATCACGTTTGGACTGTCGGTCATCTCTAAGAATCTCAAGATATTTTTAAAATACCATCAAGACATTCAGCATTGGCATATCACGCCAAACAGTGATTTGCCTGACACCTACAATCATTTGACTGGTAATATTGATGCGGACCTCTTGTCGTTTTTAGAAACAGCCGACCTTGACAGCCAACCTGCCCTACAGGAGCAACAGGATTTCTGGGCACTATGGCAGCAACGAAACAATACAACAGAAGAGACAATCAGGGCCTACAAACCCATAGAATTCAACGAAACCAGTATCTACCGTCAAATCATCAAGATGCTACCAGAGCATATTGATTTGCATCTAGCCAACAGTATGGCAGTTCGTTATGCCAATACTATCGGACTCAAGCACAAACAACACATCGAGGTGTATTGCAACCGTGGCACCAGTGGAATTGACGGCAGTAGCAGTACCGCTATAGGCGCTTGTATCGCCTCAAAGAAAGACACCATTTTGATGTCTGGAGATGTTGCGTTCTTTTATGACCGTAACGCGTTTTGGCACAATCACGTACCAGACAACTTCCATGTCATCCTGTTCAACAACCATGGTGGCAACATCTTCCGGATGATAGACGGACCCGCTGCACAACCAGAATTGAAAGAATTTTTCGAAACCAATCAAAAATCAAAAGCGGTACAACTCGCCCAAGAGTTTGATTTTGACTACTACCCTTGTCACACCTATGGAGAAGTCGAAATGGCCATGAGCAAACTAACAGCAGGTTCTGGTAAGAAGATTTTGGAGATATTTACCGATGCAGAGACGAACAAAACTACCTACAAAGAATTGTTCAAAAAAGTAAAGGAAATGAATGCTAGCCATTAGTTTTGGCTTACTAAAGATTAGATTATGAGTACTGAAATCAACTGGGTAACAGTCAAAGAATATACAGATATCACTTACAAAAAATGTAATGGCGTAGCACGTATTGCATTTAATAGACCTGAGGTACGTAATGCCTTCAGACCAAAAACAACTAGTGAGTTGTACGATGCTTTTTATGATGCCCAAGAGGATACTTCTATCGGCGTGGTATTGCTATCCGGAGAGGGTCCAAGTCCAAAAGATGGCATTCATGCTTTCTGTAGTGGTGGTGATCAGAATGCAAGAGGACATAAAGGTTATGTCGGTGAAGATGGCATGCACAGGCTGAACATATTGGAGGTGCAACGATTGATTCGTTTCATGCCCAAAGTGGTGATTGCAGTAGTGCCAGGTTGGGCCGTGGGTGGTGGACACAGCTTGCATGTGGTCTGTGACTTGTCGCTCGCCAGTAAGGAACATGCCATATTTAAACAAACTGATGCAGATGTCACCAGTTTTGATGGTGGATATGGTTCTGCTTACCTAGCCAAAATGGTGGGACAGAAAAAAGCCCGTGAAATCTTCTTCTTAGGCAGAAACTACTCCGCACAAGAGGCTTTCGAAATGGGAATGGTCAATAAAGTTGTACCACATGACGAGCTAGAAAACACAGCATACGAATGGGCGCAAGAAATACTAGCCAAGTCTCCAACTTCTATCAAGATGTTAAAGTTCGCCATGAACCTAACGGATGACGGCATGGTAGGTCAACAAGTGTTTGCAGGTGAAGCGACTAGACTAGCTTATATGACAGAAGAGGCAAAAGAAGGTCGTAATGCCTTTCTAGAAAAACGCAAGCCTGATTTCGGGAAAGACAAGTGGATTTCGTAACCCAATAAGTTCAATGAATTAAAATCCCATTTCAATAATTAATACCGGACTTTAAAAACAGCTACTCATGAACAAGATTCATTACACTTTTTTTATTCTTGTTCTCTTGTACATGAATAGTTGCAGTCCTAAAGTCGTTGAGTTTGTCAACGACGACATGGATTTCAGTGACTATAAGACCTATCGTCTAGTCAATTACAAATCCGATGACAAGGAGTTTTCTAGTCAAGGTTCTGAATATTTCGATCGAATTGAAGGTTTTATAAATGACCAAATGAAAGCCAAAGAGTTTGAATACCACAAGGGTAAAGCTGACTTGATTGTGAGATATGAAGTCATCTCTACTGTACAGACAGAGTCTAGTTACAACAATTCGAACAACTACAATCAGAGTCAATATTACACACCCTCTTCTACCGTTGAATATTACAAAGATGGCTTACTACTGATTGAGTTTCTAGACGCCAAGAAAAATAAGCTCGTCTGGCAAGGAAGCTTAGACATCCGCTATCCCAAGAACAAAACCAAGACTACAGTGCTACAAGAATCCATTGACCTGATCTTCGAGACCTATCCATATATGGCGGAATCGAATGAGGTGGTTGACAAAGGCTGAGCAACAACAATCTATCTATACCCCATACCAACCCACATTACAAAAACCATCGACGGTTGGCGGTTTCCCATTTATATCTGACCGGGAACGATTTATATCTGACCGTCAGTCATTTTTGAGTGACCGTGGATCATTTTAGAATGGTCGGGAACGATTTCATCATGATCGGCAATAATATACTGATACTCGTCTGTCACTTTGGGATGGGCTAGAACGATTGCTACTTGATGGTGAATGACTTTATCATAAGTGACAGTTATTTTTGAATGGCCGTCAATCATTTTGCACCTACTTACTCTTCTATATTGGTTATGCCTGATGCTTTATCATAGAGTTTTTAATCCGTTTTAGTCCGGATTGCAAATCCTATGATCTGTGTTTCAGGATTACAAATCCTGAACAGCCTAGAGCCAAGCGTACAATGCTAGACGCAATCCATTCACATCTTCACAATATTCCCTTCCAGGTTCCCAAGGTATCTTCTACTGCCTAGATAGCGATTCTTATTGAACTCATCATAGTTGACGGATGCAGTATCGATTGAGCTGATTCTTACCTTTTGAGAAGAATGAATATACTCGTCATTGCCAATCCAGAGTCCAACATGTGTAACTCTTTGGCGTGTACTATCTGTTTTGAACCTTCCAAAGAACAACAAATCTCCTTTTTCCAAGCCCTCAAATTTCAAATCTGGGTCAACCACTAGCCCAGCATTGACCTGCTGTGATGCATCCCTTGGAATAATTAATCCATTCATTCGGTAAGCTGTCTTGGTGAGACCGGAGCAATCCACCCCCTTACTAGATGTTCCTCCCCACAAATATGGTGAGCCCAACAAGTCTCTTGCATATTGCTCCATCAACTCCCCTGATGGTTGCAATGAGTCTTTCCAGTCATTCACCAGCATCGCTTCGCCCTTTCGAACAAAACCAATTCTATTATCTGGGAACTGTACTCGGTAATGATTATCCGATTCCAACATTTTGATTAACTGACCGCCCAATACGATATCAGACAGGATCGTGGACTCATCTTCATCCAAATAGACATTCCCATAATTGTTCATGTAAATGATCTTGGGTAGTTTGGACCAACGATTTTGTTGAGAGGCGGTCATCAATTGCACCCCCCCATGATCTACCCAAGAAATATAGTCATCTGGCGATTGCACCAAATACCATTCTTCTAAACGCTTCAAAACTTTTAGCCTTGTTCCTAAGACT
>JAOPTS010000143.1:0-45667 GCA_051531955.1 Reichenbachiella sp.
TTATTGGTTCAAAACCTAAGGCAGTCTGAGTGTAATTAATAGATGAAATTCTTATTATTGAAGTCCTGCACATGCAGGACTTTTTTATGACCTGATATTTTGTGCAGCTCAACTGAGTAATTCTTCAGTTCACCGATTTTGACTTTAGAAGGCTGTATTTCTCTTCTTTATTTGCATTGTAGTTAATCAACAAGGAAGTAAAGAGCGAACAAATTGGGAAGTTGATCACTACGGTTGGGCAACCGGCATCATAAAAAGAAATAGTAATTTAGTCTTTCATAATCATGCTTAAGCTGCTCACCTAGAAGGGATGAGCAGCTTTTTTTGTGCCTATACTAAATTGCCTGTGCTTAAGCCTTAGATCAAAACCTCATTTTCCATTCTATTTGACAACCCTTTCTCTTAAACTGGATCAACCCACATTTCTGGGGGATCATACTTTTACATTTAGCAATGAGAGTTTTAGATATTGTCTATACCCCATTTTGAAAGAGTCATTTGGTAATTTTCTGGGTGTCGTTCTTTTGATTGGAGTAATAAAAAATGAACAGAAAATTGACATTCCACAGTTATACAGACTGCCCCAACCTATGTTGCTTTCAATCCATATTGGCTTAGTATTGATGCTTCAATTTCGTTAGTCTTTGGGGAACGAAAAGGGTCTTTTAAGAAGAGAGTACCTGGAGGTCGTACGCTTCAATTAGATATTGAAGTGAAAAATTGTTATTTTGTATGGCAAGTTAAAACCTGGTAATTGAAAGACGCTAAATCGAATGCTTGTGCTGCTGATTAGTCCTGAATTCAAGCAATCTTATGAAAGCAATTAATCTTATTTTTGGTTGGGTTATTCTTCTTCTGCCAATAGCCTCCATTGAGGCTTCTGCAAATGATCCTATTCTGAGATTTCAACATATTAGTGAAGGCCTGAATAGTAGTCAAATTACAGCAATCCTACAGACCAATGATGATTATGTCTGGGTGGGTACCTCCGCTGGTCTGCATAAATACGATGGTATTCAATTTGAAGTCTTTTTGCATAACGAAAACCCTTCGAGTATAACAGGCAACTACATTACCTCTCTATTTGAGGATTCAAGAGGAGATTTATGGATAGGCACAGCCGATGGTATCTGTAGGTATGATAGAATTTTAAATAATTTTCAAAGATTTGAAACCAAGACAATAGGCAATGAAGGAAACCCCTTTCTTAACAGGTTGAGATCAATTGTTGAAGACAGAAATGGAAATTTGTGGGTAGCAAGTGAAAGAGGAGGTCTTTTCTTCTTTGATACTGAGAAGAAAAATTTTTACACTTACCCGATTAGAGATCAATTAGACTCATTGAAAAGGGTCAGAATAACTACCTTGGAGATTGATCTTAATAATACCCTTTGGGTAGGGACATTTGATCAAGGCGTGTTCCAAATTAACCTTGAAACAAACCATGTTGTACAAGTGATGAATGTGGAGACGAGAACGGGATTGCATAGTCTAGGCTTCATTATGGATATAAGATCTGGATTAAATGGAGAAGTTTGGATAGGTACCAAAAAAATGGGACTATTTAAATTTAGAAATGTCAGTAATGATAGCGTTGATATTGTCAGGTATATACACAATGTGGATGATGAAAGGAGCCTAGCGAATGATGATGTACAAGCTATTCTTTTAGATAGTAAAAATAGGCTGTGGGTGGGTAACGAAAATGGAGGACTACATCTATATGATAGAAAGACGGGTAGTTTTGTCAGGTATCAGAGTGACCCCATGGATGAACAGAGTTTGGCTCACAATTCTGTATGGTGCATTTATGAAGATAAACAAGAGCGACTTTGGGTAGGAGGTGCCGTTCAAGGGATTAATCTATATGATCCATTGTATTCAAAATTTGCCCATTACTACCAATCCTCTTCTAATTTTCATGGTCTAAGTCATAATGTAATCAGAGATTTTTTAGAAGATGAGCAAGGGAATGTATGGATTGGAACAGATGGTGGAGGACTCAACTATTTTGATCGAAAGACCAACAGGTTTGAGCATTTTTTGCATGATGATAAAAATGAAAAGAGTTTAAGTTCAAATGCTGTATTAGGTCTTTGCATGGATCCCGAAGGTAAGCTTTGGATCGGAACTTGGGCTGGTGGAATAAATGTATTTGAGGATTTTGAGAAAAAAGAGTTTAAAAATTTACGTGAGGAAACCTCTGGAGGCTATTCGATAAAAGATCATTATTTCAATATAATCAAGGATCATAATGGCAATATGTGGGCGGCTAATTTTGGAATAGGGCTGGTGAAATTTGATCGGAAGACGAATAATTTTTTAGTCTATGAAACAGATCCAAATGATGAAGGTAGTTTAAGTGCTAATATAGTTGTGACATTATTGCAGGACAGTAAGGGGACTATATGGGCTGGGACTGATGGATTCGGAATCAATAAAATGCTTTTCGATGAAGATGGGGGTGTCTATTTTGAGAAAATTGTTCCTCCATCGACGGAGAGTACTTCGACACCTAGCAATATTGTAAATCACTTATTTGAAGACAGCAAAGGAACAATATGGATCGCTACAGAAAATGGGCTGCAGAAACTGAATGGAGACCATACCAAAATCACAGTTTATGATGAAAGACATGGTTTGCCTAGTGTTTCCATCAAATCAATAACAGAAGATGATAACGGGTATTTGTGGTTAGGTACCGCCAATGGAATTGTTCAGTTTGAGCCTGAAACTTTGACGGTTCATAATTTTAATATTAACGATGGCCTTCAAGGAAATGAATTTTCAAGATATGCAGTGGGGAAATTAAAAACAGGTGAAATTCTATTTGGTGGAATAAACGGTTTTAACATTTTCCACCCTGACAGCATTGTTTATAATAATTATTCTCCACCAGTTTATATTACTGATTTCAAATTATTTAATAAGGATATTGAGATTGGAGGAGATAATTCACCGCTTCAAAAACATATTTCGGTCACCGAAGAAATCGTAATTGCGCATGAGCAGAATGTGTTTTCTATTCAATATACTGCTCTAAATTATACTAGGAGTGAGAATAATCAATTTGCCTTTAAACTAGATGGTTTAGAAGCTGACTGGAATTACGTTGGGTCTCAAAGACTAGCCTCGTATTCCAATTTGGATCCTGGAGAATACACGTTTAGAGTTAAAGCTTCAAATAATGATGGGGTTTGGAACGAAGAAGGAGCAACTCTAAAAATTACGGTTTTACCACCTTGGTGGTTGACATGGTGGGCCGATACAATTATGGTAATCATGATGTTGATAGCTGTATATGCAGTAGTGCAAATTAGAACTAGTTATTTAAATAATCAGAGAAACTTATTGATGTCTTTGGTTGATGAAAGAACGGATGAGTTGGCGGTAAAAAATGAAAGGATTGCCAGCCAATCAGAAGAGTTGATGACCTATAATGATTCATTAAATGAGCTAAATAGTGATTTGAACGCAGCAAATGCGAACCTGGAAAGGACAGTTGAAGAGCGGACACATCAGTTGATTAAGAAAAATAAAAAGTTAGCAAAGTATGCATTTATCAATGCCCATAATTTAAGAGTGCCAGTTGCCAATATTAAAGGGGTTATTCAATTGTTTGACAAAGAAGATCGCTCTAGAGATGAAATATTGGAATTAATAAATATTTTAAAAGGACAATCGCAAAAAATGGATCATGTACTCATTGATATACAAAGAATGCTAGACCATGATGGGGATTTAAATGAAGAAGATCAAGCGTGGGAGTAAGTGTTTTGTCCTGTGCTTATTCACTTTTTTAGAAACAAAAAACTTGAGTTTATGAAAGTCAGAATTGTAAAGAGGCAGCGTTGATCAAGGTCCCTAATATTATGAGCTTAATGAAGGGCTTTGGTTTTTATAAAAGTACAACCCCACAGGTTTTGATTGTTTACCATACCATTTTATAACCAAACCCTCTGATATTGATTATTTCTACATCAGGGTCATGAATCAACTTTTTTCTTAGTTTGGTGATATATACATCCATACTTCTGCTATTGTATATATCATCATTCCCCCATATAGATGTGAGAATTATTGAACGGTCGACGAGTTCTTTATTCGCTTCTATGAAATATTTGAGGATTTCAGTTTCTTTATGAGAAAGACTGATCTCATTACCATCATGTTTTAGCCGTTGTTTCAACGCGTCAAAAACGTATTTTCCAAAACTATATAGATGAGAAGGTGGTTGTGTTTTTGTTTTAAGCAGATTTTTTACCCTGACGATCAACTCTTCCATGCTGAAAGGTTTTTTCAAATAGTCATTTCCTCCAACGTCGAAACCTTTCACTACATCTTTGGGTTGTGATTTTGCGGTTAAGAATATGATAGGAATATTAGTGTCTGACTTACGAATTTCTTGTGCTAAACTGAAGCCATCTTTTACAGGCATCATGACATCTAATACAAGTGCATCATAATTTTCATTTTGAAAAGACTCTAATGCAATTGCTCCATTTTGACACCATGTGACTTCAAATCCTCTAGTCTCTAAACTTTCCTTGATGATGGTGCCAAGTGCGGGTTCATCTTCAGCAAATAGAATCTTGATAACCTGACTCATAGCGGCAAAGTTGTTTTAAATGTAGTCAATTGATCATTTGATGTTAGGTCAAGACGTCCTCCATGACCATGTATAACCTTCTGGCTGTAATACAGTCCGATTCCATGACCTTTGGTGTCATGAATATCTCCCTTTTGAATTCGATAGAATTTTTCAAATATTCTCTGATGTTCAAGTTTAGGAATTGCAGTTCCGTCATTTGATACACGCAACTCTATAGATGAATTCGTTTTTATCAACTCTACCAATAAGTAATCATCACCGTATTTGATGGCATTGTCTATCAAATTCGAAACAGCATTATGAAAATGGTTGATATCCATATGGTAGTAGAGCTCAGGAGTTATTTGTAGTTCAATCTTTTTATTCGTGAGCAATTGGTAGTTCTCAATGATCTTTACAACCATCATTGATAAATCATGATTTCCCTTTTTAAGCAACAAATCATTTTTGTCTAAGGCGGCCGTTTCTAAAAGTCTTTCTACCATAAAATCCAGCCTACTTAATTGTTGATTTGCCAAACCTAGATAGCGGAGATTCTTTTCTTTATCATTATCATCATTGAATTTTTCTATCCCCTCTAATGCCGTGGTAATAGTGGCAATGGGTGTTTTAAATTCATGTGTCACGTTGCTGATTAAGTCGTCTTTCATTTGACTTATTTGCTTTAGTTCATTGATGATCTTGAGTAAGTAAATAGTTAATGCAAGGATCAAAAGGGTGAAAAATACTGAGCTCAAATAACTTGCTATATTTCTTTTGATAATGTTTTCAAAGGCGCCATAGTGATGAATCTCTAAAACCGAGGGGTCGCTAAAATATTTCTCAGCACAAGATATTTTTACAATTGCTTCATTGGTTTCATCAACCTCCTTAGAAGAGCAGATATATTCTTCTTCAAATGTATATACTATTGCATGATTTGATGCAATACCTGCTTCATCAAATCGTATTTGCAAGAGACTATCCAGAAGTGATACATTGACTATGTCTTCCTCAAATAATGAAAACATTAAAATATTGTCCAGCGAATAAGTGATCTCATATTCATAATTTCTATGACCGTCGCTTGTTCCGACAGATGAATGTCTACGTGGTGGTGTAGTTTTTGCTTTGAGAGTATTCAAAGAATCTTGTATAGCATGTAAACTCTCTTTTTCAAATTTTCCTTTTAGAAGATCTTTGATTTCCTCATTTTGTTCTAATGTCCTTGCATCAACTACTACCTCTGATTCAAAATGGTCTAGAAATTCAGTTTCCAATTTATAAAATGTTCTTAATTCAAACCCTTCCCTTAATTCCATCATCTTAAGAACATCGGCTTCATTGAAAGGGTCTACAATAACGACCTTTTGATTCCTTTTTAACATAAGCTTATAATAGTCGACAATAGCTGAGTTGAATGGCAACTGTGCGTCCTTTACAAACTTTGATTTTTCAGTATCATAATTTCCAATTTGCCAATAGACTTGGTTAACTATTGTAATGAGAATAACTACTAATATGAATATTTTGGTATTCTTCGATTTGTTCATATTCCAAGAATAGTCAAATGATAAAGAGTTAGGGAATAGTGTTAACAGTAGTTAACACTAAATAAGAATAATGATGATAGTTTTCTAATTGAAAACTTAGGAACCTCAGTAACCTGGGACGTTGCGCAATACTTCATATAATGTAGTTGCCCCTGACCTTTCCGTATGGAACTGAATGAAAATAAACATTTACTCTATTAAAATCAAGATTGGTATTGTTCCAGTTGATGTTCGCGTTATATAAAACAAAAAAAAGCCACTCAAATGAGTGGCTTTCGCTTGTAGTCCGTAGGGGAATCGAACCCCTGTTGCTGAGATGAAAACCCAGTGTCCTAACCCCTAGACGAACGGACCATTTTCAAAAAAAGAGCAGCTTCTTTAAGCTACTGTAGTAGTCCGTAGGGGAATCGAACCCCTGTTGCTGAGATGAAAACCCAGTGTCCTAACCCCTAGACGAACGGACCATTTTTCTAATGGACTGCAAAGATAGAATTCCTTTTTGTTTTTCCAAATTCAACAATTCACTTTTTCACTTTATTTTAAAAAAAAATGAATAATGAGTGAAAAACGCTACTAAATAGATCTTTTGAGCTTGGACTTTGTCTTCATGAAGCATAACTTTCATCATTATGGAGTTGATTCTAGTTAAGAATGCAATGCAACGTAAGGCATTTTTGTCTTTACCGGTGCGGCTTTATCAAAGGGAGCCGAATTGGATACGTCCTTTGGATCAAGATATCGAATGGGTTTTTGACCCTTCGAAGAACAAAACCTTTCTAAATGGAGTATGCGAAAGATGGTTGCTACTCGATGGAGAAAAAGTGATCGGTAGAGTGGCAGCATTTGTTAATGATAAGATGGCTACCAAAAATGATCAGCCGACGGGTGGCGTAGGTTTTTTTGAATGCATCAATAATCAACAAGCAGCTAATGTTTTACTAGACCATGCTAAGTCCTGGTTAGAGGAGAGAGGAATGGAGGCGATGGATGGGCCTGTTAATTTTGGAGACCGAGACAAGTGGTGGGGATTGTTGGTAGATGGTTTTGAGACCGAACCTAACTATCAATGCAATTACAATTTTCCCTATTACCAACAATTGTTTGAGAATTATGGCTTTCAAGTCTATTTCAAGCAGTTCACTTTTATAAGAAATACGTTTGATGCTTTTTCTCCTAGGATACAAGAAAAGGCTTCTAGACTGGGAGGTAACCCAGATTATTCTTTTGAGCATTTGAGAATGAGCAATCTTGAAAAATACACAGAGGATTTTCGACAAGTATATAATCAAGCTTGGACAGCTCATGAGGGTGTAGCAGAGTTGACTGAAGAGCAGTCTGAGGCTATCATGAAGCAAATGAAGCCAATCATTGATGAAAAAATTATCTGGTTTGCTTATTTTAAAGGAGAACCAGTTGCTTTTTATATCAATTTGCCAGAGGTCAATCAGATATTCAAGTACCTCAATGGCAAACTGGATACGTGGGGCAAAATCAAGTTTGTATGGCATAAATGGCGAAAGACTAATAAAAAGATGTTGGGGCTAGTTTTTGGGGTGGTACCGGCTCATCAGGGCAAAGGATTAGACGGAGCATTGGTGATGGCAACTGCCAAGATGGTTCAGCAGGATTACAAGCGCTACCCTATCTTAGAAATGAATTGGATAGGAGATTTCAATAGGAAGATGATTTTGGTTGTCAAACAAATTGGAGGAGAAGTGGGCAAGACCCATCATACTTATCGGTACCTTTTCGATCGGAATAAACCATTTGTGAGAATGCCAATAAAATAATCAATGGGATTTGTAATAATTCTAGTATCCTACCTACTAAAGGGATGAATTGACCATTTATGAAGTTAGATTTTCAGGTATTTATTAGTGAGCACCATAGGATCATATCCAAGGTCTGTAGTATCTATACTGATACGTCTGAGGATTTTGATGACTACTATCAAGAGTGTGTGATCCAATTGTGGAGATCCTATGATAGTTTTCGAGGTGCTTCCAAATTGTCTACTTGGGTATACCGAGTATGTCTCAATGTCTGCCTGTCACAGCTGAGGAGTAAAAAAAGATTGGTACCCACTACTAGAGCTGATTTTCCTGATCCAGTAGATGATACGGATACCTTGGAAGAAGAAAATCTAGCCAGACTCCAGATAGCTGTCAAAATGCTGAAAGAATCAGATAGGGCCATAATACTATTGTATTTGGAAGATAAGAGTTACAAAGAGATGTCGGATATATTGGGTATTACAGTGACCAATGTAGGGGCAAAAGTAAATCGTGTTAAGAATCAGTTAAAAGCAATAATCAATGGAAGAACTAGATCTTAAAAAAATCTGGAAGACTGGAGAGAAATCCACTACTGGATTGTCTCAAGAGAGGATTGGTGAGATTATTAGCCAGAGACCTCAGAATGTCATCGCATCATTTGTGAGAAGCCTCAATATGGAGCTTTGGATTAACCTGTGTGTGTTGACTGGAGTGGCAGGAGCATTGTTTTACCTCGGGATGTGGTGGAGAGCGAGTGGGACTTTGGTTTTGGATGTAATGTTTTTCTTGTATTATAAAAGTCTAATCAAGCGATTAAGTCGAGAGTTTGTCGATCAAAATGTGGTGGAATACCTCAATGATATGCACCTTAAGATTTGTCAATTTATCCGTCATTTTAAGATTGCCTTATTGGTAGTAGGTCTTATTGGCTTTTGTGTCGGTTTTGTGATTGGGTTTACAGATCACAAAGTTGCTCCTGACATGTTTGTGAATATGCCTCCTTGGAAATGGGGTATGGTGATATTGACTGTTGCAGTTAGTTTAGGTTTGGCATATGTATTCTTTCACCAGATGTATGGAAAGAAGGCTGCCAAAATCAAAAAAATGGTAGAGTCTCTGAAAAAAGAAGAAACGGATTAAGCTATAGCTAATCCGTTTATCACTTTTAGAATTTCCTTATAAGATATACCCATGTGGGAATTGTCATAGATGGCCTTGCCATCAGCGATGACCACTACTTGTGGCGATTGGTGCATGATGCCCAAAATTTCAGCAATAGCACTAGAGACTTCTCTGTGTGCAATCAGATCCAAATAATACACGTCAAATGCCGTCGTTTCTTCGTCGTTCCAAGATCGTTCTACTCGATTGAGCGCCATGCTGCTGATGCTGCATCTTGTACTATGCTTGAATATCATGACAGGTTTTTGATTCGATCCTTCGATCAATGACTTCAATTGCTCTATAGAGGTTAATTCGTTCCAGTTCATACTAGTTATTCCAAATGTCTTTTTCTTCTTTATCAAACTTGGCTTTGCCAACTTTCTTCTTAACAGCGTCCGGCTGAACTTGGTTCCCGTTTACTCTCACCCAAGCAATATTTGCTTTTCGTTTGGTGTTTCGGACAGTTTGTGAAGTACTGTTTTTTGCCCAAAGATAATTGGCACTTGGGTGCATGTCCTTGCCTTTCTTTTGTCTTTTGGTACTGCCGTGGAATTTGGCAACATCGGAGTTAGGTATGTTGAACCTGAATACAGATGCTGTCGAGTGTTTCTTGTAACTTTTAACTGTTTTGTTGTGCTGGGCTACAGTATTAGGAGGGCTGTTTTCTTGCTTGATTTTAGGTCCGATAGCCGATGATTCTTTTCCTTGTTTGTGATTGCTCTTAGATTTGCCTGGTAATAAGTTGATCGTTGGTAAAAAGCCGCTTCTTTGTTTGCTAGCAGGGTAGGCGACATAGTTAGGGGGAGTTGAGTACCTAGGCTTGACAGTCATCTTGTGTCCCGATTGTCCAGCGTTCTCTTGTGTGTATCTAGGGTTGACAGTCATCTTGTGTCCAAACTGTCCTGCATTCTCTTGTGTGTACCTTGGGTTGATTTTCATCTTGTGACCGAATTGTCCAGCGTTCTCTTGTGTGTATCTAGGGTTGATAGTCATCTTGTGTCCAAACTGCCCAGCATTTTCTTGTGTATACCTAGGGTTGATTTTCATCTTGTGACCAAACTGCCCTGCATTTTCTTGTGTATATCTTGGGTTGATTTTCATCTTATGACCGAATTGTCCAGCATTCTCTTGCGTGTACCTTGGGTTGATTTTCATCTTGTGACCAAATTGTCCAGCGTTCTCTTGCGTGTACCTTGGGTTGATTTTCATCTTATGACCGAATTGCCCAGCATTCTCTTGCGTGTACCTTGGGTTGATGGTCATCTTGTGTCCAAACTGCCCAGCATTTTCTTTTGTATACCTTGGACTGGCTCTTTTTTTGTGACCGAATTGTCCTGCATTTTCTTGCGTATAGCGAGGGGAGGCCCTCATTTTATGTCCAAACTGACCTGCGTTTTTTTTTGTATATCTAGGGGTAGCTGCATATCTGGATTTAGACTTGCTTGGCTGGGAGTATTTAGGGTTGGTTTTGCGCGTTTTGTAAGCGCCAGCGTTCTCTTGCGTATATTTTGGAGTGAAAGGCTTTTGAACATTTCGCTTGCCGCTAGACTTGGGTTGTTTGACGCTTCTGCTAGATGACTTGAACCCTGGTCTCTTTACTTTTGCGGTCTTCAATTTGCCTCTGTCTTCTAGCAATTGGGCATAGCTCATTTGACTAGTGCCGAGCAATAGCAATAGAAAAGCCAGTAAGAAAAATATTTTTTGATTAAACATCTGCTCTATTATCCCAATATAGAACGTGAAGGTACAAAATAAATTGAATTAGGTAGGGAGTTTTTCTTTGTCAGTAATCAATTAATTCAAGCAATTTCTCCTTGAATCGTGCTTTTGGTAGGTAGGATTCTTCCAGTTGTTTGGCAAACGGGACAGGGGTGTCCAAGCTGGCTACTCGCATCACAGGAGAGTCTAGGTGCTGAAAGCAGTTTTCGGCAATCCAAGCTGCAATCTCAGCTCCTATACCTCCCGTCATATTGTCCTCATGTAGGAGGATGACTTTATTGGTCTTCTCAATTGATTCTTTAATAGTGTCTTTGTCCCAAGGAATGAGGGTTCTCAAGTCAATAATGTCAGGAGATAAACCGTTGATGTCATGGGCTACATCTATTGCCCAATTGACTCCCATACCATAGGTGATGATTGTTACGTCTTCTCCTTTACTGACATACTTGGCTTTTCCAACTTCAACAGTGTAATAGTCTTGAGGGACGTTTTGCGATTGTGATCGGTAAAGTGCTTTGTGCTCGAAATACAAATAGGGATTAGGTTCTTCAATAGCTGCATTTAGCAAACCTTTGGCATCATAGGGGTTGGACGGGTATACGATCTTAAGCCCTGGTGTATGAAAGAACCAAGCTTCATTGGATTGAGAATGAAATGGGCCAGCTCCAACTCCAGCACCAGTAGGCATTCTAACAACTACATCGGCATTTTGTCCCCAGCGGTAATGACTCTTGGCCAGGTTGTTCACGATTTGATTGAATCCGCAAGTGACAAAGTCAGCAAATTGCATCTCTACAACAGATTTGATTCCTCGGATAGATAATCCAAGAGCACTGCCCATGACAGCCGACTCAGATATTGGTGTATTACGAATTCTATCTTTGCCAAATTCCTCAACGAACCCTTCTGTAATTTTAAATACGCCTCCGTACTCGGCTATGTCTTGCCCCATGATGACCATCTCTGGATATTTGATCATAGATTGTCTTAGACTCTCAGATATGGCATCTACGAATCTTAATACATTCTTTTTTCTAGTCTTAGGGATAGTGATTTTTTGAACATAATGAGCAAAGACGTCTTTGATCTCGATATGCTCATGTGCGGATAGTGCTTCCTCTTTTTCAGTGGTCGCCAAGGCGTTTTGGATCTCCTTTTTGCCGCCTTCTTTTATTTGATCAATTTGTTCCTGAGTTATTATATTCTTTAATAAAAGGAATTCTTCAAAATTATCAACTGGGTCTTTTGATTGCCATTGGTCGATGAGACCATCTGGGTAATATTTTGTCCCACTGGCTTCTTCATGGCCCCTCATTCTGAAGGTCATGCATTCTAATAGTATGGGTTGGGCTTGCTCTTTTATCTTTTCTCTAGCTTCGGTAATTCCATGATAGACCGCAAGGAGGTTGTTGCCGTCAACTTGCATACTTTCTATTCCATAGCCAGGGCCTTTCAATGTGAAGGAATCAAAATTGAATTGCTCATGGCTAGGTGTCGATAATCCCCAACTGTTGTTTTCGATTAAAAAAATAATAGGCAGTTTCCATACCGAGGCAAGGTTTAGTGCTTCATGGAATTCGCCTTCACTTGCACCTCCATCTCCACTGATTACCAAGGTTACCTTGTTGTTGTTGGCTAGTTTTTCGGCTAAGGCGATTCCGTCGGCTACTCCCATTTGTGCTCCGAGGTGAGAAATCATACCCACTAGATGATGTTCCTTTGATCCAAAATGAAAAGAGCGGTCTCGCCCTTTGGTGAAACCAGAGGCTTTACCTTGGAATTGGGCAAATAGACGGTCAAGAGGAATGCCTCTTGTTGTGAATATTCCCAAGTTTCGATGCATGGGTAGGATGTATTCTTCTTGGTCCATGGCCAACGCAACACCAACGGAAATGGCCTCTTGTCCCATTCCTGAAAACCATTTGCTGATTTTGCCTTGACGCAGGGAGATCAGCATCTTCTCTTCGATCAGTCTAGGTATGATCAAAGCCTTGTAGAAGTCTATGAGTTGGTTGTCGGTAAGTTGTCTTTTGTCGAAATCCATTGCGAATATCTAAGGTGTAGGTCGGTTGGAAGTGAGCAAAGTTAATCAGCTTGTGTTATTGCTTGACAATTATCTGCTATGGAATTACGAAAGGTGTCTACATTTGCGACTTATCATTTTTGAAGGGATGGATTATCAAAAGTTTGAACTAGACAACGGGTTGAAAGTAGTGGTGCATGAAGATCACGACACGAAAGTGGCCGTATTGAACTTAATGTATGACGTAGGGTCGAGAGATGAGGATGAGAACAAGACTGGATTTGCTCATCTATTCGAACATTTGATGTTCGGAGGTTCAAAAAACGTTGAAAATTTTGATGGGCCGCTTCAAAACGTGGGAGGAGATAACAATGCTTTCACGAGTCCTGATATGACCAATTATTACATCACGGTCCCTTCCAATAATTTGGAGACTGCTTTTTGGCTAGAGTCAGATAGAATGCTTTCACTTTCTTTCGATCCTCAAGTCTTGGAAGTGCAGAGAAAAGTTGTGATTGAAGAATTTAATCAGAATTACCTCAATCAGCCTTATGGTGATGTTTGGTTAAAGTTGCGTCCGCTTGCTTATCAAAAGCACCCATATAGATGGCCAACCATTGGGAAAGAAGTCTCTCATATAGAAGATGCGACAATGGATGACGTAAAAGCATTCTTTCATAAATATTATATTCCGAATAATGCGGTCTTAGTAGTAGCAGGTGATGTCAAATTGGAGGATGTAAAAAGACTAGCGGAAAAATGGTTTGGTCCAATCAAAGCAGGAGAAGCCTATCACAGAAATTTGCCTGTTGAACCCACTCAGACGGAAGGACGTGAGATGCATCATGAAGCAGAAGTGCCCTTGAATTCTATTTATAAAGTATTCCATATGCCGGCAAGATTGAGTGGTCAATACCATACTGCTGACTTGTTGAGTGATGTCTTGGGAGGAGGGAAATCTTCTAGATTATACAATCAACTGGTGAAGAAACAAGGTTTGATGAGTTCTGTCAGTGCGCATGTGTCGGGGTCTACAGATCCAGGCTTACTCATTGTCTCTGGCAAGTTGAAAGACGGTGCAAGTTTTGATGAGGTTGATGCTGCAGTTTTTGCTGAATTCAATGGCTTGATCGAGCAAGGGTTAGAGAATAATGAGTTAGACAAAGTGAAAATGCGTGCTGAGTCATCTCATATATTCTCAGAGATTGATGTGTTGAATAGAGCGATTAACCTCGCATATTACACGATGATGGGGGATACTTCGATCATCGAAAATGAAGTGCGTGATATCAATGCAGTCACCCAAGAAGGTATTGTAGCGCAAGCAAAAAAAATGTTGAACAAAACCAATTGCTCAACATTGTATTATCATAGTGATACCTCAAAAAAATAAGTTGATAGGTGTTCATTGGTCTAAATAGGTTAGCGAAACCCTGCGTGACCAGTATGTAGATTCTAGAACCAAAATATTAGAATCAAGACAGAAGTTTAATATCTTGGTTCTAGAATCTAACAGCATAACCTATGCTGGTCATTACCCTTGTAATGGTTTAAGACTCTTTCCATTTGATAGAACAACCAATCGCTTTTGTGAAGTTATTCTCTACTGTTTTGTTGTCTAGTAGACTATTCACTGCATCTTCAACATATTTGGTGTCGGCAAGTTTTCCATCTTTGGCGTTATTATCAATTGCCCCGATATAAGCGACTTCTAGTGAGTTTTTCTTTTTCTGTAGAATATAAACATGTGGAGTACGTGTAGCACCATAGGCCTGTGCAACTTCTTGTGATTCATCGTACAGATAAGGGAATGAATAGTTTTTATCGTTTGCTAATTTAACCATTTCATCATACGAGTCTCCTGGTTTTACAGATTGGTCGTTTGAATTGATGGCGATCACAGGGTAGCCTTTGTCGCTATACATTTTGTTCAATTCATCTATGCGTTGCTCGTACATTTTAGAATACGGACAAGTGTTACAAGTAAATACAACTATGAATCCTTTGGCAGTCTTCATGTCGGTCATGGAGACCATCTTGCCATCTATGTTCTTTAGGTTAAAATTGGCTGCTGTATCTCCAATTTTATACCCTTCTCCAACAGTGTTGGCTAGAGTAGAATGAGACAGGATTGTTATCCATAATACTCCAAATACTAAGGTGAATTTTAAAGGTAAAATTTTCATGAGTAAGCGTTGTTTAGTTGATGAATTCCAAATAGGTTTTCTCTAATTCCCCTTCCTTGAATTCCTTTTCAAAGAAGGCTCTTTTATTGTTACGGCTGTCTATCATGATGGTTGCTGGGATCGCGCCACTCCATTGCGGATCAATCTTGTCTATGAATGAATTGTAATCGATTTCATCCAATAAATACAAGGTAGATTTCAGCTGTTTTTTGTTGATGAATTTTTTAACCTTAGGATCAAGATTTTCAACAAAGTCCATACTCACCAAAACTACTTTCAGTCCACTGGATTTATATTTTTTATTCAATGCTTCGAATTGAGGGAGCTCTTTTATACAAGGGCCACACCATGTTGCCCAAAAATTATAAATGACAGGGTTGTCAACGTCTGCCTTGAGCATTTTGTCCAAATCATCAAATTTAATCACTTCTATTTGCTGGCTCAACACAGGGCTGTAAAGCAAGAAAAGTGCAACTACAACTGTTAAGGTCTTGATTTTGTTCATATTATAAGTGTCTTGGTAACGAACCCCTTAAAGGTAGGTAATGTGGATAACTATTGTGGTGAGGAAAGGTGTTTGACTAGTGGTGTGAAATTAGGATTATTCAATTCCGTATTTTTAATTGATTTATCCACATTTTTCTTACTTATACACATTTGTTGCTGATTGAACCTTAATCGATAAATTATCAGTTAGTTATAGGGTGGTTGTAGGTAACGTTTTGTTGATAAGTATTGACTGTTGTGTATTTGTTGAATTGAAAATAAGGGGAAAGTGCAATTTTACCTAAAGTTTACTCTTTGTCTTGATTGATCAATTTGGTCCTGTAGGCATTGAAGATTCTTGATTTAGAAACAAAACCTACGTACTTCTCATTTTCAATTACTGGTAGATTCCACGCTTGGGTATATTCAAACTTGCTCATTACTGTTTCCATGGAGTCGTCAGGGTGAACTTCGGCTGGTGGCAACTGCATGATTTCCTTGATGATGATGTTTTTCCGAGCTTCTTCGTCAAACATTTTCTCTCTGATGTCGTCTAATGTGATAATCCCTTCGAGCCCGTCTTCATAATTCAATACAGGGAAAATGTTACGTTTAGACTTCTTGATCAAGTCTATCATGTCTTCCAATTTAGCATCGTATTTGATGCTGTACAAATCTGATTCAATCAGTTTTCGCATGCTGATTTGACTAAGGACTTGTCTGTCCTTATCATACTGGATTAGATGTCCTTTTTCTATTAGACTTTTGGTATATAAGGAATGTTTTTCAAAGTAATTGTTAGTAGTGTACGCGATCGCAGACACCAACATCAACGGAACGAATAGTTGATAGCCTCCAGTGATTTCGGCGATCAGGAAAATAGCTGTTAAAGGGGCGTGCAATACACCGCTCATCACACCACACATTCCGACAAGAGTGAAGTTACTTGTACTGATGGTAATTGGTAAGGCGTAGTTAATGAAACGAGCAAATAAATGACCGCCGATTCCACCCATAAATAATGACGGTGCGAATATTCCGCCACTACCTCCAGCCCCAATAGTCAAGGCAGAAGCTACTGGTTTGACAACCAAGATCGCGAATAACAAAAAGATGATGACCAATGATTTGTCAGAGCCTCCATAAATCATGCTGTCATTGAACAGTGCTGCATCATTATTGTTCAATAATTGTAGAATGGTGTCATAGCCTTCCCCATAAATGGGTGGGAAAATCAATATGATCATGGCCAGTCCTATCCCTCCTAGTATGGCTCTATTAAAATCGTTTTTAATCTTTTCAATTTTATTCTCTACTAAATACGTGAGACGAGTAAAATGAACAGATATGATACCGCATGCGATTCCCAAAAGAATGTAGTAGTGTACATGTTGGGGTTTGAAGGAATCTGTAAGCGTAAATGAGAAAAGCAATTCTCTTCCTAATAACGTGTAGGAGACCATAGAGCCCACAACAGAAGACAAGAGTATGGGAATGAATTTGTTGATGGTAACATCCGTTAGGATTACCTCGATAGCGAATATGACACCAGCGATTGGGGAATTAAAAATGGCCGAAATGGCTCCTGAAGCTCCACATGCAATGAGTAACGTTCTTTTTTTATAATTCAAATGTGTCAACCGGGCAAGGTTGGAGCCAATAGCCGATCCTGTCACAACGATAGGTGCCTCTAGTCCAACAGATCCTCCGAACCCTACAGTGATCGCACTGGTAAGCATTCTAGAGTAAGTAAGTGTTCGTTTTACAACACTGGATCTTTTAGAGATGTAATAGAGTATCTGTGTGATTCCGTGCCCAAGTTTTTCTTTTAAGAAGTATTTTGAAACGACTACCGTGAGTAAAATCCCAATGATTGGGTAGACCATATATAAGAAATGATAGCCCGATGATTCTCGATAGTCCGTTAGGAAATGCTGTAAGTAATGAACGCCACTCTTGAGTGTCACAGCTGCAAACCCAGAAACTAATCCAACGACACCACTTAATATAAGTATGAAGTTGTTATTGCTGATGTGTTTCATTCTCCATACGAGAAACTTCACAAGCAATTCTCTTAATTTCATTTTATTCTAAAGTTTAATTCTAATTCCGTATCGGCAGGAGGAGGTGGTCGCAAAAGTACATGATTAGGTGGTATGTTAAATGTTCTGAGCTTCTTTATTAAAATAAATATCAATTGTTTATCCATTGATCAAAATTGGATTTTTGAGTTTTATTGGGGTCAGTCATCTTTTTAATCTGGTAAGAATCAAAATAGGTTTGTCCATTGATGGTCATAGGAACACTCTTTTCTTGTCCTAGTCTGATGATGAATAGATCAAAAGTTTGGAAATCAATAGATTGATCTGGTTTAAAATCTGACTGATTTAATTTTATTATTATGTCACCGATTGAAATTAATCTATCTGCTGGGCTGTTTGGCGCTATGGAGATCACTTCATTCTCCTTGAGTTGTGCGCCAGTTAAGGATGTGAAAGGACAACTATGTTTTAATGACCTAATTTGACAGCCAACATAGTCGAGCACACTTTCCAAGTGTGGTGTCAAATCTTCTGTTCCGTGTATGAGTTGATCAAATAGTGTAGATATTTCGGAGTCTGTAAGCCGTTCTACTATCGAAAAAACATCTTCTTTAGTGTAACCACCTTGTTGATCGGTATGTGTTTGCATTAATTGCTGCACTACGTTGATCAATGAGCTTTGATTATTGGTTGCTTTTCTGATTGTCAAATCCATGATGAGAGAAACCAAGGCCCCTTTGACATAGATTGACACTTTCTTAGCCGGAGTGATGTTTTTATACCCATCTACCCAGAGATTGATGGAAGATTGCGCAAGCGAACTTTCAAACCTTCCATAGTTTTCAAAGTGACGTTTGAGTAAGCGATTAATTTCTATGAAGTATTCTTCTTCAGAAAATACGCCGGATTTTTTAAGGTAGTAGTCTCCATAATAGGTGGTGAAGCCCTCTGCTACAAACCCAGTGTCAAAATAGGTCTCTGAAGCAAAATTGTATGGAGAAAGTTCTTGGGGCCTTATTCTGGTGACGTTCCAGGTATGGAAGAGTTCATGAGACGCTACACCTAATAACATTTCTCTGTACGTTGATTTGTGTTCAGCGGTGTTGGGACCCAATATCAGGACAGTAGAGTTTTGATGTTCTACCCCATGATAATGTTTGTAGGGTAATGATTGTATCAAGAAAAGATAACGTTGAGTAGGGAACGACCCCATGTCTTTAATCTGAGATTTAGTAAATTTTCTGAAATCATTAATGATTTCTTGATCTTCAAGTGGATGGTCTCCGTTAAAAACAATTTCAAACTCGCAGCTACCTTCTTTATACGTTAAAATGTGGAGCTTTTGTGCTGCGATAATAGGTGCATCAACTAGTTGGTAATAATCTTGGGCTGTCCAAGTGTTTTTGGTTTGATGTTCTAGTGCGCTACTCCATTCATGTCCTATCGGTAGATCAATGTCGATTGTATGCGGTTGTTTTATTAGTGTGTCATTAAAGAAGGTGCAATTAATGAAATTAAGATAGACTTGAGTGTTGTCCACTACGGAATTTCCCGCATCCATTTTGTTTGCAAAGTATTGGTAACAAACTTTAATATCCTGTAGTATAGGGTTGTCAATGGTCCATACATTGAATTTGGTTTTTATCCATTGTAGAGGAGTGTCTTGGTCATTGACAGGGTTGAATTGTAATATATTTTCAACAAAAGGTGCTAATTCATACCTGCCAGGTCGCCATGCAGGTAGTATAAGATCAAATTTTCCTGGTTTGATATTTTTTATTTTCATTTCAATAGAAATGATGTGATTATTGGGGTTAGGGAAGGAGAACTCGTATTTGATCATGATTCATAAGGAATGGATAGGTAAAAACTACAGAATAATTTGAAACTATGGTAGTTATATGATGAAAGTATGTGAACTAAGTTTTGCTTTTATACAAAAGCTACTTATTTTTGCAAACCATTTTAAAAAGGCCTGTTCTAATAGCGTGTTTTTGGAAGGGGAATTTTGAGATAATTCGGAGAAGGGCTAAAAGAGTCTAAATCCTTTAAAGATAAAACAACGAAATAATGAAAAGAACATTTCAACCTTCGCAGAGAAAGAGAAAAAACAAGCACGGTTTCAGAACTAGAATGGAGAATGCAAACGGTAGAGCTGTTTTAGCAAGAAGAAGAAAAAAAGGTAGAAAAAAATTGACTGTTTCTTGCGAAAGAGGAGACAAGAAGTAAGGTTTTCTTAATTTTATCCCTCGCCTATTGAATGAAGGATAAGACCGACACTTATATTGATTTTAGTTTCCCCAAAAAGGAGAAATTAAAAAGCAAAAAGAAAATTGATGCTCTTTTCACGAAGGGAGCATCTTTTTATTTTTACCCCTTTTCCATTCGCTTTGCTGAACAGGATGACGAGGAACAAGATTGTCATCAAATGATGGTTTCCGTTTCTAAGCGAAATTTTAAAAGAGCGGTTGACAGAAATAGAGTCAAACGCCTTGTCAAAGAAGCATATCGACTTCATAAGCATCATTTGGCAGATGCCGACAGGTATTATAGCATTGCCTATATTTACACTGCTAAGGAAATTCACGATTATCATTTCGTAGAAAAAAAACTTATCAAGTCAATTGATCGTTTATCTTCCAAAATAGATAAGAAAACTCAATGAAGAAATTTATAGTTGTATGGGTTGGAGTACTAGGGCTTGTGGGCTTGTTCTCCTTTTCTACGTTGGAGGATAGCTATTTCGAGATTTCTCGAAACCTCAATATTTTCGTTACTTTATTTCGAGAGCTCAATACACATTATGTGGACGAGCTCAAAACCGAAGAGTTGGTAACCGAAAGCATAGACGCTATGTTAAAGTCCTTGGATCCATATGCTGACTTTATTCCTGAGAGTGAATTAGAAAAATATAGAACCAGTACGACAGGTGAGTATGGTGGGATTGGAGCTGTAGTAGGGAAGAAAAATGGAATCAATACGATGATCATGCCTTACAAAGGGTTTCCTGCAGAGAAGTCAGGTTTGATTATTGGCGATAAAATATTAAAGATTGACGGAGTTGACTTAGAAGGAGTTTCTTCTAAAGAAGTAAGCAACATGCTCAAAGGTCAGCCAGATACCAAAGTCATGCTCGAAGTACAACGATATGGTCAAGAGCAATTACTTACTGTAGAGGTGATCCGTGCAAAAATCATCATCAGTAACGTAGCATACCATGGTATGATCAGTGCGGATATTGGTTACATCATGCTCAGTGATTTTACTACACATGCAAGCAAGGAGACTGCTAAGGCTTTGAATGCCCTTAAAAGTATGGGGGCGACCAAAATAATATTGGATTTGCGAGATAATCCAGGAGGATTATTGGATGAAGCAATCAAAGTAGCTAATGTCTTTGTTCCGAAAGGAGAATTGATTGTGCAGACTAAGGGGAAAAAGACGTCTTGGGACAATGTCTACAAAGCACCTGGTAATAGTACGGATGAAGAAATACCATTAGTGGTATTGACGAGTAGTGGGACAGCATCTGCTGCTGAAATCGTCTCAGGTGTAATTCAGGATTATGATCGTGGTGTACTCATCGGCAAGAGAACTTTTGGAAAAGGGTTGGTGCAGGCGACAAGACCATTGCCATATAATGCACAACTAAAAATCACTACAGCCAAGTATTACATTCCATCAGGCCGATGTATACAGGCGATAGATTACTCTAGTAGGAACCCTGACGGGAGCGTGGGTAAAATGCCAGACTCGTTGAAGGTTGCGTTTAAAACTCGAAAAGGTAGGACGGTATATGATGGAGGAGGTATAGATCCTGATGTCAAAGTAGAGCGTGAAAACTACTCTAACATCTTGTTTAACCTTGTTACAGAAAATTATCTATTTGATTATGCTACTATCTACCATGCCGGTCATGAAGATGTTGGGTTGGCCAGAGAGTTTGGATTGTCTACTCAAGAGTATACAGAGTTTGTCGCTTGGATGGAAGCGAAGGATATTGAATATACGTCTCATATGGATCAAGCAATTATTAGACTGGAGAAAATGGCTGTGGAGGAAAAGTATTTTGATGACATGGAGTCGGCAATAATTGTACTCAAATCAAAAGTAGCGTTAATTGAAAAGAATTTTTTATTGGATTATAAAGACGAAGTTAAGTTCTTGTTGGAACAAGAGATTGTCAGTAGATACTATTTACATGAGGGAATGATTGAGGTTGCACTCAAAGAAGACCCTGCCATAGAAATGGCAAAAAATGTACTAGTAGACCCTACTAGGTACAATAATATTTTGTCTAAGTAACTGAAATGCCACTAATATTAGGAATAGAATCATCTACCAAAGCGGGATCGGTTGCCGTGATCAAAGACGACCTGGTTTTGGGAAGTCAACATTATCACATAGATAAATCCCATTCCACTTTGTTACATGTGATGATCGAACAGCTGATGGCGAACATTGGTCATGAATTGAAAGATTTGGATGCAGTGGCATTAGCGGAAGGCCCTGGTTCTTATACTGGATTGCGAATCGGTACCTCGACAGCTAAAGGCTTGTGTTTTGCATTGGATATCCCATTGATTGCGATCAATACCTTGGAGTCAATGTCTCATCAAGTGCGAAAGATTAATAATACTGGCGATCGTTATATACCGATGATCGATGCAAGGCGTATGGAGGTGTTTGCGTTGCAAACCGACCAAGAAGGAAATGTGGTAAATGAGACATGTCCGGTGATAATAGATGAGTTGTCATATCAAGAAGATTTGATAGATGCAAAAACATACTTTTTTGGTGATGGAGCGGAGAAATGTAAAGGTGTAATTCATAGTGATAACGCCTGTTTTATTAATGGAATTTCACCATCCGCAGTAGATGTAGTGGAGATGGCAGTGAGTAGATTTGGTAAACAGCAATTCGAAAATGTAATCTCATTCGAGCCATTTTATTTGAAAGAATTTAGATTGGCAACCGCCAAGAAATCATGAAAGGAGAGATAGTAAATAAAGTAGCAGAGAGTTCGTTGATCAATTTTGACCTGGAACAATATTATGATCAGTCTCCAAGAGCGGTCGTGGATATCAAAGATCAACTGTTCAATGGACTAGTCTTGAGAGAAAAAGATTTCAGAGAGTTTGTGAAAACGAATGACTGGTCTGTGTATCAAGACAAGAATGTAGCCATACATTGTAGCGTGGATGCCATCGTAGCTACTTGGGCATATATGCTTTTGTCTTCTGTCTTAGCACCTATTGCCAAGAATCTCGTGTTTGGGGATAAGAGCCATTTGGAAAACTTTTTGTTCCAACAAGCCTTGAGTAAAATAGATTTGGAAGAGTATAGAGACACTAAGGTGATCATCAAGGGGTGTGGAAGATTTTCAGTTCCAGAGTTTGCTTATGTTGAGATCGCCAGACTACTAGTTCCGGTTGTGTCCAGTCTCATGTATGGAGAGGCCTGCAGTGCAGTCCCGCTATATAAAAGACCAAAAGTAAAATACTGATATTAAACATTTTCAATTCTGTTTCGGTAATTAGTCTATTCTTCTACCTTTGGGATTTCAAGCTAAGATTCAATAATTGAAATTCGAAGTTAAACTACCGCTATTCGAAGGTCCATTTGACCTACTACTGTTCTTTATCGAGAGAGATGAGTTGGATATATATGATATTCCAATTTCTCAGATGACCAATGACTTTTTGTCTTATGTGCATCAGTTAGAAAATATGAATATTGAGGTGGCGAGTGAGTTTATCCTGGTGGCTGCTACCCTCATGCGAATTAAGGCGAAAATGTTATTGCCAAGGCCCGTAATAGATGAAGAAGGGTTAGAGATTGATCCGCGTGAAGAGTTGGTGAGGCACCTTTTGGAATACAAGCGATACAAGTCGGTGATTGCAGAGTTTGTGGAGATGGAGTCTCATCGAATGGACCGTGAAAAACGGGGAAATATTGTCAAAGAGATCAAAAATCTGTCCGAGTCAACCAATGTAGAGGCTGAGATGCAGGATTTGGATTTGTTCAAACTGTTGAAGGTTTATCAAAAAGTATTGTCTCGATACGAATTGGAAAAGAATAAGGTGGTGCACAAGGTGGTGCAATACCCTTATACCATTAGTGATCAGAAAGAATTTATAATCAATAAGGTTGGTCAAGAAGGGCGAATAGCTTTTTCTAATTTGATAGAGGAGAAACCGGAAAAAACATATGTCATTTTTAATTTCTTAGCCATATTGGAGCTGTTACAATTACGCGTGATCTCTTTACATTTGGGAGAAGGCTTTAATAATTTCTGGATTGAGAAAGGCGAAAACGTAGCGGTTGATTGATGGAGACAAATAATAAGAAGATTCTTGAAGTGTTGAACCCGAAGAGGATTTGGGTTCCAATAGTCTTTGGCTTGGGGATTGTGTTTTTTATGTTTTATAGTGATCCCAATATCACCTCTGACAATCTCAAACTCATATTTGACGCAAAGTGGTCCTCAGTTGTAGTGGCTTTTTTAGTATTGCTCGCACGAGATGCAGGTTATGCTTATAGAATTAGGACCCTGACCAATCAAGCACTGACTTGGCCTAGGAGTATTATGGTGATTGTGCTCTGGGAGTTTGCTTCGGCCGTGACACCTTCGGTTGTAGGGGGGACGGCGGTTGCGGTGTTCATATTAACTATTGAGGGAATCAAGTTTGGTAAGTCATTGGCCTATGTCATGCTTACTGCCATATTGGACAATCTGTTTTTTGTTGTAGCAGCACCTATTGTGATGGTTTTGACCAATGGGGTGATTTTTCCTGCTGTTGAGACCATGAACATGCAATGGGGAGGCAGCCTGCAGTTTTTCTTCTTTATTAGTTATGGGTTGATTGCATCTTATACGCTTTTGATGTCGTATGCATTGTTTGTGAAGCCAAGAGCATTTAAGTGGTTTTTGTTGAAAGTCACCTCAATCAAATTTTTGAGAAAGTGGAAAGTTAAAGCGAATCAATATAGTGACGATATTATATTGGCTTCAACCGAATTGCGTGGGAAGGCAATTAAGTATTGGGTGAAAATAACGTTAGCAACAGTGTTTATTTGGTGTGCAAGATACTTGATGCTCAATAGTTTGGTGGAGGCTTATACGACACTAGATTTAGGTGAGCACATGGTCGTATTCTCTAGGCAGATCATCATGTGGATTGTCATGCTGATTTCACCAACGCCTGGCAGTGCTGGCACCGCCGAATACTTTTTTAATCAGTTCTTCAACGAATATTTAGGTAACTACACCTTTGTTTCGAGTATTTTTTGGCGGTTGATGTCTTATTATCCTTATTTGATTCTGGGAGCATTCTTTCTCCCTAGATGGATCAAAAGTAGATTTTTCAAACGAGGGAAATAAAAAATCCCAACATTTTCATGTCGGGATTGTATGATTAGATGTCGTTTTTTATTCTTTATATTCTCTCAATTTTAGAGAAAAAGAAGTCACCTTCTATTTGTGCATTTTCGTCTGAATCAGATCCATGTACTGCATTACAAGCTAATGATTTTGCATATAATTTTCTGATTGTTCCGTCTGCTGCATCATTAGGGTTAGTTGCGCCTATCAAAGTTCTGAAATCTATTACAGCATTGTCTTTTTCTAAAATTGCAGCTACAATAGGGCCAGAAGTCATGAATTCAACTAATTCACCAAAAAATGGTCTCTCTCTATGTATACCATAGAATTCTTCCGCGTTAGCCTTTGATAGACTTATGGTTTTCATTGCCTTGATTTTGAATCCGTTTTCCTCGATCATTTTCAAAATCGCACCACCATTACCGTCGGCAAATGCATCCGGTTTGATCATGGTAAAAGTTCTGTTGTTCGTCATTTCTAATTCTTCTTTTTCAAATAATGCGCAAATCTAATCCTAATATATTGTATTTAAAATGAATTTATTTTGATAGCTATGATACTAAAGCTTAGGCGTTTTGGTTTTAATCATAATTTTGACAAGTTTGCAGCTTCTTTTATCAGAATAGATGCAAAACTTAGCGGTATTAAAGGAAAAACTCGAGCTCCCAAAGAGAATCGTCATTACTACTCATGTCAAACCAGATGCTGATGCATTGGGTTCGTCGTTAGGATTGGCAGGTTACTTATTAAAACTAGGTCATCAAGTCTGTGTAATTACACCTACTGATTACCCTGAATTCCTTAAATGGATGGAGGGTAATGAAGATGTATTAGTATTTGAGAAGGATAAAGAGAAGTCGTCATATTTGGTGGAAAATGCTGATCTGATTTTTTGCCTTGATTTTTCTAGCCTTAATAGGATCGGAGAGTTAGGCGAAATGGTGAGAGACTCTGAAGCAGAGAAGGTGTTGATTGATCATCACTTGAACCCAGAGACATTTGCACAATATGTATTATGGAGTACCGAAGCAGCTGCTACTGCTGAATTGGTCTATGATTTAATAGAGATGTTGGGCGATCTTGAGATGATCAACAAAGGGATTGCTGAGGCTCTCTATGCTGGTTTGGTAACTGATACGGGTAATTTTAAACTCCCTGCAACTACGCCACATGTACATAATATTGTGGCTTCATTGATGGAATTGGGAGCAGACATATCTAGAGTAAGTCATAATATATATGATAATAGCTCTTTGGATAGAATGAAGTTGATGGGCTTTATGTTATCAGAACGATTACAAGTAATAGAAGGGACTAATATTTCCTTTTTCTATCTGACAATGGAAGACAAAGAAAAATATAATTATCAAACCGGAGATTCCGAAGGTTTGGTGAATTATGGTTTGGGAGTTAAGGGAGTCAAGATTTCCGCAATTTTTCTTGAAGATAAGGATAAAGTGAAAATATCGTTTCGCTCATTTGGGGATATTCCAATTAATGAGTTTGCGAGAAAATATTTTAATGGTGGCGGGCATAAAAATTCCGCAGCAGGTGTGTCTTTGGATAACCTTGACACCACAATAAACAAGTTTAAGGAATTAGTACAAAATCAGACAAAAGAATTAAGTTATGAAGCGTAAAGCAATCTTTTCAATCATCGCATCGGCATTGTTAGTATATGCATGTGGTCAATCAGTAAAAACAAAATCTGGAATCGAAATTTCTTTCTTAGGAGATAGAGGTACAGAAGAGTTGGCAGACAGTAGTATTATACTATTGAACATGCAATATGTGAATGTAAACGGTAATGATTTGTTTAATACAGCAGAGCAAGGTTCTCCAATTCCGTTACCTGTTTACAAACAAGTTTGGGATTCAGTAGGTGGATTTTATAGCGTATTGTCACTTTGTAAAGTGAATGATAGTGTGACTTTCAAAATGAATGCAGACTCATTATTCGTAGGTACTTTCAAAATGGAGCAAGTGCCAGATTCCATCGATGCTGCTTCTGATATTACATTCAACATAGGAATTGTAGATCAAATGAACATGGAAGAATTCCAAGCATACAGAATGGAGCAATTCAACAAACAACAGGAAAAAGTAGCTGCAGAAGCTGCTGGAATGACTGGTGCTCAAGCTGAAGAGATTCAATCTTATTTGACTGCAAATAGCATCGATGCTGACTCTACTGAATCAGGTTTAAGATACGTAGTGACTACTAAAGGGTCAGGTGCTAAGCCAGAAGTTGGTCAAACTGTTGAGGTTCATTATACAGGAACATTGATGGATGGAACTAAATTTGATTCTTCTGTTGATAGAAATCAAACTTTCGAATTCCCATTGGGTCAAGGAAGAGTGATCAAAGGTTGGGACGAAGGAGTGGCATTGTTGAACATCGGTTCAAAGGCAACTTTCTTTATTCCTAGTGCATTAGCATATGGGCCAAGAGCAACTGGCACGATTCCTGCAAATGCAATTTTAAAATTCGACGTTGAATTGATTTCTGTAAAATAATATGATAAAATATCTTCCCCTTTTTCTTAGTTCAGTAATAATATTAGGTCTTTCTTCTTGTATCAAGGACGATGAGATAACTGGGCCAGAGCCTAGAGGTACTATTGAGGAGTATATTGTTGATAACGATACCTCCGGATATACTACTTTGGAGTCAGGTTTGATTTATAAAGTTGAGTCAAAAGGAGAAGGGGAAGATTTATCATCTGAAGATATAGTAGAGTACCAGATGATGATTTATGCCTTGGATGGCGAGTTGATCTATAATGGATTTGCCAGCAATCAAAGGAATTGGGTAACGGCCCTGGATGAGGATCGTGTTTCAATTTTGGCAGTTCAAGAAATTTTGAACCTATCTAGTATAGGTGATAGCATTGTTATGCTGGTTCCTAGCGAATTAGGTTGGGGACCGAATGGATCGGGAGCAGTAATCTATAAAAATGAGGATTTGAGAGTCTCTTTAATGCCAATTGAAATTAGGTTGACCATACCAGAATATTTGGCGGTAAATGGGATTGAAGGTTTTCAAGTCACAACCTCAGGGTTGCACTATGTGCTAGGTGAAGATGTGGATGGTGAAAAGCCAGTTGCTGGAAACAAAGTTGAGGTGCATTATACGGGTTACCATTTCAATGGTGAAAAATTTGATTCATCAGTCGATATAGCCGAGTCCTTTAGTTTCATCTTAGGACAAGAGCAGGTAATAGCAGGCTGGGATGAGGGTATTGCTCTTCTTAAAAAAGGGCAAAAGGCAACCTTTTATATTCCTTATGAATCTGCGTATGGGATTTTAGGGTATAGTAATATTGGGCCGTATGAAAATTTGATTTTTGAAGTGGAATTAATAAATTTTATTAAGTGATGTTGGTGAAAAAGGAGTCAGTTTTCTTAGCGCTATTCGTAGTATTTTTCTCATTGTTGGCCGCATGTAGTGATCCAATTAAAGACAAAGAGGAAGAAGAGGAACAAGCGTATCAGGATTCGGTAAATCAAGGGAATACAGACGCTGTAATTATTGAAGACTATTTGGAGTCTATCGGGATGACCGATCAGGCGACAGAGGGTGAAGATGGATTGTATTATGTGGTGTTGGAAGAGGGTATTGGAGCGTATCCGATGATCAATGATATAGTCTCTACGGACTATATTGGAAAATTTACTGATGGACAAATTTTTGATACTTCTATAAAGGAGTTGGCGCTTACAACTGATAGTTTGTATTGGGTTGGTGAAGGTAAGGATATAGAAGAATTGATGGCAACAACTGGAGGTGATCTAGCTACCGTAATTAGTGACTTGAATGCTTCTTCTGGGGTATATACTTTGTATAGTTCTACAAGATCATATAATCCAGTAACGTACAACCATACAGCCGAAGGGACCGGGATTAGTACAGGTTTTATCTCTGGCTTTAGGACCAGCATGCATCTATTGACTCCAGAGCTGAATACGAATGGAAGAGGAGCATCAATAATGCCATCAGCTTTAGGTTATGGAACCGCAGGTTCTTCGGGCGGTAGTATTCCATCAAATACAGTGTTGATATTTGAATTTATAGTGGATTCGGTTAGAGTTCAGTAATCTTTGTTATAGTGAAAACCTGCTTCGCAACACACAATCTAAATAAGCTTAGAGAAGTCCAACAAATCTTAGGTGATTCATTTGAAGTGGTCGGTTTGGATGATATTGGTTGTGTAGAAGAGATTCCTGAGACTGGAAGTACACTGGATGAAAATTCTAAAATTAAGGCGGGTTTTGTATTCGATAACTACGGTATATGGTGTTTTGCAGATGATACAGGATTAGAAGTAGAAGCTTTGGACGGTGCTCCGGGGGTGTATTCTGCTCGTTATGCTGGTGATCAAAAAAGTAATGGCGACAATATAAGTTTGCTTCTCGCTAATCTTGACGACAAGAGCAATCGTAGTGCAAGGTTCAGAACAGTCATCACACTGGTGATTGATAATGTGTATCATCAACTAGATGGAATTGTAGAAGGGCAGATCGCACAAGAATTGTCAGGATCGGAAGGCTTTGGCTATGATCCTGTTTTCAAACCTGATGGGTTTGACGTGACTTTTGCAGAAATGTCTGCTCAGGACAAGAATGCAATATCTCATAGAGGTCGAGCGATACGAAAGCTGAAAGAGTTCTTAGAGACTATCTAAAAAAGGCTGTCTCGAAAGACAGCCTCCATTAAATTATTTTTCTTCTAAAAAAGGGTAACGATAATCAGTAGGTGAAACTAATGTTTCTTTGATGGTTCTTGGTGACACCCATCTAATGAGGTTCAGGACTGACCCTGCCTTATCATTAGTACCTGAGGCTCTTGCTCCTCCAAATGGTTGCTGACCTACTACGGCTCCAGTTGGCTTGTCGTTGATGTAGAAGTTGCCCGCAGCATTGATCAATCTTTTAGCTGCTAACTCGATAGCATATCTGTCTTGCGAGAAGATTGCACCTGTCAAAGCATATGGAGACGTTTTGTCTACTAGTTGAAGGGCTTCTTCAAAATGCTCAGCATGATATACATATATCGTGACTACAGGGCCGAAAATTTCCTCTTGCATGGTCTTGAACATCGGATCTTTGGTGACAATAACCGTAGGGGCAATGAAATAGCCTTTTGATTTGTCATAAGTACCTCCTGATATGATTTCTGCCATGTTACTTTCTTTGGCATAATCAATGAATCCGGCAATCTTGTCAAAAGCCTTTTCGTCTATTACTGCATTGACGAAGTTGGTGAAATCTTCTGGGCTACCCATTTTGACTGATTTCAAATCTTCTACAAGATTAGATTTTACTTCTTCCCAGATGTTGTTGGGGATATAAGCCCTAGAAGCGGCACTGCATTTTTGGCCTTGAAATTCAAAGGATCCTCGTAATATTCCTGTAGCGACTGCTTTGGCATGTGCTGATTTATGCGCAATGATAAAGTCCTTGCCGCCTGTCTCACCAACAACTCTTGGGTAAGTTTTGTATTTACTGATATTCTCACCTATTGTTTTCCAAAGGTGTTGAAATACGCCCGTACTACCTGTGAAATGCAAGCCTGCAAAATCAGGGTGATTAAAAATAACGTCACCTGCTACTGGTCCATCGGTATAGATCAAGTTGATAACACCATCTGGTACTCCGGCTTCCTTGAATACCTCCATGATGACCTGCGCAGAGTAGATTTGCGAGTCTGCTGGTTTCCATACCACTGTATTACCCATCATGGCAGGAGCTGCAGCTAGGTTGCCTGCAATAGCGGTGAAGTTGAACGGAGTGATGGCAAAGACAAATCCTTCTAATGGGCGATATTCTAACCTGTTCCACATACCTTCTCCTGACACTGGCTGTTGGGCGTAGAGTTCTGTCATGAACTGGACATTGAACCTCAAGAAATCTATGAATTCACAAGCAGCATCAATTTCTGCTTGAAATACATTTTTAGACTGAGCGAGCATTGTGGCAGCATTGATTTTGGCTCTGTAAGGGCCTGCAATCAAATCCGCAGCTTTGAGAAAAATACTTGCTCTGTGTTCCCAGTCTAGATCCGCCCAAGCTTCTTTAGCTCCGAGTGCTGCTTTGACTGCTTGTTCTACATGTGATGCATCTCCACGATTGAAATAACCAAGTGTATGTGCATGATCATAGGGAGAAGACATTCTGATTTTTTTATCAGTTGTGACTTGTTCAGAACCGATGTACATCGGGATGTCAATTTCCTGATTTTTTAAAACAGCTAGTTGTTCTTTGAAAGCTATTTTTTCTTGGCTACTTGCTCGATAAGATTTAATTTCTTCATTTACCGGGTAGGGTACATTGTATATTCCTTTTGGCATGTTGTTTATTGTTTATCATTTTTTGGATAGTAAATTTAATCAAGTCATTGTTATCAATGTTTTCCAACTTTGATATTATTTTGCCAATTATCAAGATTAATACTAGATATGGACTTAAAAGGATTTTATAAGAAATATAAAAAATACTTTAGAAACGATCTTTTCTTTTACGTCTTTATGGTGTTTTTTCTACTCTTTCTCTTTTTTGTAGTAGGGTTGGATTAGTGCATATAGCTACCCGCATTGATGTCAATGTTGGTTCCTGTAGCATGGTCTGCCATTCCGCTGGCCAAAAAGGTAACTAATGGAGCAATGTCTTTTGGCTCGGTGAGACGTTCCAATGCTATATCACCAGTGGCGTGTTCGTGTCCATATTTTTCCATTAGCTCTTTTGCCATATCAGTTCTGACAAAACCGGGTGAAATATTGAAAGCTTTGATACCTTGTTTGCCATAGGCACTGGCGATGGTTTTGGTCAAAGCCAATAACCCAGCCTTGGAAGCTGCATAAGCCATGTATTCGGCAGTAGCACCTTTGTGGGCGGCTCTAGAGCTGATGTTGATTATTCTGCCAGTACTATTACGTTTTAGGAAGTGTTCTATGATTTTTTTGCATAAGACCCCTGCTGAGGTCAGGTTGACTTGGATATTGGTATCCCAAGTATTCATCCAGTCACTTTCCTTTGCATCGATCTCTGATCCTAGGCATACGCCAGCGTTGTTGATTAGAATATCTATACTGCCGAGTTCCAGTACTACTCTGTCAAATAAGTTCGCTGCTTCGTCTTTTTTGGAAAGGTCGGCTTGAAAGGCCTTGGATTCATTGCCCAGTATTTGTGCAAGGTTTTCTGCCTCACGCATATGTTCATTGTAATGTACAGCTATAGTGGCACCTGCTTCGGCCAATTTGGAAGCGATGGCTTTTCCAATTCCTTTACTTGCGCCAGTGACTAGTATATTAAGTCCAGAGAGGTTGATGTACATGATGATAAATTAATTACTAGGTTAAATTAATGTTGCATGAGTTAAAAATGATGCATTCGAAGATTTTTCGTGAAACTTAACCATGACAATATCTGTTTAATGTCAATATAATGTTTGAATATCAAAAATGAGATGATGATGAAATTAAAATATATAATGATCACTGCTATGCTCTTGATTGGGTTGGATGCTGTTGGTCAAAACAAAATCAATTGGTCAGGGATTGAAGAGGCACAACAAAGTAATGTTGTAGCAAATAAACCGATCATTGTTGATTTTACAGCGGCCTGGTGTGGGTGGTGCAAAAAAATGGATGCAACAACTTTTCAAGATCAAGAAGTAATTGATAGAATGAATGAAGTTTTTCACCCTGTAAAAATGGATTTCGAAAGTCCTACAACATTTGTCTTTGATGGAAAGGAATATACCGCTAAGACACTAGCTAAGCGGATGGGAGTTGAAGGTTTGCCAACTATGGTAGTGATCAGTTCGGATCTTCAGTCTTTTGATAAATTGGTAGGTTTCAAGAAATCAAAAGACTTCTTGGAAAGTATTAAATCCTATTAATGGCTTGGAAAAGAATTACTGATAAGTTGATAGAACCTACTGTCAATAGTATTTTGAAATATTTGTGATTGTGAATACTATTTCTTTTAGGGACTATCCAGGTCACAGAATAGAATAACAAAATGATGCTGGTTGATATCTGGATGGCACAAACAAATATATTGGTAATGTAGGGGATTGAAATATCAGCCTCTAGTGTGCTATTGAGTATAAGTGTAATGAATTCGTGGGTGTAAACGCTACAGATTACCAAGGCAATCGCCATTTGGAAGTAGTTGTAGGTTTTGTTCTTTGGGTAAAAAGATAGCTTAATAGAAAGAGCTAAAACAAATGTGAATAGGGAGATAAATAGGGATGTCAAAATAATGTAAAAAGGGGAAGACTAGTCTTCCCCTTTTTTTAAAATAGCTTAATTATTTCGCCAATGCAGCGTTCAATTCGTCAAGTGTTTTCGCCATAGCTACACCAGGTAACTTGATAGGAGAAGCTACTTCAGCAAGGAAAGTACCATTTACTTCACCTGTTTTGTAAGTAGTGAAACCTACTCTGTAAAGACCAACAGTCAAAGCTTTAGTAGGATCACTTACTTCACTTTTGTATCTCAACAAAGAGTTGTAAGAGCTACCACTTGGTTGCTTTGGCATTTCACTACTGTCATCGTTTCTTTCTAAAGTTGTCCATTTTGCACTTGCAACAGCATCAGCATTGATGTTGTCCTTAGATACAATAGTAGATCTTTCTAAAGTGATGTAAGTATCAAAGTAGTCACTGCTACCAGCATTCTCATCATAATCTGCCGCTTTAATAGGGTTTTTTATTTTAGTTTTCCCAACTGGAGACATCATTCTTAATCCTAATTCTGGAGCTACAGCAGGAATCCAAATGTAGATGTAATAGAATTTTTTACCGTCTACTGTTGCATCTTCGTTACCAGCTGCTGCAAATCCTAAATAAGAAACTACATCTGTGTAAGGAACTCTTACTGTTTTAGGTCCAACAGTTTTTTCTATTAAACTACCGAAGCTTCCTAATTTTTGAGCTTCTGATTGAAAAGCGATAGCTACTAGTAGAACTACTGCTACTAAGCTTGTTTTGATAATTGTTGATTTCATATTTTTTTTAATTATAATAATATTCTGCAATTCTATGGGTATTAAAACTCTTATGCAACACTAAAAATGGTGAGTTTTGAAAGTCACTATTTTTAGTAGTAATTGGATTATTCGGGCAGACTTGCCAGTATATTTGCGGCTGCTATGGAATTTTATATTGATAAGGTATTCATCTTTTTGTTTTGCAGTTTTTTGCTCTGTAGGCCATTGTATAGTCAGGACTGGCAGAAAGAATTTATTGAAGATCGAGGAGTAGATATGTCTGTCGAACAGAAAGTTGACTCTCTTTTGTCACAGGCTGATCGTTCTGAGGAGATACTAGACTCGGTCTTGGTTTTTTATGAGCGGGCACTTTTTCTTAGTAAGAAATATCATTATTCAGAAGGTCAATCAATTGCATCATTTGAAATGGGGAAAAGGCTGCTTGATGAACGGCAATTTGAAAAAGGTCTTGAAAGCATTTTAAACTCCATTGATATGTATGCCGACAGGAACCCCAGTAGGGATTTAATGCTACGGTATAAGTATGCTGGGATAGGTTATAGTGGTGTAGGGGAGCAAATAAAAAGCATTGCGCATTATGGCAAGGCATTAGAGATTGCTGATCAATTAAATCGACTAGATGATGTTGCTCGTATCAAAAATAATATCGGTATTGTATATTTAGAGCAGAACCATTTTGAAAAAGCTATAGAATACTTGAAAAGTGCTTTGGAATTGAATACATCTCCAAATTTTGAAATATCTATCTTGGGGAATTTAGGTCTGGCCGAATCCAATAGATTAAATTATGACTCGGCATTAGCATATTATACATCTGCTTTGAAATTAGCTGAGTCAATTAATGACGAACCGGGCACCTTGTTTATCATGGATATGTTGTCTTCTCTGTCCTACAGTAAAAAGGATTATAGCCAGTCATTAGAATATTCATTCGAACTGGTGGGGAAATATGAAAAATTGGATTTGCTATATGATGCGGGTATTATTTATAACCGTATAGGTTTGAATTATGGAGAAATGGGAAGGTTTGATGAAGCAGATAGTTACTATCAAAAATCTTTGTCGAATTTTAAAGAATTGAATTCAAAAGAGATCATTTGGATATATGCCAATATTGCTTTCAATGAAGCCTTACGATCTAATTATAAAGAAGCGTACGAATTCTTGAAAATACACCTTGATTATAAGGATAGTATATTTTCAGTTGAAAAGAATAAACAGGTTGAAGAGGCCTTAGCAAAATATGAAGGCGAGAAGAATGAAAAAGAGATTGCAGTACTAGAAGCTCAGAATGAAGTTCATGAAGCGAATGATATTACTCAAGTGATGATTAGAAATATTACTCTGGGAGCAAGTGGTATTATTATGATTGTCCTAGTAGTCTTCATTGTGAATTATGCACAGAAACTAAAAAGCCAAGAAAAATTATCAGAGCAACAAGAAGTGATCAATAGTCAAAGGATTTTGGATCTATTGAAAGATAATGAAATATCCACTATCAAGGCTAATGTCAAAGGGCAGGAAGAAGAGAGGGTGCGGATGGCTAGAGATCTACATGATGGAGTGGCTGGATCACTGGCGGCTGTGAAAATGAAATTGTCGAGGAATGCTTCTGCAGAAGATTTGGCTATTTTGGATGATATCGACCAAATATACAATGAAGTAAGAGGACTGTCTCATGGCCTAACGCCATTAAAAGTAGCTCAGGAGCCATTGGTGTCATTGATTCGTGATTATATGGAGAACTTGAATAAAGAGGGAGGGATTGATTTTCAACTGATTGTATCACCAGGGCTTGATTTTGTTGAACTCAGTGAAAATCAAAAAGTAGCGCTATATAGAATCATGCAGGAGCTGATATTCAATGTGGTTAAACATGCTAGGGCTACTTTTGCAGAACTTCAATTGACTAAAAACACAGATATGGTCAATGTTATTTTAGAAGATAATGGGGTTGGATTCGATAAAGGAAAAAGAGTTAAAGGAATAGGGGTTAAAAATGTAATGCATAGAGTGGAAATGTTAGGAGGTGAGATGAATATTGATTCTGTTTTAGGTCGTGGAACGATTGTCAATATTGATTTTCCTTTGGTTAATAATGTTACTTGATAGATGAGAATGAGAGGAATTAAAATTTTACTGGTTGATGATCATCGTATGTTCCTTGAAGGGTTGAGCTCAATCTTTTTAGACGTAGATGAAATTTGTGTGCTGGATTCTTTAACAGATGGTAAGCAAGCCGTGGATTATTTGTCTAGTCATCAAGTAGATGTTGTGGTTACAGATATCAACATGCCTGAAATGGATGGGATAGCACTCAACCTAGAGATAAAAAAGAAATGGCCCTCTACGAAAACATTAGTGTTGAGTACCCATAGTGACCCGGAAACGATACAAAAAGCAATACGGGCAGATGCAGACGGTTATTTACTCAAAAATGCTGAGAAGGATGAATTGATCTCAGGAATAAGAGAAGTACATCTTGGGAATAAATTTTATTCTAAAGAAGTGCAACAAAAGTTGACGGATAGCATGTTTTCAAATCAAGGGAAGACGAAATCTATTCCAATTCTAAGTAAGAGAGAGAATGAAATTTTGAAATTGATCGCAGATGAATTCACCGCTCAACAGATAGCGGAAAAATTGTTTATCAGTCAGCACACAGTCAATTCACATCGAAAGAATTTGTTGTCAAAACTCGGAGTGAAGAATACAGCAGGTTTGATAAAGTATGCATTGGTAAATGGGCTAATACAATAGGCGTTATTATTTCCTTTGGGCCTGATTTATTTTAACCAAGCTTTGTACATCCAAAGCACTTTTTCCTGCTCTGCGCTAAAAGCAGATAATTGGTCCTCAGTACCGTCATCATATGATTCACTTGCCAGATCTTTTTATTACATGAACTGATAATTGTTTTCGATGAAGTAATTAGGCCTGGATATACTTTTTGAAAAGACTTTTAATTGTCATTTGAATAACGCCAAAGACTGCTTCTTTGAAGATACCGCTTGACATTTTTGATTGTCCCAATGTACGATCTGTGAAAATGATAGGTACTTCCTGAATCTTAAAACCATATTTCCAAGCCAGAAATTTCATTTCTATTTGAAAAGCATAACCAACAAAATGTACATTATCTGGTCCGATGGTCTCTAGTACTTTTCTCGTATAGCACTTGAATCCTGCCGTAGTATCTTTGATTGGAATGCCTGTGACCATCTGGACATATTTGCTTGCAAAGTAGGACATGAGTACCCTGTCCATTGGCCAGTTAACAACATTGACTCCTGAAATATATCGAGATCCAATGGCCATGTCTTGCCCACCATCCATACATGCATTTCTTAGTTTGAGTAAATCACTGGGATTATGAGAGAAATCAGCATCCATCTCAAATATGTAATCATAGCCTTTTTCTATCGCTAGATTAAATCCTGCTATATAGGCAGTGCCCAACCCTGATTTGGCAGCACGCTCCAATATATGTAAACCTTGGAATTCCTTTTGTAGGTCTTTGACGATTTGACCCGTGCCATCAGGAGATCCATCATCGACAATGAGCATGTCAAATTTGGCATCTAGATTGAATACAGCTCTGATTATAGCTTCTATGTTTTCCTTTTCGTTGTAGGTCGGTATGATGACTAGACTATCGTGCATTATATATTGTTACGAAGGATTTTATTTCTGAGATGCTAAAATATCAATGCTTTTCTAAAAAAGAATCAATATCCCAAAATCTTCAACATTTCTTCATTGCTTTGTTCGTCTGCAAAAAGTCTAGATTTAATATTTCCTTTCTCGTCTTTGCTTATAATTACGTGTTTTGGAGCTGGTATTAAGCAGTGTTGAATCCCTCCATATCCCCCTAAAGATTCTTGATAGGCTCCAGTATTGAAAAACCCGAAATATAATGTTTTTTCTTTCTCTATTTTGGGAAGAAATACTTCTCCTATATGAGCTTCCGAATCATAATAGTCCATGCTGTCACATGTCAAGCCTCCTAAGTTCACTTTATGATAATCATTTTGCCAATGGTTGATGGGTAGCATGATGAATTTAGTATTGAGCGCCCAGACATCAGGCATATGAGTAATGAACGAACCGTCCATCATGTACCAAAGTTCTTTGTCGTTTTGTTGCTTTTGATCCAATACGGAATAAATATTGGCGCCACTTTCCCCTACTGTATAACTTCCAAATTCGGTATAGATATTTGGTTCAGGTACATCGTGCTCTTTGCATATTTGTTGAATATTGTCAATGATTTGATTAATCATGTATTCATAGTCATATTCAAAACTCAGTGAATTTTTGATAGGGAAACCACCTCCGATATCTATGGAATCTAATTCTGGGCAAACTTTTTTCAGTTCACAATACTTGTTGACAAATCGACTTAGTTCATTCCAGTAGTATGCAGTGTCTTTAATTCCAGTATTGATAAAATAATGGAGCATTTTCAATTCACCCTTGGTTTTGTTTTGGATTTCCTCCAAATAGAAGTCAACAATTTTATTGTAGCGAATACCTAATCTAGAAGTGTAAAAGCCAAAAGAGGGTTCTTCATCTGCAGCTACTCTTATTCCAAATTGGTAATTTTTTTCAATCCTAGATTCATAGTGATTGAGCTCCTTCATATTGTCCAATATGGGGAGACAATTATTAAACCCGTCGTTGATCAGGCCGCTCACTTGATCCAGATATAATGGTCTTTTGAACCCATTACAAATAATATAGGTCTCTTTGGAGATAAGTTGTTGTTCGTAGAGTTTCTTGACAATGCCTATGTCATAAGCCGAAGAAGTCTCAATGTGAATGTCGTTTTTTAAAGCTTCTTCTAATACAAATTGAAAGTGAGAGGATTTAGTGCAATAGCAATAAGTGTATTTCCCTTGATAATTTTTCTCTTTGATAGCCTTGTTAAACAGTTTCTTAGCCGCCTGAATTTTTTCAGATATCTTGGGTAAGTAGGTCAGTTTTAATGGCGTCCCATATTCTTTGATAATGGCGTTGAGATCTACTCCATTGAATTGTAATAGGTTATTTTTGACTTTAAATTCATCGATAGGGAAGTCAAAAGTTTGTTCAATCAGATCAATGTATTTGTTCATTAACTATTGGTCTTAGAGTTTGCGTTAATTAGTGTAGTTTTTGCAATTATCATAGCCAGCAAATATGGAAAAAAAATAAAAATTACTATCATTTTTTATGTTTTAAAACAACAGGCCTTATTGGGTAAAATCCTTTTAAATTTGCCATCCCCAAAAATCGATAAATGATAGAGCTATTAATTAAGGATGAAGCCGCGCCATTAGTATCAGTGGTGTTAGGTGTTGCGGAGAGTCTAGGAGGTATTCCAGATCTTGAGCACACTTATGATCCCAAGTCAAGGGAAAATATTCTTGCTGGCACATTTCCTGACGAGACTGACTTAATTGAGGAGATGAATGGGCTTAAACGTGTGTTGGAAAAGCATGGAGTTAAAGTCTATAGGCCAGATGTTTTGACAGATACTAATCAGGTCTACGCTAGAGATATTGGGTTTGTAATAGGAGATGTTTTTGTGTTTCCTAATATCATTGCAGACCGGGAACATGAAAAGGATGGGATATCTACTTTGATGGACAAAATAGATTCCTCTAAGATCAAGAGAATGCCTATTGGGACGCATGCCGAAGGTGGTGATGTCATTCCTTGGAAGAAGTACTTGTATGTGGGATATTCGGAAGAGGATGATTTTAACAAATATAAAGTCAGTAGGACGAATAAGGGAGGAGTGGATTTTTTGACAGAGAACTTTCCTAAATGCGAAGTGATTGGATTGGAATTGAAAAAATCTGACACTGACCCTAAAGAAAATGCGCTTCATTTGGATTGCTGTTTTCAACCAATAGGACAAGGGCAATGCATTATTTTCAAAGGGGGATTTAAAAACCCTAAGGATTATGCTATGCTTGTAAACGAGTTTGGTGTTGAGAACTGTATTGAGATAGATAAGGAAGAAATGTATAGCATGAATTCTAATGTTTTTTCTATTTCGCCAAATGTGATTGTGAGTGAGGTTGGTTTTGAAAGATTGAATATTGAATTAGAGTCTAGAGGCTTTATAGTAGAGCAAGTGAAATATAGTGAGGTGTCCAAAATGGAGGGTTTGTTTAGATGTTCCACTTTGCCGTTGAAAAGGAAATATTAATATGGGTGTAAACACAACGTCAACAATATTGATGATAAGACCAGTTCAGTTTAGATACAATGAACAAACTGCGGTCAATAATTATTATCAGAAGGTTCAGGAGGAATTGGTTGCTGAAAAAGCGCAAGAAAATGCACTGGACGAGTTTGATCAGTTTGTAGAGAAATTGGAAGCTAAGGGGGTTGAAGTGGTGGTTGTTTCGGATACTTTGAAGCCGGACACACCGGATTCTATTTTTCCTAACAATTGGGTCTCGTTTCATCATGATGGCGCAGTAGCGCTCTATCCGATGTACGCAGAGAATAGGAGAATGGAACGTCGAGAAGAGATTTTGGATAAGCTAGAAGACTTAGGGTATTTCATTGAAGTACAATATGATTTTACTAATCTAGAGGAAGAAGGAGTCTTTCTAGAAGGCACAGGGAGCTTGGTTTTGGATCGTGAAAACAAGATAGCGTATGCTGTGGTTTCGGAAAGAACCAACCCTCAAGGTCTTCATTACTTTGCAACAGAAATGGGGTTTAAGGTTATGCAATTTGAAGCCTTTCAAACCTATAAGGATCAAAGATTACCTATCTATCACACTAATGTGATGATGGCAATGGGAGATGGCTTTGTGGTGATCTGTTTGGATAGTATAGATGACCCGGATGATCGTGCTGAAGTAATTGAGTCATTGGAGCATTCGGATAAGGAGATCATTGAGATATCTGAAGAGCAAAAGGAACGGTTTGCAGGAAATATGCTCCAGGTTGAAAACAAAGAAGGAGTTAAATATATGGTCATGTCCGAGTCTGCTTTTCAGTCCTTGGATCAGGATCAAAAAGATAGAATATTAAGTTTTAACGAAGGAATTATTCATAGTTCATTGGACACAATAGAACTATTAGGCGGAGGAAGTGCTCGATGCATGATGGCAGAGGTATTTCTTCCAAAACAAGAACTAGATTAAGGATGAATATAGCATCACAAATTCAGCTTGGCGTACAGCAAGCATTAAAATCATTGTACGATCATGAAGTTGCACTTTCTGATTTGGGTCTACAGCCTACTAGAAAAGAGTTCAAAGGGACTTATACTTTTGTGACCTTCCCGTATGGTAAGATCAGTAAAAAGAACCCGGCTCAGACTGCAGAAGATATGGGCGAGTTTTTGACCGCTAATGTTGAGTTAGTGTCAGGGTTCAATGTCGTGAAGGGTTTTCTGAATATCGAAGTAGCACAAGGAGCTTGGCTTGATGTATTGCAAGGGTTATTGGCTGAGGAGAAGTTCGGTGTTGGCGCTTCGAAAGGAGAGTCTGTCATGGTGGAGTATTCCTCTCCTAATACGAACAAGCCTTTGCATTTGGGTCACCTTAGAAATAACTTCTTAGGTTATTCTGTTGCCAAAATATATGAAGCCTTGGGTTATGACGTGTTGAAAGTTCAGATCATCAATGATCGTGGAATTCACATTTGTAAGTCAATGGTGGCATGGTTGAAGTTCGGAGAAGGTGAAACACCTGAGTCTTCTGGGTTGAAGGGGGACAAATTGGCTGGAAAATATTATGTAGCTTTTGATAAAGCTTACAAAGTAGAAATAGCCCAACTGATAGCGTCTGGTAAGACAATAGAAGAAGCTGAGAAGCAAGCGCCAATCATCTTGGAGGCACAGGACATGCTCAGAAAATGGGAGGCTAAAGATACAGACGTTTATTCCCTTTGGGAAAAAATGAACAGCTGGGTGTATGATGGTTTTGAGTCAACATACAAACAGATGGGTGTAACATTCGAAAAGCTTTATTATGAGTCTGATACTTACCTATTGGGTAAGGATGAGGTTGAAGCAGGCCTGAAATCTGGTCACTTTTTTGAAAAAGAAGACAGTTCTGTATGGATTGATTTGACTGAAGACGGGTTAGATCAAAAAATCGTAAGAAGGTCTGATGGTACAGCGGTATACATGACCCAAGATATTGGGACTGCAATTCAACGATTTAAAGAGTTTCCTGATTTGACCAAGCTCGTCTATACAGTAGGGAATGAGCAAGATTATCACTTCAAGGTGTTGTTCTTGATTTTGAAAAAACTAGGCTATACCTGGGCTGACGAATGTTTTCACCTTTCGTACGGTATGGTTGACCTTCCGTCAGGGAAAATGAAATCTCGTGAAGGAACAGTCGTAGATGCAGATGATTTGATGGCTGAGATGGTACAGACTGCAGAAGATCATACGAGAGAACTAGGAAAGATAGATGGGTTCACAGATGAGGAAGCTAAAGCGCTTTATGATACGATAGGCATGGGTGCATTGAAGTACTTTTTGTTGAAAGTAGACCCTAAGAAAAAGATGCTTTTTGATCCTAAGGAGTCAATCGAATTCCAAGGAAATACTGGGCCATTCGTTCAGTATACTTATGCTCGAATCCAAGCTATCTTGAGAAGAGCTAAGGAGTTAAATGTTGGTGCTACTATATCTACTGATTTAACATTGACAGATAACGAAACTGAGCTGATCTACATGCTGTCTGAGTATATGAACAAGATACAGCTAGCAGCTGATGATTACAGTCCTGCTGTTATGGCTCAATATGTATATGATTTGGCAAAGGAGTACAATAAATTCTATGCTGATCAACCAATCTTTACAGAAGATGGAGAGAATATAGTCGCATTTAGAGTGAACCTGTCTCTACAGGTTGCTAAGGCTATCAAAGCAGGTATGGAGCTGCTAGGGATTAACGTTCCGGATAGAATGTAATATATACCTTCAGCTTTGTTGTTTCTGATTCAAAACAAAAACATAACAACAAAGTTGGAATGACTGTACAACTATGATCAAAGATTGGATATCAGCTTTTAGGTTAAGGACACTTCCATTGGCATTGTCAAGTATATTGATGGGAGGCATACTCGCTCAATGGAGAGATATGTTTTCATGGTCGATATTTGGGTTGTCTATTTTGACAACCATCTTCTTACAAGTGTTGTCCAACTTGGCGAACGACTATGGGGATTCTTTGCATGGAGCCGACAGTGAAGATCGTGAAGGACCAAAAAGAGCCGTACAGACTGGAGCAATTAGTGCTGCTCAAATGAAAATGGCAATGTATGTTTTTGCTGCTTTGTCATTTGTTGCAGGCTTGTCATTGTTATATGTGGCATTTCAAGATGTACTGGTATATGCAGCGGTATTTTTAGGGATTGGACTGCTTGCTATATATGCGGCGATCACCTACACGGCAGGTAGTAATCCTTACGGGTACGCGGGATTAGGTGATGTTTCAGTATTTACTTTTTTTGGAATCGTGGGTGTGTTAGGCTCCTACTTCTTATACAGTAGAAGTGTTGATTTTGAAATATTGTTACCTGCCATCAGTTGCGGGTTACTGGCAACAGGTGTTCTCAATGTAAATAATATAAGAGATATTGAATCTGATTCAAAGGCGGGAAAAAAATCTATACCTGTTAGGATTGGTAGGCGGGCAGCGGTACGATATCATTTTGTACTGTTGGCTTTGTCGCTTGTGTCATCAGTTGTGTTTACTGTTATTCATTATTCTTCTATTTGGCAATATTTATTCTTACTTGTCATTCCATTGTTGGTTCGTAATGGAGTTGCCGTCTTTTCTAAAAAGAGTCCTATGGAGCTCGATCCTTTCTTGAAGCAGCTCGCTTTAAGCACGCTGCTATTTGTTCTATTGTTTGGTGCTGGGTACGTATTATTTTAGAGAGTAATTTTATTTTTTGAATAAGCCGAACCTATGGTTTTCATATTGAGCTATGCTCATAGCCCTCATTGAGTTTATTCTGAGCCCTACTGCAGTCATTGTTGGCACAACTAGGTTCAATCCTCCATTGATAAGCGCTTGTGATGAAGAGAGTGGTACGTCTGAATCAAGAGATTCTATTTAAGAAGTGGGACGTACGATGTTTTTCAAGAAAGGTTGTGTGTTCAATATTGTTCACTATTGAACTTATATGTAGTCATAACGGACATTCGTATTAGCAGGTTATGCGGTTAAGTGCTTGATAAGCAGTTGTTTAATTGTTTGGCACAAGCTTGGTAAAGAGTGAATTGTCAAAAACTTAAAAAAACTATCATGAAAAATCTTAATAAAATTTTCTCAATCGCTTTAATTGCAATTATCACAATCACCACGTCATCATTTGCTGGTACCAAAGACAAGGCTGTCACTAAAGCTACCGAAGCTGTAGAGCAAGGAGCGCCTGATGATTATGTCTTATTGGCCAATCAAGCGAATTACTTGCTCAAGCGTGATGCGGGCCTGTCAACTGCCAAAATGTGGATTGAGCAGTCATTGTCTATCAAACAAGACACATACAATACTGAAGTGATGGGTGATTATTATAGAAAGTGTAACCTACACAGAGAAGCCGTTTCTTTTTATATTAAAAGTATAGAGTTGAATAAGCAAGTAAATGGCGTAAACGTGGATACAAGAGCGATTCAGGATAAAATTAAACTATCGAAAAGCATGATGTAAGAAAATAAAAGTAAGTAGAATTCCTTATAGAGGAAATTAGTCCCGCATCTGTGGGACTTTTTTTGTTTCTTTGCGGTAGTGACCAATTTGAAATCATTGTAATGGCTAAGAAAAGCAATTTCAAAAACCGTGTTGGCGTGGTGTATTCTACTGAGGACAGTTTTGATTATACAGAGAACGAAGAATTAGAAGAAGAAACATTGGCGAAACAAGATCAACAATTGAGAGTCTCCTTGGACAAAAAGAACCGAGGCGGAAAGCAAGTTACCTTGGTGACTGGCTTTGTCGGGATGACCGGAGACATCAAAGAATTGGGGAAATTGGTAAAAACTAAGTGTGGAGTAGGAGGGAATGTGAAAGATCGAGAGATTATTGTGCAAGGAGACCTACGTGATAAAGTGGTTGCAATCCTTCTAAAGGAGGGATATAAGGCGAGAAAGATATAATCTTTCAAGTTTTAGAAGAAAAAGTATTTAAGTTTTGGAGTTCGGTTATGGTTTGTAATAAAATCGGCCTATATTTGCACTCCGATTTTTTTGAGATCGATTAAAGACGAAGAAATAATGTCAAGAGTTTGTGAAATAACTGGTAAGAGACCAAGAGTAGGAAACAACGTTTCTCACGCGAAAAATAAAACGAAAAGAAAGTTCTATCCGAATCTTTTTAAGAAGAGATTTTATATCCCTGAAGAGGATAAATGGATTACTTTGAAAGTTTCGTCAACTGCATTGAAAACCATCAATAGATATGGCGTTTCTGCAGTATTGAAGAAAGCCGCGGATAAAGGAAATATTGTACTATAATTTTAGATTAAGATGGCTAAGAAAGGTAATAGAGTACAAGTAATTTTAGAGTGTACTGAGCACAAGACTACAGGTCAGCCAGGTACTTCTAGGTACATTACAACGAAAAACAGAAAGAATACTCCTGATAGAATGGAGTTGAAAAAATTCAATGCTGTTTTGAAGAAATATACTGTTCACAAAGAAATTAAATAACGATGGCTAAGAAGGTAGTTGCAACGCTAAAGAAAAAAGATGGTGT